>JAFQPR010000082.1 GCA_017411605.1 Clostridia bacterium | reverse complement strand
GCTATCGGTATCGGTCTGCAGAGCTTCTGCATCCCCGGCTCCGTTGCTGAAAACCGTAAGGTTGGTATCGGCCACGGTAATCTCGGTAAGATGCTTCTTTCCGAGGAGACCGAGTGCTTCTGCTTCCTTGCAGGTCACGAGTCTTTCGCTGCTGCAGAGGGCGCAATTAAGATTGCTCTTAATGCTAACAAGGTTAGAAATAAGCCTCTTCGCGTTATCCTTAACGGTCTTGGTAAGGATGCCGCTATGATCATTTCCCGTATCAACGGCTTTACCTACGTTCAGACTCAGTTCGATCCCTATACCGAAGAGGTTAAGATCGTTAAGGAGATCGCTTACTCCAACGGAGACAGAGCAAAGGTAAGATGCTACGGTTCTGACAGTGTTCCGGAAGGCGTTGCAATTATGCGTCTTGAGAACGTTGGCGTTTCTATCACCGGTAACTCCACTAACCCCACAAGATTCCAGCACCCCGTTGCGGGAACCTACAAGAAGTGGTGTAATGAGAACGGAAAGAAGTACTTCTCCGTTGCATCCGGTGGTGGTACAGGTAGAACCCTTCACCCTGATAACATGGCTGCAGGTCCCGCTTCCTATGGTATGACCGATACTATGGGTAGAATGCACGGCGACGCTCAGTTCGCAGGTTCCTCTTCCGTTCCTGCGCATGTAGAAATGATGGGTCTCATCGGCGCAGGTAACAACCCCATGGTTGGTATGACTGTTGCTGTTGCAGTTGCTATCGAAGAGGCAAGCAAGTAATTCGCAACGCGAATTACAATGAAATTCGCCCGATAAATCGAGCAATTGAAATTCACCTTTGGTGATTGAAATGCTCACTTTGTGAGCTTGAAATGCGCCACGCGGTTTTCCGTCGTGGCGCATATTTATCAATTGGGATAGGGCGATTTCATTTAACGCACTTTAGTGCATTTCAAAAAGCACTGTGCGATTCATTTCAAGCCGTGAGGCATTTCAAGGCAACTTGTTGCCATTTCAAGCGAAGCCACAGCTTCGCAACTCTTTAATGAAAGGGTTAAATACTATGACTAACAATATAATAGCAGACTTATCAATGGATTTTTCTGTTGCAATAGTTAATATTTGTGATAGCATAAAAGGGAAGTCTGCTATTGTAAATCAACTTCTCCGTAGCGGTACGTCAATAGGCGCAAACATTCACGAAGCTAATTATGCGAGTAGCAGAGCAGATTTTATTGCCAAAATGCAGATAGCATTAAAGGAAAGCTATGAAACTGAATATTGGCTCGAATTGTTCGTGAAAACCGCCATAATTTCCGAAGAAGTCTACAAGAAGTTAAAAAACGACTGCGGTAAAATAAGAAAGCTTCTTATTTCCTCGATAAACACTGCAAAGGCTAATGCGTAATAATGCACTTTAGTGCATTTCAAGAAAACGCGATGCGTTTCATTTCAAGATGCGTAGCATCATTTCAAGCGCAAGTGAAAAGCGCATTTCAAGCGAAGCTTTAGCTTCGCAAAACCGATACTGCAAAGTCAAATTCATAAAAAGTTGGACACGTCATTTTGGAGAAATCCTCTGTGATGTGTCCATTTTTTATTCAAAGGGAAGATTTTTTATAATACAAAGCTCGCTATAATAAACTAAGATATGTACTCCGTGCTTAAAAAACATGAGAATTTGTGTATTAGCGGCAATATCTGTTATAGTGATTTGAGAGGTGTATTAAACAATGCTTTACGTTGTGGATTATCAAGGTATGGATATGTGATGGCTTCCGTTTTTATAGTTCTTTTTGTATAAAAGCGGCGTGACGTTAAAGTGCTTTTTGAAAGCAGTTGAAAAGTAGTCCGGTGACGAAAATCCCGTAACGTGTGATATGTATTTCACGGAATAATCCGTAGTGCATAGAAGCTCAGCTGCGTACAATAAACGCTTAAGGCGTATTTCTTCGGCAATTCCATGGTTTAGTATGTCCGAAAACAGATGTTGAAGATATGAAATATTTACATGACAATGATTTGCAACCATTTCAGCATCAATTTGCTTGGTAAAATTACTTGAGATGTATTCTATAGCCTTTTGAACGTGTCCGTTGTTTTTTTGATGTATAGTAACTATTTTTTGCGGAATATCGGTGTTTTCGAGTAAATAGCGCTTCAATAGATATCCTAGAATCTCTATCGCTTGTATTACAAAAGCTTCATCGCGAACTGTTGAAAGCTCTTTTTCTCTCATATCGATAAAGCTTTCATAATCTAAATTCACGCGTTTGCTTAAAATTTGAAAAGTGCTTTCTTTTATCTCGCCCTTAAATCCGCTTGCCGAAACCAAGGATACGAGATATCCGTCGATCATTATCGGAAGCACGTATTCGGTGACACCGCAAAAGCAAGTGCTTTTTACAATTCCGTTGCCACTCAAAATTTTTTTCACAAAACAAGACTTTAGTGAAACACATTTATTCCGCAAAGAATCGTTTTCTTTGATTTTTAAACAGTAGGGATTGGTATGCCATTTGCCAACAGATGAAATAGCCGAGAGCGTTGTATTCTGTAATAAACCACATTCGTTATAAATAATGATATCAAAGCTGAGATTTTTTTGTAGTAGATCTATATAATTTTTTATGGCACTAAGATCATCTATCATAATAAAACACTCCTTTTTAAAGTATCATAGCACAAAATCAAAGTTTTTATGTTAATTATAGTGTTATAATGTTAAAAAGTCAATATTTTTTTATAAAAACTTATATTTAGAGGTGGTAAATAATATGGAAAAAATATGGATAGATGCAGTAGAATTTAACGACTACGGCGGATTTATTCTCGAAACACAGTTTGTGCGCGAAATGGGGCAAGCGTATCTGATGGCTAACGGAGCTGGTGAATCGGTAAATCCGGCAACAACGGCTTTTGTCACATCCGAAGATGGATATTATAGGATATATGTAAGAACAAAAAATTGGATATCAGATTATAATCCTGACGGAATAGTAGTTGAGGTCGATGGAATCCGCTCCGAGCATATTTGTGCTGAAGCACATATCAAGGATTGGTATTTTGAGATTGCCGGAGATTTTGAGTTAAAAAAAGGCGAGCATATACTAAAAATATATGATACAAAGGGATGGTTTGGGCGTTTTGCCTGCGTTGTGATAACAAACGATTACGACTTTACTCCTTCGAAGGAAATCCGCATGCTGAAAAAACAGCGTGCGGAAATCAAGCGCCTGGAAATTAAAACGGAGTATATGGGATACTATGATACGATAATCGTTGGTGGCGGTGTTGGAGGAATCGTTGCTGCAATTACCTGTGCAAGATATGGCTTGAAGACTGCGCTGATTAATGATCGTCCAATGTTGGGTGGAAACGCCTCTGACGAAGCTAACGTAACGCTTGAAGGCTCTGCTCATCGTGGATATCACGAGACCGGTGTTGTATTCGAACTCAAAACTTACCGTTACAAAAATGCATTAACTTGGTCGGAGACGTTTGAGAGATTCACAAAACAAGAAAAAAATCTCGATGTATTTTCAAATATGTTGCTTATCGATGCTGTTACAGATAACAATCAAATTACCGATGTTTTTACGATTAATACGTTGAGCCAAGAAGAGTATAAGTTTACTTCAGATTATTACGTTGATGCAACAGGAGACGGATGGCTGGGATATTATGCCGGCGCTCAATACCGCATAGGAAGGGAAGCGAAATTTCAACACAATGAGTCTTTTGCACCTATTTTAGCGGATGGATGTACTATGAGCGGAAGTGCTACCGCACCGGGAAATAAAAGCTACACGGTTTGCAGTTATTACGCTGAAGAACGAAATAGTGCTATTGATTATAAAGCACCGGAGTGGGCGTTTAAGCTTCCCGAAAAAGATGAACTCGGCAGGGTACCGACAAGGATCGGAATTGGAGAATGGTGGCTTGAAATGCCAAACGACTACGATGATTTGTTTGAAAATGAGTATGTTAGAGATTCGATGATAAGAATGTCCGTCGGTTATTTTGATTGGTTGAAAAATTCTTGGGCAGATCGCGAGAAGGCAAGAAATTATCAGCTCGTGAAGTTGGGCACGTATAACGCAAAGCGCGAAACAAGAAGACTTATCGGGGATTATATTCTTACAGAAAATGATTATGTAGAAAAACGTAAGTACTTTGATTCAATCGGATATTGCGGTTGGAAAATTGACGTTCATCACCCGAGCGGAATTTTTTCCGGCAAAAAGGGAGCCTTCACCTCGAACGAGAAAATTCCTATCTCACCAATCCCTTTCGGAGCATTATACTCTAAAAATATTGAAAATCTTATGATGGTGGGAAGATGTATCAGCGTTACTCATTTAGGACTCGGACCCGTGCGAGTACAACTTACGATTGGAACGATGGGACAAGCGGTAGGTACTGCAGCTTATCTTTGTAAAAAATGGAATACAACACCGAGAGGTGTCAGAGACGGTTATATTGACGAATTGCAGCAGCTTCTATTGAAGGATGGGATGAACATTCCATACGTTGAAAATCATGATGTAAACGATCTGGCATTGCAAGCAGTTGCAACTGCAACTTCCTTTGTCAAAGGTGGAGAGCCTAAAAACGCAATAAACGGAATAAATTGGCCTAATTCCGGAAAAGAGTACGCATGGATATCCGAAAGTGATGTACCTAATAGTATCGAGTTAATGTTTGACAAAGAAAAAATGATTTCTCAGGTGCGAATCACATTTGATATTCCTTTCTCGGAATATGGATACGGATATATGAAACAGCCTGTTGCTATGAATATGGTTACGGACTTCTCGCTTCTTGTATTGACGGAAACCGGGTGGTGTGAAGTACACAAATGCACAGATAATATTATGCGATTGGTTGTTATTGATCTTGAACCTACCGTCGTGCGCGGTATCAAAATTGACGTGCAGAGAACTGTTGGAAATACAAAAGCGGTTATACCTGAAATACGAATTTATTAAAATGAAAGTACTTTTGCAAATCGGTCCGGCTCTTGTGGGTTTAAATACCGCTTTGTTGCAAGCTTTGCAAGATATATATGGCATGTCCGTAAGATGTTTTATGAGCGAAACGCAGTATCTGTAATTTTCTATGGTCACACGGTTTAAAATTCGATGATTAAGTCCAAAAACAGTAGCGTCGTCTTTAATACCGATTAAATTAGCAATATCATATAAGTGTAGTGTATCCAATCCTTTTATTCAATAGTAGCTTCATTTCATGTTTTATGCGCAGCAGTATAACATTTCATGACGGTTTACTGTCATTTCATTCATTGAAGGCTTTATGTCAGAAAACCTTGTTCTTGATTTATCAATGCAATTTGCTATCGATATTGTTAATCTCTGCGAAAGCTTAAAAGGGAAGAATGCTTTAACTAACCAGCTTTTACGCAGCGGTACAAGTAAGGCGCAAATATTCATGAAGCGAACTACGCAAGCAGTAAGGCTGATTTCGTAGCAAAAATGCAAATTGCACTCAAGGAATGCCACGAAACAGAGTATTGGTTAAAGTTATTTGTGAAAACCAATATAATTAGCGATTCTGTTTATGGTAAAATGAGTATCGATTCCGGTAAAATAAGACGAATTTTGATTAGTTCTATTAACACCGCTAAAAACAATCTATGATAAAAAGTTGGACACATCATTTTAAGTTTTTCCTATGTAATGTGTCCAACTTTTTGCCATTATAGGCAGACTTGACCCAATGTCAAACGCATTTATTCAGATGTCCGGCGTATTTGCCGAGCTTGAACTCGGAATGATACGCGAGCGCGTAAAATCGGGAATGGCAAACGCAAAGGCGAAGGGCGTGCGCATCGGCAGACCGAAGCTTACGAAGGACGATATTCCGGCGATATTTTATCGGCATTATCCCTCTTACGTCAGCGGCGAGCTAAACGTGTCAGAGCTTGCGCGCGTTTGCGATATGAGCAGAACGAGAATATATAGGTATATAAAGGTTTTGAAATAACGAAAAGCGAGCCGCAAAAACGGCTCGCTAAACTTTTGCCACACCGATATTTCGGTATACGATAGGCATATTTAATTAAAGACCGAGTATTAAGCTTGATTTAGTTTGGGGGCAAACCAGTTCCTCTACAAGTAGGACAAGTTTTAAAATCCAAGAAACCGTCATTTACCATTCCTACACCTCCACAAGAAACGCATTTATCACCGCCGCTGTCACTATCGGGAACGAATCTCACTATTAAACACAGTCCAATAACTATCGCTAAAATGATAGCTACAGCAGCAATTCGAGTCTTTATATTTAACCCTTGCGTATATAAGACTACGAAAGGCACTGCAACTGCTAGCAAAATGAAAGAAACAAATAACCAAACCTTTCCGATAGATGAAATTAGCGCAATAATGAGTGGGAAGATTAAGATGGCGAAAATTAAAAGTAATCCTTGCTTCTGCGATAGTGTTATCATTTTGTTTTCTGCATTTTCATTACTTTCCAATGAAGGTTCAATGAAATTAAATATAAGTATAAATGCTGCAACTTCAAGAATGATTGTCAGGATTGAAATAACAATATCAAAACTAAAGCCTGCGTTTATAATATGAATTATAGTATTAATTATGTCAAGTAATAACAAATACGGAGTTGCTTTTATAATCTTTTGATATCCGATGCGTATCGGAGCGAATATAATCGCAAACGAAGACAGTACTAATAATGTAGGTAAAAGCGAAATATAACTGGATAGTATAGTTGTAGTTCGAACAATAATCGCATTGAAAAGAGTGATGAATATAATAAACACTGACGATAATACAGCAAGTGTTTTAGATTTCATTAGCAAAAATATTGAGAATGCTATGTAAGATATAATTATGAGTATTGAAAAACTGTAAACGAACATAAGTCCGAGCTCTTCTTCAACATCATACATTGTATAATTTGCAGGATACCTAATCGTAAGATTAATTACCGTTTTGATTAATGTATAAGCGTTAAGTACCAATAAGATAATTGCACCTGCTTTGATTTTTGACGAATCTGGAATATCGTCACTGTTATCACACTTTTTTGAGATGAAAATTTGTGCGCCTATGCTAATGGTCGCAAAAACAACTGAGAATAGAATAATTAGGGTTAGCATTTTAAACGTCCTTCTTTTAAATTTTTTTGGTGAAAATCAAAAAGTGCGGCAACCGAAGTCACCGCACCGAAAAACGCCAACTCCAATTGTCGCCAAACAAAACCAACTATTACGGATAAACACCATATACAAGTCAGTGGAACAAGCGCTTTTGCCTTATTATATCCGACTTGTATAAAAAAATGAAAAAGGGTACAAAACCCCCTATAAAATAACAGGGCGTTTATCCTAAAAATGATATTTGGTTTTGTTTGGCATACTTATTATAGCACCATTTTAACAATTTGTAAATAGAATTGCCGAAAAAACTTGCCATTCCGCGCGAAAAATGTTATAATGATTTAGTTGAAAGGCGGTGAGATGATGGCACAGGGCAAACAAAGCGATCAAAAGATGAAACCATACTTGTTTTATGAGTGCCTGATGCGTATTTATCTACGAACAAATAGATTTAAAAGATTATTTATATAACCTGAGCTTAGACTCCGTAGCTTTACATTTATAATAGCCTTGACAATCCGATAATTCTTGTTTATAATATATTTAATCAAGTATTTATGTTCGTATGTTGGAGGATTACATATGCTCACCGATTACAATTTTATAAAATGTAGCTGTTGCGGGAAATTAGTATCTTCAACGGCATACGTATGCTCGGATTGCGGACGTAACGTACGCGAGCTCAAAAATAACGGTTGCTCGTGCGGTAACTGCGTTGCGGGCTCTCATTGCGACAAGGGGTACGGCCCCGAAGGCGGATATCCTTGCCTTGCTTGGGAAGAGGAAGGGAAATGATAACAGCATCGGTAAGATCTGAAGTCTTATTTTTATAATCCGGGAGTACCTTATGTATAAGTTATTAAACGAGCTTTTATCGGATAAAAAAGGCGGCGAGGTGTTTTCCTGCTTTGGAATATGTCATATAATTTATATGCTGATTATTTTTGGTGGCATAGCCTTTTTTATTTTATTACTAAAAAATAAGAGTGATAGTGTAAAATCACGAGCAGTAGAACTGTCGATCTCAATTGCATTCGGGCTTTATATAGCCGATTTCTTTTTAATGCCGTTTGCATATGGGAAGATAGATCTCGAAAAACTCCCGTTCCATGCCTGTACAGCAAGTTGCGTATGCTGCTTTTTAAGCAGAAAAAATACTTTTCTTTCGAGATTTAAAAATGAACTTGCGATTTTGGGCTTGCTTTCCAATATCATATACGTTATTTATCCTGCGGGGATCGGCTGGTATATGATCCATCCGCTTTCGTACAGAGCTTTGCAAACCTTGCTTTTCCACGGTGTTATGACTGCTTACGGGATATTCGTTTTAGCATTTGAGCGTAGTGAACTTCGCTGGAAAAACTCCTATAAAGATCTTTTGGTTATTGTTGCTATGACCGTCTGGGCTCTTATAGGTAACACTCTTTATTGCGGCACAGCGGGAGATTATTCTCATAATTTCAATTGGTTTTTCGTGACCCAAGACCCGTTTTATATATTGCCGCAACCAATAGCACCTTATGTTATGCCGTTCGTAATGATAATTGTCTTCTATCTCGCTGATTTGCTTCTTTACTCAATATATTTTGGTGTAAAAAAATATCGTAAAAAAATAGATAAATAATAAAAATCCTCAAGGCACGAAAATGACCTTGAGGATTTTTACTATTTCTTTGCCCAGGGAGATTTTTCGCAGAATATCTCGCTCTGGCCATCGGGTAAAACGTCTGATTTTGCCATTGATATAAGACTTATATCGCTTATTTCAACATCTGATAAAAGCTCGGTTGCTTTTATCTCGGCAAAATACATAGGTTTATCTTCGTTTCCAAGCCCGTAGGCGGAAACGAGAAGCTTTTTCTTTTGCATCTCAATATGTTTATACATAGGCTCGTAAACAGTGTAGTCAAACGTAACGTCGATCCACTTGTCAGCCTCTGTTATGATATTATAGCAATTTCTGTTATAGTCCGCAACGCTGTCAAGTCTTGACGTGCAGTGGCTTAACTCAACTCTGATATATCTTGACACCGTATCATAAATCTTCAGACTGATATTAAATTTTCTTCCCATATCCGAGCTTGTGATAGGCTCATCTTTTATAATAGAGTCATACTCAAATACGCGGGCAGGATATGAATAGAATTCTTCTGTTGGAAATGCCGTAACGGTTTTAAAGCTTTCGAATTTCAAGGCGGGAGTACCGTCCGGCGCTTTGTCGAGTATGCACACCGAATTTTCGGTCGGCTTAACTCCGCAATTTTCTTGGGTGAAGTTTTCAAACGAGATAACGGCGTTTCCTGAAGCATATTCGGATTTCAAAATGAGTTCACACTCAGCGCCGCAGGGAAGTTTTGAGAGGTAGTCTGTCACATCAATCTTGTAATATCCCGATACAGCTACGTTTGCGATAGCTATTCTTGATCCCTCGGCGGTATATACACCAATAGTGTTTGCTCCGCCTTCGTTTATTAATGTAATATAATGCTCGTCTCTATCGAATGCTTTTGTAAACCTGATACCTAAACCGTCGGCAGAGGATTTTACATTTACGTCAGTCACGCTTGCATCTGCGGTTTTAAACTTAGAAGTAAATTCTTCTTTTAATGCTTTTCCGTTTTTGCCGATAACAGTATCGGGAATGTTAAGCGTATATTCTTTGCCGTATTCGGCTGTATCGGGCGTGAATATCCATTCAACCCCGCCGAAAATGCTTTTCCATTCGCCGAAAACTACATCACCGCAACTGTCTGTAATTTTAATCTTATCAGCCTCGAGCAAGTCAATACCGCCTGAGAATTTTACAGAAATATCAGCAGGAAAATGAGAATAATTTATTCTTGCGCCAAGAACGCGGGGGGCTTCGTTCTTGAAATAATAGCCTATAAAATCGAAGAACGCATTATATGTATCAAAACCGTAGAGAAGATCGTTATCGCGTGTTATTGTATGACCTAGCGGGATTTCTACGCAAAGTGCGGGAACGTTGTATATTCTCGAGGTGTTAACGAGTGCGTTGGAGGTTGAATAGCAGCTTCCGTCGCGCCTGTTGCAGGATATAAACATAGGGCAGTGGCCTTCGGTGACTGCATCGTCGACGCCGCCGCAGCTCGAATAGATGAAGTTTGCCTCACCTAAAATTCGTTTTCCGTCATAAATGAGCCATGGCTGCTCCGTACCGCCTCTGATTATACCTTCGTTTTCGGTTTTACCGTTTTCAAAACGTGTTTCATCGTGATGCCCGTGATGCATACGCTTTGACTGCATTTTTTCGGGGTCTTTTTCGCCAAGGAAGGTCATCCAGCCACCCTTTGAATTACCGTAAACACCAATAGAATTAATATCGAGAGATATTTGTTCGCTTGAAAGCGTTGTATATCGAATAAATCTCATTGCAGCGGTATTTATACGCTTATCGTTATAAAACGCCATAGAATAGGTGGCGTTATCTCCCGTAACGTATCCCTTTTTTGGATATCCGTCAAAGTATCCGTAGCAATCAAGTCTTGCCATAGGGGTGTATCCATAGTCGTACATAACGCCTGCGTATCCTCTGAAGAGAAATCCGAGAAGATGCGGTCTGTCGGCAGTTGCTGAGCCCGAGCACAAGTCCTCGCTTGAATTCGCGAGACACATTACGGGGGCGGGCTTCTCAGGATTTGTTGGGTAAACGATATGCATATAGAGATTTAGCTCGATTGGAGATCCGTCGGGCTTTACGCAGTCGGTTATAGTGTTCGCTTTAGTATGTTTTATTCTTATATACTCACCGCTATTGTCGGAATTTCCTTCAGAATCGAGCCACTCGGGAGAAGAACCGTCGTGTCCTTCCTGCGTTGCCTTGCGTTCACCGTTTGTATTGGTCCATTTTATAATTTGGTCAGCGTTGGTTCCTCTGAAATCGTTGTTCCATACTTCTACAATTTTTTCAAAATCGCCGTCACCGCCGTGAAGATCAAACGCCCAATAAGGCTGATTGTACAGTACGTCATATCCCGCGGGAACAACGATAGTTTCTGAGTATTTTCCTAGCGGAAATATCTCATGATTTGTGAAAAACTCGCCTTTAATAATTCTTGCTCTGATGCCTTGAACAGAATAGTCCAGCCCGGGACAAGTCGCAAGGGGAGAATTCATATAGTCAAGAACAGTTACGATATAACCCGAGTCAAGCATACGGGAAACGATGCTTTCGTCAGAATCTTTGCCGTTTCTTTCAATATTTGCATTTAAAACGTATATCATTATCGGAGTTTTGCGGTAACCGGGCATAGCTTTATGAGCGTTGCTGTCAAAAAGAACAGAAACCTTTACGGGTATACCGATATATCCGTCGTTTTCAAGAATTATTGGTGCGGAAACCGAGAATTTATCAAAAAGCTTATTCATAATTGCCTCCAAAGCATAATTTGCTAAAGTCAGTATAGCACAAATAAACAACAAGTTCAATAAATATTGACAAATAATTTTAAAGTAGTATAATTAAATTAAGCAAAAGGAAGGTTGGTATAGTTATGGAAATCAAAAAAAGAGTAATAGCGAATTCTAAAGACGGTAAACCGTTGGAATCGCTGGGGGAACGTGAGTTTATTTTCTTCAAGGTAAAGTTTAACAATTTTCGTGACGTAAGCTATTCGTCTTCACCTGAGGTTTTGGATAGGGAAGAGATTGACGAGTGCGAGTGTGTATTGACACTCCCTGACAGTTACACCGATGACGGTGATCCGACGCCGCTCATTCTCGCTTGCCACGGTGCGGGATCAAACGTAATTGAAGAAAACAATCAGATAGGTGGACTTCCTATCGCAACCAAATGCATAAAAAACGGATATGCTGCGCTTGACGTTTCGGGTTCTGTTAAAAACGGTTTATCTATGGGGTGCCCCGAGCATATTTTCGCGCTTTACAAGGCATATAAATATGCTATAAAGCACTATAATCTGACAGACCGAGTGCTTCTTGCGGGCGGATCTATGGGTGGACATACTGCGCTCAATTTTGCTCATATGTTTCCGTCCATCGTTCTCGCTGTAGGAATTTTTTATCCTCGTCTTAATATAGACGGCGTTACGGTTGACGGTCACTATTGTATAGGAACGTGGGATAAAACTGAACGAAAAAACGGAAATCCAAGCACCAAGGATAGAATTATAGATGTTTATAGAATGTCAAACGGAGAGTGGACCGAAGCAAATACAATCGGATCGAATCCCTATAAGCTTCGCTCCTTTATTAACTCGGATGGCGAGCGTGTCGTTATTCCGCCTTGTCCGATTAAAATATGGCAGGGAACGGATGATAAGGTGACAGATCCCGTAATGGCTAAAGAATACTATGAGTCAATACGCAGATCGGGCTCGTATGCGGAGCTTCATCTTCTTGACGGAGTTGAGCATAGATATAATGACGTTATGTTAGAAGAGCAGCTTATATGGTTTAATAGGTTTATATAGAAAAAAGCACACAGCAAAGAATTGTTCTCTTACTGTGTGCATTTTTATTGGTTAACTTAATTAATATTTGTAATCGAAGAACTCCAAAGTGTATTTCTGCTCGGCATTAAATCCGGAAAGTGAGATTTTGAGGTTTTTAAACTTATCACCTTCAACAAGCATCATAGTATCCTTGGTGCTACTGAAAATAACGTAGCCCTCCTCGTCGTAGATCTTGTATGCAATCTTTCCGATAGCGTTCAATTCTTTACCGTTGATGGCGTCAGCCGTTTTTTCACCGCAAAGGGTAATTACAACGGTAACGTTTTCATCTGAGCTTCCGCTTACGCTATATTCAATTTCTGTTATTGAATATATTGCTTCTGCTGATCCTTTGATATTCTTAATTACAAGAGGTTTTTCCTCGGAAGATTCGGGAAGCTTAAGGTCGAGGGCTATCTCGTGCTCACAAACAGTGCATACATTATTCTCATAAGTATGTCCAACTGCTTCGCCTTCCGTCACTTTGCATCTTGTGCAAGTTTTAGGGGAAGTGCAAGTGCTTGCCTGCCAAACGTGGCCTGCTGGAAGCTTCTTTGTGTATTCGTGCTTGCAATCCTCATCCTTACACTCATAGGTGATACTTCCGTCCTCTGAACAGGTAGGTTCAGTTTTGCTTTTTTCGATATAATCATGCTTATGACTTGACGATGAGCACGCGCAAAGTGTTAATGCAAGAATTATCGAAATTACTAATAAAAATATTTTTTTCATTTTTTAAAATTAAACTCCCGAATAAGCAGAGAATCCGCCGTCGATAGGAAGAACAACGCCGGTGATAAATCCTGATGCTGCATCGGAAAGAAGGAAGAGAAGTCCGCCGAGAAGCTCGTCGCTCTCGCCAAAGCGGTTCATAGGAGTACCTCTCAAGATCTTTTCTGTTCTTGCGGTGGGAGTTCCGTCTTCTGCAAAGAGGAGCGCGCGGTTCTGGTTGGTAACGAAGAAACCGGGGGCTATAGCGTTAGCTCTGATGCCTGCGTTCGCAAAATGAACAGCGAGCCACTGAGTGAAGTTGGACACTGCGGATTTAGCAGCACTGTAAGCGGGGATCTTAGTTAATGGGCGGTAAGCATTCATTGAGGAGATATTGATAATGTTTCCGCCTTGACCGCGGCGTGCCATATCAAGTGCGAACACCTGAGTGGTTATGAAAGCTGCGGTTACGTTAAGATCAAATACAAACTTAAGTCCGTCGGGGCTGAGATCAAAGAAGTCCTGAACGTCGGGATTATCAAGTGTTGCGGGATCAAAATATTCGTTAGCGGTAGTTGCTCTGCCATTATTTCCGCCTGCACCGTTGATAAGAATATCGCAAACGCCAAACTCCTTGTCAACAATAGCCTTTGCTTCTTCAATGCTTGCCTTATCAAGGCAGTTTGTCTTAATTGCGATAGCTTTTCCGCCGTTGGCTCTTATCTCAGCAGCAACAGCCTCTGCCGCATCAAGATTGATATCGAGAAGCGCAACAGCAGCTCCGCACTGCGCAATTGCGCGTGAGAAATCGGAGCAGAGGATTCCGCCTGCACCCGTAACAACTGCAACCTTACCTGTAAGGTCAACGTTAAATGGTAATTTCATACGTTTACATCCTTTGAATTAAATTTTGGTTTCCGTATCGTGCGATTTGTACGCAGCGAGAAGAATTCTTAAAGCATATTCGGCGCTCTCAAGAGTAACAGGCATTTCTTTGCCGTTTTTCAGAGCATCATAATACTTTGCTATAAGATACATATGTCCGTTTCCGTAGCATTCTTTGCCGTAGAAGTCCTGCACAAGGCTGGGATCTTCGATTTTATTTCCGTTAAGGTATACTGCGGAATCCTGGATCTGAATTTTACGCTTTTTATTTGTTACTATGCATACTATCGTTGTATCCTTACCCGCGAAAGCAGTAGTAGCATAGAAGTTTGCGGTTTTGCCACCCTCAAACTTAACGATACCCTCGCAAGAGTCTTCAACCTCAATAACACCTTTAAGGTGATGGTTTGAGATCGTTGCAATAACGCTTTCGGGCTTTCCGAGATAATAGCAGAGAAGGTCAATCGTGTGGATAGCTTGGTTGATCATTACTCCGCCGCCTTCTGTTGCATATGTGCCGCGCCAGCCGCTTTCTGTATAGTATGGCTCGGATCTGTACCAAAATACGGTTCCAAGCGCCGCCATAGCTCCGCCATCCTCTTCAACAAGCTTTTCGGCAAGAATAGTTGACGGATTAAATCTGTTCTGGAAGCAAACGCAAATCTGAGCTTTGCTTTCTTTTTCCGCAGCCTTAAGCTCTTCGATCTGCTCTATGCTGATACATATAGGCTTTTCAAGAAATACGTTAATGTTCTTTTTCAGCGCGGATATAGCCATAGGCGCGTGAAGATAATGCGGTGTAGCAATATGAACAGAATCGGGCTTTTCGCATTCAAGCATCGTCTCGTAGTCGGAATATATCCTGGCGTCAAGTCCGTATTCTGCTTTTTTGCTTTCAGCTTTTTCCGTATTTATATCGCATATAGCAACAATTTTAACGTAGGGAAGTTCTAAAAGCGCTCTAACGTGGTTGCCAAATATCGTACCGCAACCAACTATAGCAACGTTATAAATCTTTTCCATATTTATTACCTGTTTGCCGCGGGGCAGAGAAGCCCCACGGCTATTTTTCTTAGCTTAAAGATTCGGATTAACCCTGAGTTTCGGTTTTAGCGTTTACTCTGTGGGGCTTAGAGATAGCTATTCTCTTTTTAAGCTCTTCATAGAAGAGTTCGTCATTGATAGGAAGGGTAACAGCATCGCCGATCCAGCTTGAGAGGTGCATAGCATTAGCAAGATGAACGCCGTGAAGTCCGTCACTTGCGGGAGCATAAACCTCCTCAAGACCGAGGATAGCGTTTGCAATGTTATTGCAGATACCGCTGTGTTGAACCTGACCGGGCTCCTGAGTTTCGAGCTCTACCTCAACTGTGGGAAGGCACTTCGGCTTTTCAAAGCCCGCCTCGCAGGTCTTGCAGTGAACTCTCTCGTCAACCTCGAGCTGCTTATAATAAAGCTTGTTTCCTTCAAAGATAAGAGTACCCTTGGTACCGGTGATCTCGAAACGGTTGGTACCGGGAGCATCAGCGGTAGTTGTTATGAACACACCGGTTGCACCGTTGGGATATTCAACGTAGCATGTAACGTCGTCCTCAACCTCAATATCGTGCCACTTTCCGTAATGGCAAAAAGCATGAACCTTTGAGGGCATCATACCAACTATCCACTGGAAGAGGTCGAGCTGATGGGGCGCCTGATTGTAGAGAACTCCGCCGCCTTCGCCTTTCCATGTAGCTCTCCAATCACCGCTATCGTAGTACTGCTGAGTTCTGTACCAGTCGGTGATTATCCAGTTAGTTCTCTTTACCTCGCCGATGCTTCCGTTCTGTACCATCTCACGCATCTTCTTGAACGCGGGATTGGTTCTCTGGTTGAACATTATACCGAGGATCTTATCGGATTTTTTTGCAACCTCGAGCATTTCCTTAACCTGAAGGGTATAAACGCCTGCGGGCTTCTCAACGATACAGTTGAGGTTGTTGTTAAGTGCAAGAATAGCAAGCTCGGGATGGAAGTAGTGAGGAGTACAAATAATAACAACGTCGCACTCGCCCGACTTGAACATCTCCTCGGCGCTTGTGAAATACTTGATATTATCACCGAAGAATTCCTTTTCCTTAAAGAAAGCAAATTTATCGGGATTTATATCGCAAACAGCGGTGATAACGCCGTTAGCGATCTTTCCGTCCATAAAGTTTTTAGAGTGGCCGGTACCCATATTACCGCAGCCAACAATACCAAATCTTACTTTTTCCATACTCCGTTTTCATCCTTTCCGTAACCCTGTTTTGTGAGAAGATCTGCGAGAGCAGAAACTGCAAAATCAAATGCCTCTCTGCCTGTGTTAAAGTGATGTTTGCCCTTGAGCTCGTGATCGTCGATGCTCTTATAAGCAAGGAATGCGTGAAGGTGAGGCTCAAGTGTGAGATAAACCTCAGCATCGGTATGACCGTTGATAACGTCAATTATATCTGCAATCTTGCCCTCTCCCTCTCCGGCGGGAACTATTGTCTGCTCGGAGTAGATAGCATCCTTAATGTGCATATACTTGAAGTTGATAAGAGTTGCTCCTATACCTTCCATAGTATTTGCATTGTTCATTCTGTAGTTTGCGGCATCAAATATACCGCCAAGACCGGGAACAGAGGTAAGAAGGTCCTTAACCTCGTTAGGCATCTGACCGTAAATTTTCGATTCGTTCTCGTGGCAGAGAACTACACCTTCAGCCTCAGCAAGCTTAACCATTTCCTTAAGTCTTCTTATGACCTCATCTCTGTGTATTGAAAGCTCATTCTGCTTAACAAAGAAGCTGAACATTCTTATGTACTTAGTTCCGAGAAGCTTTGCTACCTCAATAGTTCTTTTTACCTTGGGAAGGTATGAATCGAAATCATCGGTAATACCGTATTTTCCAATAGGAGATCCTACGGAACCGACCTTGATACCGTTCTCGTTAAGACGACGTCTGATTTCAATAAGCTCTTCATCGGTAAAATCAATTATACATTTACCGTCAATGTTGCGGGGCTCGATATAATGAATACCGTTCTCGACGAGAGCTTTTATCTGCTCGTCAAGAGAATTACCCGCTTCGTCTGCAAATGCAGAAAATACAAACTTAGCCATTATTTATTCCTTTCAACAAAAAAATCTTAGAAGAGATGCTTAAGGTTATTGAAGCTCGTTGCCATCTGCTCATACTCGTCACCGAGAGCCGGAGCGTTATCCTGCTCAACGAGAGCGTAAGGAATCTTGAGCTCATCGCAAAGCTTAACAACGGGAGCAAAATCGATAGTACCCTCGCCGCAGGGACAGATAGGACCCTTAGGCTCTTCCTTCATATCCTTGAAATGAACGTTTGTGAGTCTTTCGTTACCCATAAGCTTAATGTAATCGAGATAACTTCTGCCTGCATACTTGAACCAATATGTATCAAGAATGAAGTTAAGGTCGGGAAGTTCTTCCATAAGAAGATCATAAGAGCAAACACCGCCGAGATCAACAAACTCGAACTCGTGGTTGTGATATGCAAATCTTAAACCTGCATCTTTCATCTTCTTCATAGGATCTCTGATCGCTTCCATAAATTTGCGAGCACCCTCGATAGAATCACGGTATTCTTTGGGCATACTACCGATACCGATTACGGGGCAACCGTAAGTGATATGCTCCTTAATAAGAGCATCAGTATCATTTATGATTCGGTCAAAAGCGGAGTGGGTAACAGTGATAGGAAGGTCGAATTCGTCAGAGAAAGACTTAAGTCTTTCAGCTTCGATCTGACAGATAGCAGACATCTGGACTACTTGATAACCTATCTCCTTTACTTTCTTGAACGAGTTGTAGAGTCCTTCGGGAGTTTTATTTTTCTCACGAAGCGTATAGAATTGCGCGCCAAGTTTCATAAACAATATCTCCTTTTGTTTAATATTCTAAATTAAGTTTAACATAAGAATAATAATTTTTCAAGTAAAAATTAAAATATTTTATTGTAAGTGTTGCGAAAACTATTGCAAAAGTTGCTCGAATGTGTTAGAATGTATCTTGGATTATTGTGTGGATTGGAGGGAAAGCATGAATAACGATAAGAAAATTACTGCTCAGGGCATTGATTTTTCGTATAGCGTGCATAAGGCGACCAAAAGTCTCAGCATAAGTCATTGCCATGATTCTTACGAAATACTGTTTGTAGCAGACGGTAAAGGACGTTATCTCATTGAAGGCGCCGAATTTTCTTTGCGTCCAAGAACTCTCGTTCTAATAAAGCCGTTTGAATATCATTGTGTTGAAATAAATGCCGACTCCAACTACGAGAGATATGTTATTCATTTCAGTAACAATTCCGTTGTCAAAGAAGTTATCTCAAATCTCGAAAAGCTTGCTGATTCGGAAAACGGTGAGAGCGGCACGTTTTTTGCACCCGATTCAATTTCTCAGAGCGTAGTTTCTTTGTTCGATAGATTCTTTGAAGCAGAGCACCTTCTCGGAGAAGATAGGGAAATCTTTTTTAAACTCCTTCTTTCGGAACTGATCGTGTTACTTTCATTGGCGGGAAACGAAAAAATTGCCCATGATGAGTGTGATCTCGGTACAAGACTTGCAAAGTATATAAATGAGTATCTTGAAAGAGATATTTCGCTCGATATCCTCGCAAAACGCTTCTTTGTGAGTAAATATTATTTGTGTCGAGCGTTTAAAAAGTATAGCGGTGTTTCAATACACTCATACATTACTCACAAAAGAGTCGTCTATGCAAAGCAATTGATAGATTCGGGAGAAACGGCTTCGGGAGCTGCCTATAAGGTTGGCTTCGGTGATTATTCCGCTTTTTACAGAGCGTATGTTAAGGTGTTTGGTAAATCTCCCGCATCTAAGTAGAGTAAACTTAAAGGAATTTATGATGGAAGACAAAATTTTAGATAAAATCAACTCTCCTGATGACCTTAGAGCTATCCCCGAGAGTGATATCCCAAAGCTTTGCTCCGAGATGCGAGATTTTCTTGTTGAAAACGTTGAAAGGAGCGGAGGACACCTCGCTTCAAACCTTGGCGTCACAGAGCTTACGGTAGCAATACACAGAGTGTTTGATTCTCCTCGCGACCATATAATTTTTGACGTAGGGCATCAAGCATATATTCATAAGATAATTACCGGAAGAAAAGCTTTCTTTTCTTCTTTGCGTGAGCCGGGCGGACTTTCGGGATTTACGAATATGTCCGAAAGCAAGCATGATGCTTTTGGCGCAGGTCATAGTTCAACCTCGATTTCGGCAGCGCTTGGTTTTGCCGAGGCTGATGCTTTGGCCGGCAGTGATGCTTATACTATTGCGGTTATAGGTGACGGTGCGTATACAGGCGGTATGGTTCACGAAGCGCTGAATAACTGCAGAAGCGATCTTAAGCTTATTATTATAATAAATGAGAACAGAATGTCCATATCCAAGAACAAGGGTGCTTTTGCTTCTTATCTCGCTAAGGTAAGAATATCAAAGGGCTATAGAAAATGGAAGAGCGGAGCAAGTTCTTTTCTCAACCATGTGCCTTTGATCGGTAAACCTTTATACAAGGCTTTGAGTTACACAAAAAATAAGATAAAAAAGCTTGTTTATCCCAGTAACTATTTTGAGGATCTCGGACTCTACTATATCGGTCCTGTTAACGGGAATTCATATACAACTATGGAAAAGGCGTTGGCTGAGGCTAAGCGTCTTGGAAAATGCACCGTTATTCACGCCTTTACGAAAAAAGGCAAAGGATACGAGCCTGCCGAAAAATCTCCCGACGGATTTCATAGCGTAGCATCTAAGGAAATGGATCAAAAGACATTGCATGGAGTTTTTGCAGACGAGCTTATCAATCTTGCGGAAGCTGATAAAAATATTGTTGCAGTTACCGCGGCAATGGGTATGGGAACCGGACTGAATGCCTTTGGTGAAAAGTATCCTCACAGATATTTTGACGTAGGAATCGCAGAGGAGCATGCTTTGACGTTTTCTGCGGGACTTGCTGCAGCGGGTCTTAAACCTTTCGTAGCAATTTATTCGACCTTCCTTCAGAGAGGTTACGATAATATTGTTCATGATATTGCTCTCCAAAAGCTTCCGGTAAGAATAATGATAGACCGAGCCGGTATAGCTGTTGCTGACGGAGCAACTCATCACGGAATATTCGACGTTGCATTCCTTTCTCATATTCCTAACCTTGAGCTTTTCGCTCCCGTAACGTATGGATCTCTTTGTGAGGCTATCCGTTATGCAAAAAAATCGGAAGCTCCCGTTGCAATCAGGTATGCAAACAGTGCTCAAAAAATTGATATTAGAGATAAATTTTACAAAGACGGCAATTATTCGCGTTTTGGAGTTATTGCGGATTACGAGATTAACAACGCTCCCGATTGTGTATTCGTTTCTTACGGAAACATTACCTCTAACGTTATAAAGGCTCAGAAAATTCTTGAGTCCGAAGGAATAAGGACCGGAATTATTCTTGTTGAGAAGATTAAGCCTTACCGTGACTCTGTCAGTCATGTTGCAGAATATCTTTTGGGGGTAAAAAAAGTTCTTTTCGTTGAGGAAGGAATTAAAAACGGCGGATATTCTATGATAACCGAAAGCAAGTTAAAAGAAAACGGTTTAATTGCTAAGGAGGTTATCACGAAAATTGTTGCTATAGACGATAATTTTGTTATTCCTACCGAAAAGTGCGATATTTACGATTATATAGGACTTTCTGCAGAAAAAATTGCAGATGCAATGAAGCATTTAATATAAATGGAGATGAGTATGGAAAAGATCGTTTCGGGATTTAGTCCTAAAGCTTTTTTTGAAGAAAAAAAGGGAAATCTAATTGGATTTTCGGTATATAAAGAAAATAAGTGCGGTTTTGACGGTTATTATGTAACCGCAGAAGCAGATGAAAGCTTTTCTTGCGATAAAGCGCTGGAATTTATTTTTGAGTGTGAAAACATGCCACATACTGCGATATACAGCCATTCGCTTTATTGGGTTCAGCCCTCGTTTGGTGAAAAGACAGAGGATATTCCGAAAAAGACGGCTGCGGTAATATTCAAAAAAAGTAACGGTAATTACGTTTACGTTATGACTGCTGTCGGCGACGAATATAAAGCTTACATCGAGGGAGATAAAGTCGGCGTAAAAATTTATTTATATTCGCAGTATCCTTCGAAAAAAATTGATAATCAGCTTGCTTTTATAGTCGGAGAAGGAAAAAGCATTACCGAGCTTGTGAATAACGGTGCCCGTGCTATGTGCAAATTTATGAACAACGGGCTTAAGCTTCGCTCGGATAAGGTTATGCCCGAGATTTTCGAGTATTTCGGATGGTGTTCGTGGGATGCGTTCCAGATAAGGGTGAATCACGAGGGGCTTCTTAAAAAGATACGTGAATTCAAATCAAAGGATGTCCCTGTAAAATATGCTATTATTGACGATATGTGGGGAGATGCACCGAATCTCAAGACAAGTCCCGAAGGCGCACCCTTTGATGATATGGTTAAGGTTATGCACGCTTCGCCGCTCAGATCCTTTGAAGGAGATCCCGAAAGGTTTCCAAAAGGTCTTTCTGCCGCAGTTTCCGATATGAAGGCGGAAGGTATGGAATACGTAGGACTTTGGTTCCCGACAACGGGATATTGGTACGGCTTGGCTGAGAACGCTCCGGCTTATGAAATGCAAAAGCATAACGTTGAAGCAGCAGCGGGCGGAAGAATAATAGCCATCCCGAAAGAAGAAACTGCAGAAAGATATTTTGATATCTTTTGCGGCAAGGCAAAGGATTTTGGCTGCGATTTTGTAAAAATAGATAATCAGAGCTGCCACTTCTTCTATAAAGGAATGCATCCGATAGGAAAAACCTCGCGTGCGATGCAAAGAGCGATAGATAAAGCGGCGTTTAAGCATTTCGGCGGTGCGCTTATCAACTGTATGGGAATGCCAACGGAATGTATGCTGAACAGACCTGAGAGCGCAGTATCGAGATGCTCCGATGATTTTATGCCGGAAAGCAAATCCTGGTTTGCGAAAAATATCCTCGAGTGCGCCTATAATGGCTTACTTCAGGGTAGATTCTACATAAATGACTGGGATATGTGGTGGACAGATGATGCTCAGGCTGAAAAGAACGCGCTTTGCCACGCGGTAAGTGGCGGTCCCATTTACGTAAGCGATAAGCTTGACAGAACTAATCCGGATATACTTTGCGCACTAATGTATGATGACGGAAGGATACTTCGCCTTTCGGATAGCGCAATGCCGACGGAAGATTGCGTAATAGGCAATCCGAGATTGCTGAGCCGCCCCTTTAAAATCAGAAACAGTTTTGACGGCGGTGCCGTAGTTGCTGCTTTTAATATTTCCGAGAGCGGAGCTGAGGTGAAAGGCACAGTTTCTGCTTGTGACGCAGGTCTTTCCTCTAAAAAAACCTATCTTTATTATGAGTATTTTACGGGGGAATTCGGTTACGTTAACGGTGACGAATGCATAGACGTTACCCTTGAGGATAACGATTGTTTCAGATGCTATACATTTATTGAAAAAACTAAAAACAAGCCTTTATTTATAGGCAGAACGGATAAATTCAATTCGCGTCTTGCTGTGATCAGCCAAACTGAAGATGAAGTAGTTCTTTATGAAGGCGGAGATTTCGCATTTATTTCCGATGAAGATTATATCGTACTTGACGAGGAAGGACACGAGATAGAAACCGAAAGATACGGTATACTTGTTTCGGGATATTGCAAAAGAGAAAATAGACGGTTGAAACTTATTAAATATGATAATTGATATAAAAAGTACCGGATACCAAAACGACGTCAGTCGTGTTAAGCTTTATACCGAAGGTAAAAAACTTAAGGCGCACGTTATGACCTTTGGTTGTCAGCAGAATGAGGCCGACAGTGAAAGAGCGCGCGGTATTCTTTTGGATATGGGATATGAGCTTTCGGATAACTATCGGGAGTGTGATATCATTCTCGTTAACACTTGCGCAATACGAGAGCACGCTGAAATGAAGGCTCTTTCGATGCTCGGAAATTTCAGAGCCGTAAAAAAGAACAATCCGGATCTAATTGTAGGTGTTTTCGGTTGCATGGCAGCGGAGCCGACTGTTATGGAAAAAATAAAGAAAGATTTTCATTATGTCAGCTTTACATTTGAGCCGAATATGCTTCATATGCTTCCATCACTTGTGCTTGCCGCACTGGAAAAATCAAAAAGAACATTCGTTATCGGCGAGGACAAAGGCGATATCGTTGAAGGTTCACCTGTATACAGAGTCGGAGATTTTAAGGCGTGGGTATCTATAATGTATGGATGCAACAATTTCTGCTCATACTGCATAGTACCGTACGTGAGAGGCAGAGAGCGTAGCCGAAGAAGCGAAGACGTTCTTTCCGAGTGCAAAGAGCTTATCTCAAACGGAGTTAAAGAAATAACCTTGCTCGGGCAAAACGTAAATTCATATAGGTCGGATATTTCATTCGCAGAGCTTCTCGAAAGAATAGCTTTGATCGACGGGGATTTTACAGTAAGATTTATGACAAGTCACCCCAAGGACGTATCGGAAAAACTTATTCTTGTTATGAAAAAATATAGCGGAAAGATAGCTCCGTATTTCCATTTACCTCTCCAATCGGGTAGTGACAGTATCCTTAAGAAAATGAACAGATCTTATGATAGGGAAAGATTTATTTCAGTAGCTAAAAAGTTAAAGACTGAAATACCGGGCTTAGCTCTATCAACAGACGTGATTATTGGATTTCCGGGTGAGACTGAAGAGGACTTTGAAGATACGATGAATGTACTTCGCGAAATTCGCTTCGATATGGTGTATAGCTTCCTTTATTCAAAGCGCGAAGGTACCAAAGCTGCATCAATGACGGATTTTGTGGAAGACTCTGCAAAAAACGACCGTATGAAAAAGCTTCTTGCGGAACAAGATATCATTTCTTATGAAATGAATCAACCGTACGTTGGCAATGTTTGCAGAGTACTTGTTGAATCGGTTTCCAAACGCGGAGGCGGTGATACTTATACCGCAAGGACGGGATCAAATAAGCTCGTTCATTTTAAATCTGATAAAAACAGCATAGGAAATTTTATAAACGTAAAAATAGAAAAAGCAGGCGCATTCGACCTGTTTGCTACAGAAATTAATAATATTTAAGGAGATAAATAAAATGACCAGAATTATTGAACTTGCTCATGCACTTGGTGAGGAGATTGCGAAAAGTGACGAGATCAAAAACCTTGAGGCGGCAAAGGATGCATTCGAAAAGGATTCCGAGCTTCAGGCAAAAATGAGTGAATACGAGGCAGATAGAATGCTTCTCGGAGAAGAATTCTCTAAGAATACAGAGGATATGGACCAGAAGGCTATTGCAGATATTAAAGCAAGAATGGAAGAACTAAGTGCTGTTATCTGTGCGAATGAGATCTACATCGCATTTGCTAATGCGCAGAAAGCTATGAACGATCTTATGGCAGACGTTAATGGCGAGATAAAATTCTGTATCACGGGTGAGCGTCCTTCTGCCTGCACGCACGATTGCTCCACCTGCGGCGGATGCAGCAGCCACTGATTATTTTTTGCTAATAAAGCGAGGTATGCCAATATGGCAGATGTTTTAAATAACAGAAGCGAATTAAAAACCGTCACCCCGATGATGCAGCAATATCTTGAGGTTAAAAACACTTACGAGGGTTATATACTTATGTATAGACTCGGAGATTTTTATGAGTGCTTCTTCGAGGATGCGGTAACAGCTTCGCGTGAGCTCGAGCTTACACTTACGTCAAGAGATTGCGGTGACGGAAAGAGAGCTGCTATGTGCGGAGTTCCTTTCCATAAATCCGACTTATATATTGGAAGACTTGTTGAAAGAGGCTTTAAGGTTGCCGTTTGCGAGCAGGTTGAGGACCCAAAGGAAGCAACGGGGCTTGTAAAAAGGGAAGTAACGAGAGTTGTAACTCCCGGTACTATTACAGATAACTCGCTCCTCAATGAAACGAAGAACAATTTCCTCTCAGCCATATGCTTTGGCACAAGAGAGATATGCGTTGCTTTCGCTGATATTTCGACAGGAGAAATATCTGTAACACAGATAACCGACGAGGATGCAAAAACTACGCTCTTCAACGAGCTTGCCGCATATCAGCCATCGGAGATCATAATAAATATTTCCGAGAAGGATGCAAAGGATACCGTAGAATTTGCAAAGTTCAGATTCGGCTCTATGGTAGAGACGGATATGAAGAGGCTCTTTGATTATGACAAGGCAAAAGAAGCTGTTAAACGCGTATTTTCAAATGAATACGACAGACTTCCGAGCCCCGAGATGATAATGGCTATCGGCGCGCTTCTCGGTTATATCAAGGAAACGCAGATGAGTGAGGTATCATTTGTCAGAGAGATCAATATATATTCAAAAGGAAAATATCTTGATCTTGATATGAATACAAGGCGTAACCTTGAGCTCGTCGAAACTATGCGGAGCAAAGAGAAGAGAGGTTCGCTTCTCTGGGTGCTCGATAAGACCAAGACCGCTATGGGTGCCAGACTTCTACGTACCTGGATAGTAAAGCCGCTTTTAAATCAGGCAACAATTGTTAAAAGACAGAAGGCGGTAGGGGCGTTTGTGAAGAGCAGGCTGATTGCAGAAGATATTTCCGATCTGTTTTCGAATATTCTTGATATAGAAAGACTTACCGCAAAAGCAGTATACGGTTCTGCGAATGCCAAGGACCTTCGCGCAATTTACCAGAGTATATCAGCATTTCCCGAGATAAAATCGACTCTATCATCTCTCAAATGCGATGCCATTGAGAGTATAGTTTCCGATTTTGATACTCTTGACGATATAGCGGGACTTCTCGGTGATTCTATAATAGATACTCCGCCTTTTTCAATAAGAGAAGGCGGCATGATAAGACCCGGATTTGATTCGGATATTGATTATTACAGAACTATAAAAGATAACGGTTCGGAAATAATGCAATCTATCGAGCAAAGAGAGCGAGAAGAAACGGGTATTAAAACTCTCAAAGTATCCTATAACAAAGTCTTTGGGTATTACATTGAGGTAACAAAATCTCTCGTTTCGGAAGTGCCCGACAGATACATAAGAAAGCAAACGCTTACTAACTGCGAACGATATATCACTCAAGAGCTTAAGGAGATGGAGGTTACCATACTCGGCGCTGCAGAAAAGCTTGCGACTCTTGAGTTTGAGATGTTTACAAAGATAAGAGATACTGTAGCGAAGAATGCGGACAGAATACGAAAGAGCGCGGCGGCAATTGCCGAGCTTGACGTATACCGTTCGTTTGCAGAGGTTGCAAGTAAGAACTCTTACGTTTGCCCCGAGGTAGATCTTTCTACCGATATAATAATAAAGGATGGAAGACATCCTGTAGTTGAAAAGTTTGTTACGGACAGCTATTTTGTTCCCAACGATACAACTTTGAATACGGATACCGACAGAGTGATGATCATAACAGGACCTAATATGGCAGGTAAATCAACTTATATGCGTCAGGTAGCAATCATTACCATAATGGCTCAGATAGGCTCCTTTGTTCCTGCCAAGGAAGCTAAGATAGGTATTGTGGATAAGCTCTTTACGAGAGTAGGCGCATCAGATGATCTTGCATCCGGTCAGTCTACGTTTATGCTTGAGATGACCGAGGTTGCTTCAATACTAAAAAATGCAACCAAACGATCTCTCGTTATATATGACGAGGTAGGACGTGGAACGAGTACTTATGACGGAATGTCAATAGCGCGCGCTGTTGTTGAGTATACTCACTCGAAGAAGATTGGCGCTAAAACACTCTTTGCCACCCATTACCACGAGCTCACTTCGATGGAAGATGAGTTCGAGGGTATCGTAAACTATAATATTGCCGCTAAAAAGCGCGGCGATTCCGTAACCTTCTTAAGAAAAATAGTAAGAGGCGGAACTGATGATTCATACGGCATTGAGGTTGCAAAGCTTGCCGGCGTACCTAATGAGGTCGTTCGCAGAGCCAGAGAGATATTAAATAGCATCGAGTGCGGTGAGAAAAGTTTTTCCTCAGTTAAGAAGAGCGAGCAAAATGATAACGGTTTTGATCTCTTTTCGGGAATTGTTGCTTCGCGTGAGAGTGAAGTGAGTGAAAAGCTTAGGCAGGCTGATATCAACACTATGACTCCTATCGAAGCTATGAATCTGCTGTTCGAGCTCAAAAAGATACTTTCTGATTAAAAATTGGAGAAAATATGAGTAAAATTAACGTATTAAGCTTTGAGATTGCAAATTTAATTGCAGCGGGCGAGGTAGTTGAAAGACCTTCATCCGTACTCAAGGAGCTAATAGAAAATTCGATAGATGCGGGTGCTACCGAGATAGTTGCCGAGATAAAGCGCGGCGGAGTTGCTCTTATAAGGGTAACGGATAACGGATGCGGAATCGAAAAGGACGATCTTCCCGTTTCCTTGAAGCGTCATGCTACGAGCAAAATATCCGAAAGAGATGATCTTAACAGTATTATGACTCTCGGATTCAGAGGTGAAGCTCTTGCAGCGATAAGCTCGGTTTCAGAGGTAACTATCATTACAAAGACAAAAGAAGCTGATACGGGATATATGCTGACGTCCGAGGGCGGTAGAATAATTGATATGAGCGAGGTTGGAGCATCTGACGGAACTACCGTTGTGGTTGAAAATCTATTCTTTAACGTTCCCGCCAGACGCAAATTCCTGAAAAAAGACGCTACGGAAGCTATGAACGTTGCCGCTTTAGTTGAGAAGATCGCGTTATCGCGCCCCGATATATCAATTCAGCTACTGATTGACGGAGAGGAGAAATTCAAAACACCGGGCGACTCTGAGCTGTTACACACGATAAGAGCGATATACGGTAAGGAATTTGCATCAAAGCTTATCAAGGCCGAGGGAATTTCGGACGGTATAAAGGTTTCGGGATATATCGGCAGAAGCGATAACGTGAGAAAAAACCGTAATCTTGAAAACGTTTTTATCAACGGAAGATACGTTAAAAGTCTTACGGCTCAGGCCGCAATAGAAAAAGCTTACACATCGTTTATAGCAACCGAGCATTTTCCAACTTGCGCACTCAATATAGAGATGCATCCCGGTATCGTTGACGTGAACGTTCATCCCGCAAAGCTTGAGGTTAAGTTTTCTGACGAAAGAAAGGTATTCGAGGCAGTTTATTATACCGTTAAAAAGGCTCTTGAGGAGAGTGAATACCGTCCGGAAATGGAGCTCGCAAGAGCTTCAAAAAGCGATTATAATCCCGTGAGCGCTTTTGTACCGATAGGTGAAAAAACTTCGGGCGAGCAGATATCAATGCAAGGCGTAGCACCTCGCGTCAGCTCGGGAAGTAACGGATTAGAATACACTTCTACAAAACCCGAGAAAACTTTTTCGACCGGTATACCGAGGGAGAAATCATACGACCTCGATAAGCCCGTTTCCGTTTCGAGCGTAGGTTATGAACACACCGAAAGAAAAACGCGATTTGACGGCTCATCGTATGAAAGCTTGTCACCGAAAGAGTCGGTTGATCTTCTCGCTAAATATAGAACTGCAACTCCTAAAACCGAAATCTCAGAGACTGTAAATGCTGCTTTCAATGAGAAAAGTATCGAAGAAGAAATACATTATAAGTATGTTGGCGAAGCTTTTGATTGTTATGTAATAATAGAGTATGAAGGTTCTCTGTTGATTATAGATAAGCACGCAGCGCACGAAAGAATTATATTCGAGGATTTAAAACGCGGCAGAAATGACGATAAGATGGTTGCTTCGCAGAATCTTATGTTGCCTGTAACTATCATTCTGACACCGGACGAGCTCTCGCATATTCAGGAATTCGAGGAAGATTTCAAAAAAGTAGGATTTGATTTTAATATTAACGATAAGTCTGTTGACATTACTTCAATTCCGACTTCAGTATCTCCCACGGATTCCGAAGGACTTTTCGTTGAGATGCTCGGAGACCTTATTGACGGAATCGGTACTCCTGAAAATGCAGAAAACATAAGACTTGACAAGGCGCTTTATTCGGTTGCGTGCAAGGCTGCAATCAAGGGCGGAAGAGTTTATGATAAAGCTATTATCGATTGGCTTATAAAAAAAGTTCTGGCTCTGCCCGATATAACCGTTTGTCCGCACGGCAGACCTATTGCCTACAAGCTGAAGAAGGCTGAGCTTGACAGACAGTTCGAGCGTATCAAATAAGGAGAAACAATGGGAAAATTTACTTTACTTAAAACCGAAGGGAAAGCAAGGCGCGCTCGTTTTGAAACAGTTCACGGTACAATAGAAACGCCGGTATTTATGAACGTTGGCACATCGGCTGCAATTAAAGGTGGCATTTCCACTATGGACCTTCACGACGTAAACTGCCAGGTGGAGCTTTCAAATACCTATCACTTACACGTTCGTCCGACTGATGAATTGATATACAGAATGGGCGGTCTTCACAAATTCTTTAATTGGGATAGACCGATACTTACCGATTCGGGCGGATTTCAGGTGTTTTCGCTCGCTAAGCTACGTAAGATAACAGAACAGGGCGTTCAGTTTAATTCTCATGTTGACGGAAAACGAATTTTTATGGGTCCCGAGGAATCTATGACTATTCAGTCGCATCTGGGTTCAACAATAGCTATGGCGTTTGACGAATGCATTGAAAACCCCGCTCCTTATCAGTACGTTAAGGCTTCCGAGGAAAGAACGGTGCGTTGGCTCAGACGTTGCCGCGCAAAGCTTGATGAGCTGAATGCGAAGGAGGGAACAGTTAACCCACACCAGATGCTCTTCGGCATAAATCAAGGCGGAACTTATAAGGATCTTCGAATAAGAAATATGCAGGCTATTTCCGAAATCGACTGCGATGGATATGCGATAGGAGGGCTTGCGGTCGGTGAGGATGCCGATACAATGTATGAGATTATTGAAACTGTTGAGCCTTATATGCCCGTTGATAAGCCGAGATATCTTATGGGGGTAGGTACTCCGCAGAATATTGTTGAGGCAGTTTACCGCGGTGTTGATTTCTTTGATTGCGTTATGCCCAGCCGTAATGCAAGGCACGGTAATCTCTTTACTTGGGAAGGCAAAATAAATATTAATAATGAGCAGTATTTTGCTGATGCAAGACCTATATCGAAGACCTGTTCTTGCCCCGCGTGCAGAGATTATTCCCGTTCTTATATAAGACATCTGTTCAAAGCAAAGGAAGCTCTCGGAATGCGTCTTGCCGTACTTCATAATCTTTATTTCTACAATGATCTTATGCAGAAAATAAGAGATGCGCTTGACGAGGGCAGATATGAAGAATTCTACCGCGAGTACAGATTTAAACTCAACGAGAGATGTGTTGATTAACTATTATAAAAAACACTTTTATTATTGACAATTAATTATCCTTTTGTTATACTTGTTTTAAAGTTTGGTTAAATAACACTTTGGAGGTGCTGAATGAATTATTCAAACGTCCCGAATACCGTTTCTTTCGACGGTAAAAAGCTTTCTGATATAAAGGAAAGACTTGCTTTATATCCCGAAGAAGTTAAGATAATAACAGATCGCGCCGATAAGCTTCTTGAAACGGAGCCGTTTACGGTTGTAAAAAAAGAACTTATTCCCGAGTCGAAGGACCCTCACGATTATATGACTATGGGTACTTATTGGTGGCCCGACCCGACAAAACCCGACGGACTTCCTTATATTCGCCGTGACGGAGTTTTTAATCCCAAAGCAAAGGACAGGAATACTTACGGGGCAATGGCGGACGGCGCATTCAATCTTGCTCACGCCGCATACCTCCTCGAAAGAGAGGATTACGCAAAGAAAGCCCTTGAATTTCTTTCCGTATGGCACCTTGATAAAGAGACACGTATGAATCCTCATGCAGAATATGCTCAGGCTATTCCTGGCATATGTGAGGGCAGAGGCATTGGAATAATTGATTTTGCTCATTCATACAACGTTTTTGATGCTACCGAGATTCTTTATTCGCTCGGGGTTATGACTGATGAGCAGTATAACGGAATGCAGAAATGGTACGTTGATTTCGTCAACTGGCTTATAACATCCGAAAAGGGAATATTTGAGGATAATTATTTCAACAATCACGGAGCCTGGTATGATGTTCAGATTCTTTCAGCGGCAATCTTCACGAAGCGTCCCGAGCTTGCCAGAAGAGTTGCCATGAACGCATATCGCAGAAGGCATCAAACTCATATTATGGCGGACGGCTCTCAGCCTCATGAGCTTGCGAGAACTCAAGCTATGAGTTATTCTACGATGAATCTTATGGCGCTTGTCAGACTTGCTAAATACGGAACTAAGCTTGGACGTAAGGAATATGCAGAGATAGATACCGAAAAAGGCGTACTTCTTATCGGAAAAGCTGCTGAATTCCTCTATCCCTATGCGGAGGATCAGTCTGAGTTCAAATATCAGCAGATGCATCCCGGTGATTTCGGCGCAAGCTTATCATTTATCTTGAAAAGCATTACCGAAATTACAGGTGATGAGAAGTACGCTGATATGGCAAAGAAGTTTAATAAGCCCAAAAATCTGACAAATATAATTCCTGTTTAATTTTTTACGAGGTGAATTCAATGAATAAAGAAATGTTATACAAAGCTTTAACTCCTCCGAGCGGTCTAGTTGATGCTGTACTTGATACCGATACTTATAACGAGATAGACGATCAGTTTGCCCTTGCGTATATGATTCGTTCAAACGACAAGATAAATTTGAAAGCTATCTATGCAGCTCCGTTCTTTAATTCTCATTCAACATCTCCCGCAGACGGAATGGAGAAAAGCTACAATGAGATATATAATATTCTTACTCTTATGAAAGAGGAAGACTTGAAAAAGGTCGTATTCCGTGGTTCTGAGACATATCTTCCCGATGAGAAAACTCCCGTGATATCCGAATCGGCTAAGCATCTTTGCGAGCTTGCAATGAATTATTCTGCCGAGAACCCTTTATATGTTATCGCTATTGGTGCTATAACTAATGTCGCGTCCGCACTTCTTCTTAAACCCGAAATTGCAGATAGAATAGTGCTTGTATGGCTGGGTGGTCATTCATTTGATTGGCCCAATACAAAGGAATTCAATATGTATCAGGACGTTGCAGGCGCAAGAGTGATTTTTAATTCGGGCGCGCCCGTTGTTCAGCTTCCTTGTATGGGAGTTGTAAGCGCATTTACAGTTTCGGGAGATGATATGAGAGCAAGACTTTACGGAAAGAATGAGCTTTGCACTTATCTCACAACGCATTCAGAGGAAGAGGTTTCATCTTACGTTAAAAATGGAAATGCCTGGTCGAGAGTTATCTGGGACGTAACGGCGGTTGCTTGGCTTACGGGCGCTAACGGAAATAATAACAGGTTTATGCAATATAAGCTTGCTCCCGCACCGATCTGCGAGTATGATTTTACGTATTCGTTTGATAATACAAGACAAGAGATCGTTTACGTTTATAATATAAGACGCGACGAGCTCCTTAACGATCTTATTAATAAACTTACTAAGTAATTAAATTAAGGGATACCCGACGGCTGACGGGTGTCCCTTGGTATTTTAATAAAAACACGCTTTATTAATACTCATATTGTGATCGCAGCGAATAAATATAAAGACCAGTAGCAGAGGAATTTGATAATGATTGAAAAATATAATGAAGATTTTTGGAAGATTGTAGATAAGCTCGTAACTGACGGAAAAATCGTTATTGACAGACCGAAGGGTACAACGCACCCAAGGTTCCCTCACGTAAAATATGACGTCGATTACGGATATATAGAAAATACCGCCTCAATGGATGGCGGCGGTATTGATATCTGGCGCGGTTCTTTATCGGAAAATAAAGTAAACGCAATAATATGCACCGTTGATTTGATGAAGAAGGATTCAGAAATAAAGCTTCTTATCGGTTGCAACGAGGCGGAGATTGCTTCCGTATATGTATTTCATAATAATACCGAGTATATGAAGGGACTTCTGATAAGGAGATAATATGGCAGATATACTTTTTAAAACAGATGAGTATGTATTTTCATACCGTGTGGGCGGAATACTTATAAACAACGGTAAGATCCTTCTCCAAAGGTCGAAGGGGGATGACGGTTATGCGATAATAGGCGGTCACGTGACGTTCGGTGAAACGACTGATGAAACAATTATACGTGAGTTTAAAGAGGAGCTTTTGGCAGATATAAAGGTCGAAAGGCTTATAGCAGTGGGTGAGAATTTTTTTATGTGGGGAAGTCGTCCCTGCCATCAAATCAATCTTTACTACCTTGTATCGCTTGATGATAAGAATCAAATACCGCTCGACGGCGTTTTTGAAGCAACTGACGAGCTTGGGGAGTCGCGTATAGATCTTGATATGTGCTGGGTGAATATTGAAGACTTGAAGGATATTAAGCTTTATCCCGAGGAGCTCAAGCCGTACATCGCGAGTTTACCGGATAATATCGTTTATTTCGTTCATAAAGAGTAATATTAAAAATGGCAGAGGCAATGTTTAGACAAATCAGACAATGCTTCCGCCATTTTTATTTGTTAGTATATAAGCGAGTAAGTAATTATAATCAGCTTTTATGTCCGGAACAATGACTGCCGTCGAACATTCCTTCGGTATTACATTCATAAAAACCGTCGCATTTTTTAAAGCCGATGGCTTTAATAAGCGATTCATCACCCGAATCAAGAGAAGCGCGGCAAATATCAAGTCCGCATGCGTTGATAAAGTTCATAGTTTGCCGTCCGAGTATAAACATAGCTTCAAAATCGGAAAGTCCGTTAGCTTCCTTTAAATCAAATATGTATCCGCACTCCTCGTTTAATTCAAACTGCGCAATACCCATAATATTTCCGTTATCGCAATCGGTCATAGCATAAACAAAGCTACCTTCTTTATATATAGCGGAGCAGGAATCAAGGTATACTTTAGCAAGGCACGTATCCTGTACCGGAGTTATTTTAAACATTATTCTTCTTCCTTGTTGCTTTTTTCAGATATTCGACCTCTTCGTCCTCAAGGTAGCGCCATTTGCCGACTTGAAGACCGTCAAGCTTCAGATTGCCGATAGAGATTCGTGATAGTCGTTTGACCGTAAGATCGGCCTGCTCGCACATTTTTCTTATCTGCCTGTTTCTTCCCTCGAAGAGTGTCATTTTCAAAATTGTACCGCTTTCATCAGTACCGCTGATTTTGACTTCTACGGGTTTTATCTCATATCCGTCAATAACTAACGGTGAGGTAAGAATATCCATCTGCCCTTCGGTTACGGCGCCGCCTACCTTTACGCGGTATACTTTGGGAAGGGAATGACTCGGATGAGTGAGTTTGTTTTTTAGATCTCCGTCATCGGTAAGAAGCAGCATTCCTTCAGATATGAGGTCAAGTCTTCCAACAGGGTAAACTCTCGCATCAACACCATCAAGAAGATCGGTAACGCATTTGCGTCCTCTGTCATCCGAGGTGCTGGATAGATAGCCTCTCGGCTTGTTCATCATAATATAGGTATATTCTTCTTTTCTGTAAGCTATTTTCTTGCCCTTGAAGCTGACGGTATCCTTTCTGGGATCAACCTTTGTTCCCGGGATGGCAACGTGCCCATTAACCGCAACGTTGCCGTTCTTTATTTCTTCCTCGGCTGCGCGTCTGGACATAAGTCCTGCGTCAGCCATAAATTTTTGAAGTCTGATTTTTTCCATTGAAGTTTCCTTAAAATATTTTATTTTAAAAACGAAAAGAATCCTTTTTCTTTAATACGGTTTGCATCTTCGGCCGCTATAAGCGGAATTTCACCGATATACTCGCCGTCAACAGTAAAAACAACCTTTCCAAGAATATCGCCGCAGGATATTGGTGCAGTTACGTATTTTGGAAGAATTATTTCGTATTCCGGCTCGTTTTCGGTTCGTCTTGAAGTTATGGTAAAAGAGTCAATATTTGTAACGTCGATCATTTGTTTATCGGAGTTTATAACGGGTATTCTGTATTTAAAGCTCTCGGGCGATGCAAGATTATGAGATTTCAGAAAGGAATATCCGTAATTAAACAGCTTTATGTGATCGTTCCAATCATCAGGAGCATTTATGGTAACCGTAATAAAAGTTAAACCGTCACGTTCTGCAGCTCCTACAAGGCAACGACCGCTTTTCTTGGTAAAACCCGTCTTAACTCCTATTGAATCCTCATAGAGAGTAAGTAGCTTATTGTGATTAACTACAAGTCTTGCTTCTCCGTCCAGATTCGTTATCGTAACCTTCTTTGTAGAAACGATTTCCTTAAAAATATCGTTTTTTAGCGCTTCCCCCGCGATAACAGCAAGTTCCTTTGCGGTAGTGTAGTGTTCGGGAGAATCAAGTCCGTGCGGGTTTATAAAATGTGTATTCGAAAGCTTAAGATCCAAGGCTTTTTTGTTCATCAGCACGGCAAAATCTTCAATACTTCCCGAGATATTATATGCGATGGCGGATGCTGCATCATTTGCGCTTCTGAGCATGAGACCGTAAAGAAGGTCCTTCATAGTCATAGCCTCACCGCTCTTTAAATAAAGTGATGAACCTTCAATACCGATTGCTCTATCATCAATATCAACAATGGCGTCACAAGATGAGTTTTCCAAAGCGACAAGAGCCGTCATTATTTTTGTTGTACTCGCCATTGGTAGGCGGATATCGGCATTTTTTGAGTAAATAAAGCCGAATTCAGACGGTTCATACAATACTGCCGACCTGGCGCTTAAAGATAAGTTCGACTCCGAGAATATAACAGTTGCAAATAATAAGAAACATATTATCAAAAATAAGGTTAATACTATTAATTTTTCTCTGGGATTTTTCATATCAAACTCCTTTTTGCTTATTTTTACACAAAAGGGGAAAGATATTCAAAATCTTTAGCGGAAAATTATCCCGTGAATGTTTTTTTGATTTTTTCTATGATTGCGGGAGAGCTTTCGATAAGTTCGCACGCTCTGTCAATTGGGGATGGATCGGTTGAGCCGATTTGAATTAAATTAATTTCGGCATTTTTACCTACGGTAAGAAAAGCAACGGGGGTAATTGAAACACCCGTGCCGCTTCCGCCACCAAAATTATTATGAGATATTGTTCGTTTCGTTGGAATGTCGAGTCCGCCTGTGGCAAATCCAACCGAAATTTTTGAAACGGGGATAACGGTAACACCGTTTGGCGTTGTTATGGCTTTACCGAAAACGGTATCAACGTCGGTAAAATCCTTTATACCGTCAAGAGAAGCACGTATCATATCGCTCATCTTGTTTTCTGCCATAATATCTATACCTTTCTTCTGTTTACGATAAACCTCGGCAAAAGTCCGAGAAAGCTTAAGAGTGAAATTCTGAAGCTGATATCAAATGTCAGTATAGAGTTATTATTTGCAGAATCGTCAAATGATATATTCCCTAAATAAAAATTTTTAGAATTGCTTTCGATATATGCCAAAAGAGATGATAGCAGGGAAAAGCAGATTCCTTTATTTATAGCATTTTGTGCCGGCTCGGTTTCCGGTAAACGCAAATTCAGTCTATGCAATATAATATCACTTTTTCGCGAAGCCGAAAGCACAAAAGCACTTATATATTTAAAACCATTTTTTTCGTTTTTATTGCGTTTTTTTCTTGTGTTGCTTTTTCTGTCAATAAAGCTTATGGCGAATACCGTAAAATTAACATCTATAACGGTAATATCTCCATAAGAAATATCGATAGTTAAAACTTCTGTTAAAATGAGAAAGACAATCAGTGAAGCTATTAAAAATAACAGCGACTGTATTATCATATATCTCCTTAATCTACGTCTATAATATCATCCTCGGCAGAAGGCTCGTCAGATAATTCGGTGTCGGAATTCGTACCTTCGCCGACGTCGCCATCGGTATCTGTGCTATCATTTGCAGTCTGCTCGATATTTTCCGCCGTTTCTTCGGATTCGACGTCGTCGATAGTAATTTGATTATCGTCTTGATTACGCTCGGCTTCTTCCTTTTCGCGAGTCTTCTCAAACATGTTAACAAGCTCCTCTGAAGCGGAAGGAAGATCCTCGATCGATTTAAGACCGAAGCACCTTAAGAAGTCCGAAGTCGTACCGTACTGCATAGGTCTGCCCGGAACATCAAGTCGTCCGACGCATTCAATAAGACCTCTGTCAATAAGACTGTTCATAGCATATGAAGAATCGACCTTTCTTATCGTATCAACAAATACTCTTGTAACAGGTTGGTTATATGCAACAACAGCGAGCGTTTCCATAGCAGCGGTCGAAAGAGTACCGCTCTTTCTTATACCCAGGGCATCGCGTATTTCGTGCAGGTAATGTTCCTTTGTGCAAAGCTGGCAGGATTCTCCGTATGTAAGAAGCATAACGCCACGGGGAAAACCTTTAGGATCATTATATTTAATTGCGTATTCGAATATTTTATCCTTAACCTTCGAAGGGGTCATATCAAACACTCTCGCAAGCGTTGCGTATGAAACAGGATGACCGGCAGCAAAAAGGACGGCTTCGAGTCCTTCTTCAAAGACTACGATTCTTTCGGGCTCGGCGAGGTCTTCGTTTTCGGTTGCTTTATTTTCTATTTCACTCATTTTTTATCTTCGTCCTTTTCTTTATTATCCTCAGGAAGCGCATCAAATTCGCTCTCCAAGCCTTCTATCGGAACATAATCTGGATTTAATTTGAATTTAATCTCCAAGCCTTCTGCATCGTATTCAGCAACGTCCTCGACGAAGTGAACTGTCGTAATAAATATTCTGTGTATTTTTATAAGCTCAAGCACACCCATAAATCTCGCGACGAGCTCGGCTCTGTTTTGTGCATCTTTAAGAAGGAAGAAGAGTGAAGCTTCCTCGTGTTCTTCGAGAAGAGCACATATCTCTTCGATCTTTTCTTCGACTGATACGACGTGGTGCTTGATAAGGGGATTAACGAGATCGGTGGGCTTTCTTTCTGCCTCGGCGATACGCATCCTCTTAAGAATCGAGTTTAAAGCTTTAAGCATCAGCGCAGGATCGAGATTGAGAGGAAGTCCTTTTTCGGGAGGTACGTCGTCCGTACCCTTGACAAATCTCGAAGAAAATTCTTCATAGAGCGGACGGAGCTTCGTAACCGCAAGCTTTGCCTGCTGATAAAGAAGAAGAGCGTTTGCTATTTCACGTCTTGGGTCATTCTCGGTGCCCTCCTCGTGAGGAAGTATCATTTTACTTTTAATAAGCATCAGCTCGCTTGCCATAACGATAAATTCGCTGGCTATTTCAAGGTCCATTCGCTGCGCCTCTTCGATATATTCCATATATTGGTCGCATATCATTGCGATAGGTATATCAGTGATACTCACCTTGTTTTTACTGATGAGCGTTAGTAAGAGGTCTAGGGGACCTTCAAACTGGTCAAGCCTGTAGGTTAACTGTTCTGACATTATGAATTCTCCGTTTTATTTGTAAAGTCAAACCGTTTTTATTCGATGCAGTTGAGTGAATCAGAATGCAAGAAACGGGATGAGCTGCCACATTTTAAATATAAGCGTTGAGAGTGCTTCTATTGCTGCGCCCAAAAGCTCCGAGAGCGAAAAGATACTGACTATTGAAGATAGTATCGGATTTGTCGCAATAAACGTTATAGACCTGAGAAATCTTACAACGTAATCTCCGAGAAGAAGCCATCCAAGCATAACGTAATAGATGGTTCTTTCATATTTCATAATTTTGAAATAGATTCTTTCTGGAAGGATAACGTTTAAAACTCTTGAGCCGTCAAGAGGAGGAATTGGTATCATATTAAAAATTGCAATACCTAAATTTATTGTATGAAAAAGATAAAAGAATAATAAAGTATTGTCTACTAACGCAAATGTATATTCGTTTGCAAATTGTACATTCCGAAAGATAGCAAAAAGTAAAAGATAAACGAATGCGGATACAATTGCGGTAAGCAAGTTGGATAGCGGACCGGCAAAAGCAACGATTGCAAAATCGCGTTTTGGTTTTCTGAAATGCCTTGCGTTTATCGGAACGGGCTTAGCCCAACCGAAGTGGAAGATGAGCATACAAAGCGCGCCGATAGGATCAATATGCTTTATCGGGTTTAATGTGAGTCTGCCGAGATTTCTCGCGGTCGGATCACCAAGCTTATACGCTGCATATGCGTGACAGCATTCGTGGATCGTGAGGGTAACAAGAACTGCAAATGCCGACAAAACATAATAAATTATAGTTTCTGCATTAATCATTTTGTTTTAATTTATAACCTCAAATATTTCATTCCATAATATATCTTTTCCTTCGCGGGTAACCGAAGAAAAGGGAATTATTTTAATATTTGTTCCCTCAAAATGCTCCTTCCACATATCATCGAGAGCATTTTTGAGCTGAGTTTTTGAGAGCTTATCGGTTTTTGTCGCAACCACGACGAACGGTATTTCCGAATCAATAAGGAAATTGATCATCATGATATCGTCATTCGTTGGTCCCGTTCTGATATCAATAAGCTGAACAACAAGCTTGATTGCATCAGCTGAAGGATTTTTTGTAAAATAGTCATCGGTAAGGGCGCTCCAGGATTTCTTTGATTCCCTAGAGCGCTGCGCATATCCGTAACCCGGAAGGTCTACGAGAAACATCTTGCCGTCAACGTTATAATAGTTTATCGTAATGGTTTTACCGGGAGCGGAAGAAACTCTCGCGAGAGATTTTCTTCCCAGTAATGTGTTTATAAGTGAGCTTTTACCGACGTTAGATCTTCCCGATAATGCTATCTGTGGGCGTGGATCTTTCGGAAACTGCTTTGAGTTGCCGATCGTTAATGCTATGTTTGCATTATTGACATTAATTCTCATAATTTAGTCCAAGTTATTAAAATTTAGTGAGCGCGGCGGAAAGAACGTCCGAAATGCTCTCACAGGGAATAAAGGTAAGATGCTCCTTAGCCTGTGAATCTATTTCGTCAAGATCCTTCATATTATCCGCAGGAATAAGAACTGTGCTTATTCCGCATCTGTATGCCGCGAGAGTTTTTTCTTTAAGCCCGCCTATAGGTAAAACCTTGCCGCGAAGAGTTACTTCTCCTGTCATTGCAACGGTTCTCTTTACGGGAATATTTCCTAGTGCGCTGACGATTGCCGTAACCATAGTAACACCGGCAGAGGGACCATCCTTTGGAATTGCTCCTTCGGGAAAGTGAATATGGATATCCGAGTCTTTGTAGAAGGATGAGGGAAGTCCGTACTTATCGGTTACACCTCTGACGTAAGAATGAGCAATCTTTGCGGATTCCTTCATAACCTCGCCAAGAGAACCGGTAAGCTCTATCTTTCCCGTGCCTTCCATGACCGCGACCTCAACCTTCAGAAGGTCACCGCCCGATTGAGTATATGCAAGGCCGTTAACAACTCCAATGGGATCTGTAGCCTCGAGCTTTTCCGGTATAACCTTAGGTTTTCCTAGAATTGAAGCAAGATTTTTAGGGGTAATGCCTACTGATTTAACTTCGCCCTCAGCAATCCTTTTTGCTGATTTTCTAATAAGCGAAGCGATCTCGCGCTCAAGATTACGAACGCCGGATTCGCGGGTATACTCCTTGATTAGCTTTAAAATTGCATCATCGTTTATGCGAAAGTATTTTTTCGCAATACCGTTTCTTTTAAGCTGCTTAGGAATAAGATGATTTTTTGCGATAGCAACCTTTTCCGAGTCGGTATAGGTAGAAAGCTCAATTACCTCCATTCTGTCAAGAAGAGGAGCGGGAATTCTTTCATAGCTGTTTGCCGTAGCTATAAATAAGCAATCGGAAAGATCGATTGGTATCTCCATAAAGTTATCGCGGAACATCTTGTTCTGCTCGGGGTCAAGGACTTCAAGTAGCGCAGAAGTAGGATCACCTCTGAAATCGTTTGCAAGCTTATCTATTTCATCGAGAACGATTACGGGGTTTTCAACCTTAGCTCCGATAATCGCGGAAACGATTCTTCCCGGCATAGCACCGACGTAGGTTTTTCTGTGACCTCGAATTTCAGCTTCATCGTGCATACCGCCGAGAGAAACCCGTGCATATTTTCTTCCGAGCGCTCTGGCGATAGATGCGGCTACCGAAGTTTTTCCAACGCCGGGAGGGCCTACCAAACAAATTATCTGATTTTTAACATCGGGGGAGAATTGCTTAACAGCAACGAATTCAAGAATTCTTTCTTTAACCTTTTCGAGTCCGTCGTGATCTTGATTCAGAATTTCTCTGGCTTCGGCAACTGTCGTTTTTGCTTCGCTTCTAGTTCCGAACGGGAACTCTATACAAGTGTCAAGATAAGTGCGGAGAACAGTTCCTTCGGCTGCTCCAAAAGGAGTTTTTGAAAGCTTATTGAGCTCCTTAAGAAGCTTTTCTCTGATTTCGTCGGGAAGATTTTTGGCGAGAATTTTTTCTTCGTATTCATGGATTTCATCGTCGTCATCCTCTCCGAGCTCTGCTTGAATAGCCTTGACTTGCTCACGAAGAAAATAATCTTTTTGGTTTTTATCGATTTTTTCTCTGACTTGCGTCTGTATATCATGTTCGCATTGAAGAAGCATTTTTTCTTCTTCGAGTACGATGAGGAGCTTTTCAAGTCTTGCTTTAGGGGTGAAGAATTCGAGAACAGATTGCTTGTTACTGTAATCAATAACGGCGGATGATGCGATAAAATCTGCAAATTTACCGGGATCGGTAATAGCCTCGGCGCTGAGTCGCATTTCTTCGGTAAACGTTGGATGCATCTGAGCCAGATTTGAAATGGTATTCTTGATCTCACCCATTAACGCTTCTATTTTAGAGGGGGAAGTGGAGAATGCAGGCTCACGTCTCAACTCAGCTGTTCCGTACATAAAGCCTTCTTCTGTGTCGATCTCATCTATGATCGCTCTCGAGATGCCCTCGAAAACTACAGAAAGATTATTCTGCGTGTTTTTTACAACGTGGCGTATTTTTGCAAGAACGCCTACCTTGTAAAGATCATCGCTTTCAACGTTTTCTTTAGATATATCAATTTGCGTAACAAGCAGAACTTCCATTCCGTGCATTGTTGCAGCTGCGGTGAAGGCTTTGAGAGAATTCGGTCTGACAATTTCTATATTTAATTGAACTCCGGGAAAACCGACTAATCCGCGAAGGGGGATTATTGGCAGTCTGACTATCGGTTTTTCAGTATTATTTAATGACATAACAATTCCTTTTTAACTATACTAGATTTTGACAATATAAATTCATTATATTATAACATATAAAAAGATAAAAATCTATACTTTTTTAAAAATTTTATAATTTTATGATAAATTCACAAAACAAAAAAGCTATCCCTATC
>JAFQPR010000081.1 GCA_017411605.1 Clostridia bacterium | reverse complement strand
CGTTCTCCCACCTGTGAGGCGTATATAAATACGTCGAGGGAGGGAAACGCAAATAGAAAATGACTTTAATTTGATGGAGAAATTCGTAGAATTTCAACCTTATAACACATATTCTTAGCTCATTTGTTGATTTTAGAGCTTTTTTATGTCGTTTTTTTGTCATTTTCGGTTGCGCCTAAATGCGCCAGCCTCTGAAACACTGCTTCGGTAAAATTCAACACCTGCTCGGGAAATTATATTATACAGAATACTGCATAAAGCGGCACCGATCTTATTCCGTTTTCGTATCCGAAGTTCTTCATCGAGATTCGGATCGAATAGCTCGGAGAGTACCTTTCGATATAGGTTTTCAAACTTTTTGATCTGTTATTTGTTTTTGATTTCACTTCTATCGGGATAATATCTCCCGCGATGCGCGTGATAAAATCGACCTCTGCTTGATTTCCGCTTGTCCAATAATAAAGAGAAAGTCCGTTTATCAGAAGCTGACAAAAAACATAATTCTCCGTAAGTCCGCCTTTAAAATTATCAAACATAGGGTTATCGATCAAAATATCATCGAACCTGATATCCTGACTTGCCGAGAGCAACCCAACGTCGCTCATATAGAACTTATAATCGCATAGCGAGCGGTACGCGCTGAGCGGCAGCATTATTTGCTCAATTCTATAGTTCTGCGCCGCAATGCCCGCCAGGCAAAGCCATTCAATAGCCGCTTCGAATTCGGATGCTCTTCCACCGTGCTTTATATCACTGTACTTGAATTTTTTGTTTTCCTTTGCAAGCTGAGTCGAGATGCTTTTATAAACTATACGCGTTTTCGGTATTTCGCTTTGCTTATTATATTTGCCCATATCATTCTGATAAGCTTCAAGGATTGAGTCCTGTATGATACGGACAAGGTCGGGATTTTTATTTTTATTATACTCCTCTACCGCCTCGGGCATTCCGCCGACAAAAAGATACTCACGGTAATAATCCAAGGCTCTTTCGTGAAACAACAGATCAAGCGCCTCGTTTTTCGAGAAGGACTCGCGTATCATATGCGCAAGCGACTCCTCGCCCCTCGCCCAAAGATATTCCTCAAAATCAAGTGGGTAAAGAGTCATAAACTCGACCTTTCCTACCGGAAAAGAGGAAACGCCTCTGTTCACCGAAACGCCAAGCAGCGATCCCAGCGCGATAACGTGATATTCGGGAGCATTCTCGCAGAAGTATTTAAGCGACGTTATAGCGTCGGGGCAAGCCTGAATTTCATCAAAGATCAGAAGAGTCTGCCCCGCGATTATATCACGGCGTTTATAAGCGGATATCTTTTTTATTATTATTTCGGGGGATAGGTTTGTAAAGAAATCGGAAAGCCCCTTATCCTTCTCAAAATTCAGATAAACGGAATTGGCATACTCTCTGCCCGCAAAAAGGTTTACTATATAAGTTTTACCCACCTGCCTTGTGCCCTGTAATATCAATGGCTTTCTGCTATCCTTGCTTTTCCATAAGAGCAGATCTTTATATATCTTTCTTTCCATATACACCTCCGTTTTTTATAGTTTAACACAAATAGTGTATTTTGTCAAGCGTTTTTCACATTTTTTGGCACATAACAATCAGCGTTTTTTACATTTTTCGATACATAACATAAAACGGTAGAGATATTGTTGTTCACAGTACCTCTACCGTTCTTTTACATATTTTAAAGATAATAAGGCCTAAAACCTGCGGTTTTCTTATTTTGTTGCTATATCGGCTTCTCTCGCCTTTGCACAAGCCGGAAGCCTATACCGCAAGATACGCTCACAAATTCACTACTCCGTTATTCACCGTCATAGTTATAGTTTATGGTGTAAGAGCCGGTATCGTAATTCCAATTACTACCCTTTGTTATAGCATTCCACTCCGCTTCGCTTCCGCGGTAGTTAATGGTAGTAAGACCGGTGCAATGAGAGAACGCATTATTGCCAATCGAAGTTACACCGTTTCCAATCGTCACGCTCGTGAGGCTTTTGCAATAATAGAACGCATCATAGCCAATCGAAGTTACGCTATCGGGGATTGTTATGCTCGTAAGAGGGCTACAACCCCGGAACGCATACGCTCCGATACTTTCGCAAACGCTGCCGCCGGCAAAGTTGACCGTAGCTATTTTTGCACTGCACCAATCACTATCGTAAGCATAAAACAGACAATAAGGTATTTTTGTTACGTTCGCGCCTATATTCAGCGTGATACCCGCGCCTGCGCTGCCTGCATTGTAGAATACATGCACTTTAGAAGAGTAAAGACCACTTACCGCCGTAGCGTTGAAGTTTATCTCGGTAAGACCGGTGCAATCCGAGAACGCACGTTCGCCAATCTCGGTTACGCCGTTACCTATAGTTACGCTCGTAAGATCAGTGCAATTATAGAACGCATCAGCGCCAATTGAGGTTACGCTATCGGGGATTGTTATGCTCGTAAGAGGACTACAACCCGAGAACGCATCCGCTCCGATACTTTCGCAAACGCTGCCGCTAGCGAAGTTGACCGTAGCTATTTTTGCACTGCACCAACCATTATCGTAAGCATAAAAGAGATAATTAGGTATTTTCGTTACGTTCGCGCCTATATTTACCGTGATACCCGCGCCTGCACTTCCCGCGTTGCTGAACACGTTAGGCAAAGAAGAATAATAATAATCGTCATCCAAAAGATCATTCATCGCAGTAGCATTGAAGTTTATTTCTGTAAGTCCCGTGCAATCCGAGAATGCACTACTATTAATAGTGGTAACACCGCTCGGGATAGTTATCGAGGTGAGCGACGAGCAGCCCGAGAATACGCTATTATTAATAACGGTAACTCCGCTCGGGATAGTTATCGAGCCGAGCTTCGAGCAACCCGAGAATGCCGACGAGCCGATACTCGTTACACCGCTTGGGATAGTTATCGAGGTGAGCGACGAGCAACCCGAGAATACACTATTATTAATTGTGGTTACGCCGTCGGGGATATTAACAGAGGCAAGCTTCGAGCAGCCCCCGAATGCCGACGAGCCTATACTCGTTACTCCGCTTGGGATAGTTATCGAGATGAGTGACGAGCAGCCCGAGAATACGCTATTATTAATAACGGTAACTCCGCCCGGGATATTGACAGAGGCAAGCTTCGAGCAGCCCCCGAATGCCGACGAGCCGATACTCGTTACTCCGCTTGGGATAGTTATCGAGGTGAGTGACGAGCAACCGTAGAATGTCGACGGGCCGATAGAGGTAACGCCGTTTGGAATATTAACCGAGCCAAGCGACGAGCAGCCCCCGAATGCCGACGAGCCGATACTAGTTACTCCGCTTGGAATCGTTATTTCCGAAAGGGATGAGCAATGCTTAAATGCCGACGGGCTGATATTCTTAACACCCGTGCCAATGCTTATGCTCTCGAGCGAAGCGCAGGATGAAAACGTTCCCGACTCAATCGTTTCAAGCTTGTCCGGGATATTTACAGATACGAGCTTTTCGCAATCGCCGAACGCATACGCGCCAATAGTCGTCACGCTGTCGGGAATAAGCGCGCTGACAAGCTCCGAGCAGTTAGAAAAAGCATATTCTCCGATAACGGTCACGGTATTCGGTATCGTGATATTTTTAAGTCTATTGCAACCAATAAATCCATCATCTGCAATCTCGCTGACCGCGCATCCGAGGTACCTTGCAGGTATAACTATATTACTTAAATACCTCGCGTTACCTACGGATACTATGTACGTTCCGTCATCCTTCGGGTAGAAATCAAGTCCTTGCGGATTCTCCGCGCCCGGGTTTCCGCCCTGCGACGAGCCCTCACCGCTCGCCTTGACGTCGGTCTTCACTCCGTTTATCACCCAGTAACCGTCGTCACTTATTTCTATCGTGGGCGTTACGCCGTCTTTGCCGGCATCACCCTTGTCACCTTTATCGCCTTTATCGCCTTTGGCGCCGGTGTCACCCTTATCGCCCTTTTCTCCCTGAATTCCCTGCTCGCCCTGAGGGCCTTCGATGACCTCGTCATCTCCGCAGGCTATGAGAGAAAAAGCCAAAATAAAAACTAAAAGTAAAAGCAAAATTTTCTTCATTTCCATTTCCTCCGTTGAAAATAAAAGGAACGACCGCATAAAATAAGCAATATATTATTCTCGATCATTTCATAGAATTATTTTACAACTTTTTTCAGCGTATGTCAAGGTGATATAAAAAACAGAGCAAAACCGTTTGATCGACTTCACTCCCGAAGCCGCGGTCTTGCTCTGCTTTATTTATATTTTAGTTGTTAGTTTTTTTAACCCTTAGTCTTTCTTCTTACCGCCGAAGAGTCCTTTGAAGAAATCTCCAATGCTTGCGAAGAAGTTACGAACTGCAGCTATAATACGTCCGATAAACGTAGTAGGCTCGCCGTCGCCGTCGGGCTCGTCGGTGGGCTCATCGGGAGTTGTAGGCTCATCGGGAGTCGTGGGCTCATCGGGAGTCGAGGGCTCGTCGGGAGTTGAGGGCTCATCGGGAGTCGTGGGCTCGTCCGCAAGAACTATCTTGATAGAATCCCAATACATAGTGTAACCGAGGTCGTGCTCAAGCTTGAAGAAGGTATACGTATCCGCATCGGGAGTTATCGTATAGGTCTTCGTACCCTCGGTGGTAGAGAGCTTCGTCGTGTAGGTAAGCGAATCTGCGGAGTTACCGAAGGAGAAGATCACGCAATCGGGGTTTGCATAGGCTACGTCCTTGCTTGCAGCGTAGGTAAGCTCGATGCACTTGATACCTCTTCCGAATGCCGTAGCGTTCCAAAGGATAGAGGTCTTACCATCCTTATCTCTCATCTGGATACCGTTACCGTAGTTACCGAGCTGAACGAACGAGAAGGTCACGCCGCTGACGGTCACGGAATTCTCTTCCGCATTGTAGGACTGGCTGGGCAGACCCATAGAGTCTACGGTGAGGTCGATGCTATCGCCCGTCGCGGGGGTATCGGGTGTGGTGGGAGTATCGGGGGTATCGGGAGTTTCGGGAGTGGTAGGCGCGTCGGGCACGTTACCCTCGCTATCCTCTGCGAGGTAGAAGGAGAGCTCGTAGCAGCCGTCAAAAGCATCGGGCTTGAAGGTGCTCCAATTGTTCTTCGATGCGTACCAATCGAGGTAAACGTCACGAGCTGCGTTATAGAGATAGAATACGCCTGCCTTCTCGGTAGCCTCAAGAGTCCAGCTCTTGTTTGCGCCGTCCTTGTTAAGCGAGTTATACTGATCTGCAAGAGCGATAACAATACCGCTCAATGAGGTGAAGGTATACGTACCGTCTGCGTTAACGGTTACTGTGAACTTCTCCGCGTCGGTCATAGATCCGAAGCCTGCGGAATAGTCAACGCCCTTATTATAATAGCTCGAAGCGTCAACCTTATCTGCGGAGAGAGCCATATTATAAGCGGGTACGCCGATAATAACTACGTCACCGTTCTTAAGCTCGGTAAGCGCTTCGGGCGCTGTGGTAGGTGTATCGGGGGTATCGGGAGTTTCGGGGGTGTCGGGAGTGTCGGGTGTGTCTGGGGTATCGGGAGTTTCGGGAGTGTCGGGAGTTGTAGTGCCGCCGTCGGGGTTAACCGTAGTTCCGTCAGCGAGGACTATCTTGATAGACGACCAATAGAACGTGTACTTGAGGTCGTGCTCCATCTTGAAGAAGGTATAGGTATCCGCGTCGGGGGTTATGGTATAGGTTTTTGTGCCCACTTCTGTGGAGAGCTTCGTCGTAGAGGTAAGCGAGTCCGCGGAATTACCGAAGGTGAAGATAACGGAATCGGGATTCGCATTCTCTACAGCCATACTTGCAGAATATGTAAGCTCGATGCGCTTGATACCCTTACCGAACGAGGAAGTATTCCATATCATTGAGGTAGTGCCATTTTTATCCTTCATCTGGAAACCGCCGTTGCCGTAGTCACCGAGGTAAAGGTAGGAGAAGTTTACGCCGCCAACGGTTGCGGTAGCTTCCGTTGCATTGTACTGCGCGCCCGAGATACCGAGAGAGTCGATAGTGAGATCAACGCTATCGCCCGTAGCGGGAGTCGATGGAGTCGAGGGGGTTGAGGGAGTCGAGGGCGTTGAGGGAGTGGTAGTACCGCTGCCGCTGCCGGTGTTTCCAGAGCCTGTGTTACCCGAAGGTGTAACAAGATTTGCGGGAGCGGTCTTATCAAAGAGCTGCCAAGCGAGCTCGGGATAGTCGATGAATACGTTTCTGTTACCCTGAAGGTCTTCAACAACCTCGTTTCTACCCATTTCCCAGGTATCAACGGGGTCGAGCGCGCACCAATTGAGGAGCGTATCAACACTTTCAAATACGTTTGTGATGCTGCCGCAGGTATACTGGCTCATACCGCCATATCTTGCATACATATAGAGGCAGATACGCGCAACGTCGCCCTTAACGCTATCTACGGGCTCATAGTACGTACCCTTATAACCTGCGGTAACGCCGTTATAAGTTATTTTACTGCCGTTATCCGCTTCGCCGTACTTGAGGCTGCCTCTTGCGTTGTTAGCGGTCTTTGAGGATGGACGGATATGGTGAAGGTCTGCGCCGGGGCCGGAGGTCTCAAAGCCGCCGAGGCTCTTCGGCCAAACATGCTCTCTGTCCCAATCGGTAGTAAACGCGTTTCTCGAGGACACAACGGAAGTATAAAGCAAAACTACAGTACCGTCGCCGTTCTGGCAATCGGTATTCACGGACTCATCTCTGCAATCATCATACGATGAAGACTTATGACCCGTGGTCATAAGCGTACGCAGACTCGTGAGCAATGCTGACGCTGAAAGATCGTCAAGCACGTCGTAGGCATAGCTGCCCGTGTAATAATTCTCTGCACCCGTTCCGTCAAGAGTGGTGCAGACAACACCGCGCGTACCCGAGTTTGACGAGCTCGAATAACTCGCAGGCTCGGTTGCCGCGAATGCGGTAACCGCAGAAGTAAATACGAACAAGAGCGCAAGGAACAGCGCCAAGGCTCTATTTGATAGTTTTTTCATTTTTAAACTCCAATATTTGTTTTTTCAAAAGATTAAGTTTTTTTAAACAACTATTTACATATTTCGCACAATTTTGCTAAAGCAACGTGAGTTTCTAACCCATTTTCCCATTAAGACGCTCTTCGGATTTTAGGCGGAAAAGACGAGTGGTCTATCTTTGAAAGAGAAGTGACACCTCATCCACCATCATAGATGGTCCCCCTTCTCCCACTGGAGAAGGCTTACGTAGTGCCAGAGCGTTGTTGCGTGCTCGCATAGGAGTATATGTTGCTAAAGCAACGTGAGTTTCTAACCCATTTTCCCATTAAGACGCTCTTCGGATTTTAGGCGGAAAAGCCACCTCTTCCCTCTCTAACTTAAAAAGCTTAAATCAGAAGAAAGTTCTCTTGCCCGTATGGGCAACGCAGAGGAGGCAAATCAGCGAGGAGGTTTGGTGTGGAAATCTTCGTTCTTCAACCCGAAGGCGTACAAAAGTACGTCGAGAGGGTGAAAACGGAGATAGAAAATGACTATAATCATTTGGAAGAAATTCGGAGAATTTCAACCTTGATTTCTTTGAACAAAGAACTTATATCCGTCAGGGTATAAAGCCATTTTCATATCACACCGTCATTTTCGGTTACACCCAAAGATACCGCTGATTTTTACCAAGGAAGGAACTCTGATCCCCTCAACTTCAAAATCGCCTCAGCGAAGTAATAGTCGCCGTAGATGATAGACATATGTACGCCCGCCTTCTTCTCGTCGAACTGACCGGGAACGGGATAACGCTCGGAGCCGTAGCCTATCATGCAGTCGTTATCGGTATCGAAGTTACCGAAGTTTTCCGCGATAGCGCGGAGCATCTTAATAGCCGCGTGAGTATACATACCGCCCTCGTTTTCGGGAAGGAGCTTACCGAGCTCGAGAAGTCCGCAAGCGGTGATAACACCTGCGGTGGAGTCGTAGTAAACAGGCTCTGCGGGAGCTCTGAAGTCTATTCTCGGGAGCCAATCGTCGCAGCAGTTAGCGATGAAGTAGTTTGCAACCTGCTTCGATGCGTTGAGGTATCTCTCCTCACCCGTGTGTATGTAGGAGAGGACAAAGCCGTACACGCCCCACGCCTGTCCGCGTGACCAGGACGTACCCTCTGCGTAGCCCTGACCGCCATAAGTTGCCACGGGCTCACCCGTTTCTCTGTCGTGCTCAACGATATGAGCGATAGAGCCGTCATCACGGAGGTGGTCGCAGATAGCCATATCTGCCTGAGCCATAGCAATTCTCTTATAACGGTCATCACCGAGCTCGCGGCTGAGCCAATAGAGCTGAGGAATGTTCATAAGAGAGTCGATGATAGTCCAGTTAATCTGCTTTTTACCGTTCCAAGCGGTAATATAGCCGCCGTCGATATTGAAGCGGCCCGCAAGAGTGTTTGCCGCAAAGAAGTTACGAACCTTGGACTCGGGATCTCCCGTGATGCGATAGAGCGCGCCCGAGAGGATATGCCACTGGAATCCAACGTCGTGGTGAAGCTCGAGGTACTTCTCACGGAGAGCCACGTCGAGAAGCTTCTCCTGCGACTTTGCGCAAGCGAGGTACTCGTCAGCCTTCGTGTACTCGTACATCATAGCGTTAAGACCGCCCCAGAAGCCGTTAGTCCACCAGGAGATTCTGCCTTCCTTCATATCGCGGTGAAGACCGTTCTCGTCAACACCGTACGCAACGACGTCGCGTGAGCGAACAGCCATCGCGCGGAGCTTTTTCTCCATTTTCTCGTAGGTTTCGTCGATCCATGCTTTGTTTTCAGCAAGAAGCTGCGCTGTGTTTTTCATAGCATTTCATCCTTTGTTGTTTTATTTTTTTAAATAATTATTTACATTATTAGCACAATATTGCTAAAGCAACGTGAGTTTCTAATCCTTTTTCCATTAAGACGTTCTTCCCTCTCTAATTCAAAAAAGCTTAAATCAGAAGAAAGTTCTCTTGCCCGTATGGGCAACGCACAGGAGCCAAATCAGCGAGGAGGTTTGGTGTGGAAATCTTCGTTCTTCAACCCGAAGGCGTACAAAAGTACGTCGAGAGGTAATTATGCAAAGCATTCTGCTTTGATGATATACAAGACTATGTCTTGATGATATACACGGCAGAGCCGTGATGATATACAATGCTACGCATTGATTTTTTCTAACCCTTTTCCCTCTCGCCTACACTTTTCTCGTCGAGGGGATTTTGAGCGAGAATTTTCGTTATTCCTCTCGTTAATCGTATATGAATACGATGAGAGGGGAAAACGGAAACAGACAGGGCTTCGAGCCCGTCGTTCTCGCCAAAATACGCCGACGAGCGGATTACCAGGGGAGGAACTCGGAGCCCAACATCTTCAATATCGCCTCGGTGAAGAAGTAATCACCGTAGATGATAGAGATATGCACGCCTGCTTTTTTCTCATCACCGTCGCAGGGATATCTTACCGTACCGTAGCCGAGCATATCGTCGGTATCGGGATCAAAGTTCATAAAGTTATTATAGAGAGCCTTAAGGATATTGACAGCGGCATTCATATACAAGCCGCCCTCTCCCTCGGGGAGTCTCTTTGCGAGCTCGATAAGTCCGCAAGCGGCGATAGCGCCTGCGGTGGAGTCGTAGTAAACGGGCTCTGCGGGAGCTCTGAAGTCAACACGGGGCAGCCAATCGTCACTGCAATTGGAGATGAAGTAGTTAGCGACGAGCTTTGCGGCATCGAGGTATCTTTCCTCGCCCGTATGGATATAGGAAAGAGTGAAGCCGTAGAGTCCCCACGCCTGTCCGCGTGACCAGGACGAGCCCTCGGCGATACCCTGACCGCCATAGGTGGTAACGAGCTCACCCGTCGTTCTGTCATGCTCAACGATATGAGCGATAGAGCCGTCCTCGCGGAGGTGGTCGCAGAGCGCCATATCGGCGTGCTCCATAGCGATTCTCGTAAATCTGTCATCACCTATCTCGCGGCTTGCCCAATAGAGGAGAGGAAGGTTCATCAAGCAGTCGATGATCGACCAACCGTCAACCTCCTTACCGCCCCACTTATCATTCCAAGCGCGGATAAATCCGCCGTTCTCGGTGAGAACGAAGCGTGATGCGAGCGTCGTTGCGGCGAAGAAATTACGCACTCTCGACTTTTCGTCGCCCGTTATTCTATAGCCTGCGCCCGAGAGGATATGCCACATAAAGCCAACGTCGTGATGAAGCTTAGTGAAGTTCATAAGCGCGGCATCCATAAGCTCCTCGCTGCGCTTGGCGGTCTTGAGGTATTCCTCATTTTTCGTATACTCATAGAGCAGATAGTTAAGTCCGCCCCAGAAGCCGGCAGTCCAGGTATTCGGCGCTCTTGACACGTGAACGCCGTCCTTAACTCCGTCAGCGATTTTATCGCGCGAGCGAAGTGTGACCCTCTGCATTTTTTCATCTATCTTGGCAAAAGCTTCTTCTGCCCACGCGCGATTTTCTTCAAGAAGAGTTTTATAGTTTTTCATAAAATGACTCCTTAATTGGCAAGCAGAGCTTGCAATGAATTGAAAACAGAGTTTTCGTGAATTGATTTTCGGGAGAAAATCATGAATTGACTTACGCCATGAATTGCAACCTAAAGGTTGCGTGGTATCAAAAGGAATTTTATCCTCTAAACCTTTTCGGCGAGGAGATTTTGAGGTAGAATTTTCGTATTCACCTCGTTAAACGTATACACATACGTTGAGAGGGGAATACGGAAATAGACAAGGCTTCGAGCCTGTCGTTCTAACCAAAATATACCGTCCGAAAATTAGGGCTGCTTACCGATGTAGGCGAGTATACCTCCATCCACATAAAGCACGTGACCGTTCACGAAATCCGACGCCTCGGATGCGAGGAATACTGCGGGGCCTGCGAGGTCCTCGGGGTTACCCCATCTCTCGGCGGGAGTTTTAGCGATAATGAACTTATCGAAGGGATGACGCTCACCGTCGGGCTGGATCTCACGAAGAGGAGCGGTCTGAGGAGTAGCGATATAACCGGGGCCGATACCGTTACACTGGATATTGTACTTACCGTACTCGGACGCGATATTTTTCGTGAGCATCTTAAGACCGCCCTTAGCGGAAGCATAAGCGGAAACGGTCTCACGGCCGAGCTCGCTCATCATCGAGCAGATATTGATGATCTTACCGCCGCCCTTCTTCATCATCGAGGGGATAACAGCCTTAGCGCAGATGAAAGGCGCGTTGAGGTCAACGTCGATAACCTGTCTGAACTCTGCGGCAGACATCTCGTGCATAGGAATTCTCTTGATGATACCTGCGTTATTAACGAGGATATCAATAACTCCCACTTCCTTTTCAATAGTAGCAACGAGGGCGTTTACCGCATCCTCGTCGGTAACGTCGCAAACGTAACCGTGAACGGGAATACCCGCCTCGGCGTAAGCCGCGAGCCCCTTGTCAACGAACTCCTGCTTAATATCGTTGAAGCAGATAGTTGCGCCTGCCTCGTGAAGCGCCTTAGCGATCGCGAAGCCGATACCGTAGGATGCGCCCGTAACGAGTGCAACCTTACCGTCAAGTCTGAAATTTGTAGCCATAGTATAATTAAACTCCTTGTTTTATTATTTTTTTAAGCAAGCAGCGCTTGCAATGAATTGAAATCCTGCGCAAGACAAGCTTGCAATGAATTGAAATCAAAGATTTCGTGAATTGATTTTCGATGGAAAATCATGAATTGGCTTACGCCATGAATTGCAACCTGAAGGTTGCATGGTATCAAAAGGAATTTTATCCTCTAAACCTTTTCGGCGAGGAGTATATGTTGCTAAAGCAACGTGATTTTCTAACCCCTTTCCCTCTCTAACTCAAAAAAGCATAAGTCGGAACAAAGCTCCCTTGCCCTTGGGGGCAAAGCACTATAATCCGCGAGGGGGTAAGATATACAAGACTTTGTCTTGGTGATATACAAGACTCTGTCTTGATGATATACACGGCAGAGCCGTGATGATATACAATGCTGCGCATTGATTTTTCTAACCCATTTTCCCTCTCGACTACACTTTTCTCGTCGAGGAGTATATGTTGCTAAAGCAACGTGATTTTCCAACCCCTTTTCCCATTAAGACGCTCTTCGGATTTTAGGCGGAAAAGCCACTTCTTCCCCTCGTAAGGCATATAGGAATATGTCGAGAGGGGAAAAGGGGGTTAGAAATGCTGTCGAGCATTTCGCTTACGCCAAAATGCGACAGCGGATTACCGAAGCTCTTTGGTTTCGATATGATCCATATCCGTAAACTCCTGATTTTCACCGCACATCGCCCAGATAAACGAATAATTCTTCGTACCTACGCCCGAGTGGATAGACCAGGAGGGAGAGATGACCGCTTCCTCATTGTGCATAATGATATGACGCGTTTCCTTAGGCTCGCCCATCATGTGGAATACCGCATCGTTAGGTCCCATATCGAGATAGAGGTAAACCTCCATTCTTCTGTCATGCGTGTGGCAAGGCATGGTATTCCAGTTTGAGCCGACCTCGAGCTGCGTGAGTCCCATCGCAAGCTGGCAGGACTTCATAACCTCGGGGTGGATATACTGATTTATTACTCTCTTGTTGCAATCCTCAACCGAGCCGCACGGAACCTTACGAGCCTTCGTAATGTCGATCTTAACGGTGGGATACTCGGTGTGAGCAGGGCAAGAGGTTATGTAGAACTTAGCGGGATTCTTTTCATCGACGCTCTTGAACTTAAGATCGCGGTGACCCTTACCTACATAGATACCGTCACGGGGATTCATCTCGTAGGTCTCACCGTCAACGGTGATAATTCCCTTACCGCCAATGTTGATACAGCCAAGCTCACGGCGCTCAAGGAAATAGTCCGCTGCAAGCTCTTTGCCTGCCTCGAGCTTAAGCTCAAGCTTAATGGGCATCATACCGATGACGATTATTCTGTCGGTATGGCTGTAGATCATTCTGATGTTATCCTTTGTGAAGAGGTTCGCGATATGGAACTCCTCTCTGAGTCTGTCAGTCGTATAGAATCTGACGTCTTTTGCGTTAGAAGCGTCTCTTACTTCCATTCCTTCGTTCTCCTTTTTGATGTATTTACCGTTTACTTGTATTTCAGTTAATGCCGCGAATGACAGCGAGCCGTCCTCAAGCCTCTGCTGACGGAAGCCCGTAAGCTTTACGCACTCGGTCACCTTAGGCGGGAAGGTCACGGTCTGACCGTCCGCTATACCCTGAAGGTTTGCGTGGACTCTCGTCTTGTCCGAAAACTCGATATCCATCTCGCGCCAGAAGGTATCGTGCGGGAAATCGGCGCGCAGGAAAAGCGTCACCGAGCTTACCAGAGCGTCGCATCCGAAATGCACCTCAAACTCGAGGTCCTCTCGAAGTCCGCCGCCCCACGAATGGTAGGGGTACTGACCGTGCGACGAATTGTCCGTAACACCGTCAATGGCGTTGCGCTCGAAGAAGCAGGGGTCCTCTCTCGTTACGAAATTCGCAACTGCGTGAGGAAAATATTTCGGCACGTTGTGCCTATCGTGAGAGTTCAAGGATATTTCTCTCTCTCCGTAGATCTCCGCCTCGGTCGGCTCGGATACTATGAGTCTGTGACTCTCGCCCGAGAAGGCTACGGGTCCGTAGCACGCGCGTCTTTCATAGCCGAACGGAACTGCGAATTCAAACGTTCCGTCGGGAACGTAGACTATCGACTCCGCGAGCGTTTCGTCAAGCTTCATCTTAACGAACTCGCTGTCAAGAAGCTCAATGCGGAACTTATCGCCCTCCTCGTACTCACCCGAGAAGCGCTCGTCGATCTCTTCGCCGTACGCCTTGAACTTTACGTCGCCGTTAGCGGAAATTAGTTTAAGGTTAATTATGGTAATCACTCCCTTTCCATCTTATATTATAGCATAATAAAAAAATAAATCAATATAATTTAAAAATTCTCTTGAAAAGATTTTATACATATGATAAAATGCTGATATGCAGATAAAATAGAGAAAAGGGGGATAAAAATGAAAAGATGCATAAAAAAGACCGCATCACTCGCATTTTGGATGACTCTCGGTCTTATAGCGAGCGCTTTTATCGGCTCGCTCGTCGGTCAGATATATAACCTGCTATACAAGTTTTTCCCCGACGCCTTTCCTCTTTACAATGCCGTTTTCGATAAGGAGCAGTACGTTGCCTTCACCCACGCGATGGCAATAATAACGGTATCGCTGACGCTGATTTTAACCGCATATATCGCGGGAAGATATAACAACGACAGATTTGAGTATATTATTACAAAAACCGACGGATTTTACAAAATTCGCGATGTTTTGAAAACCTATGTTTGCATTTTCGGCATAGGTGACGTGATATCATCCGTTATTTGCGGTACGCTGTTCACTTTACCCATCTACTTTATTCCGACGCAGTTTTTCAGCTCGGGCTCACCGATAGCGGAGTTCCTTGAGCCGATGAAAACTCTGACCGAGGCGCTCGGCGCAGTAGGCTCTCCCATCTACGCTTCGCTTTTTCTGATATTCTCCCACGCCATAACGCTCCCCCTCGTTTTGAAGTATTACAGGGCGAAATGGCTGACGGGATTTGCGGAGGGCACGCTATGACACTTCTTGAGCTTGCTATAATAATCATATGCATAGTTTTAATCTATAAGGTTATCCACTTTACCTTAAAGCGGCTCTTCCTCTTCTTGTCCGTGATGAGGCTTTCGAGAATTGCGGGCATCTCTCTTGAAGAGCTTCGTCCGCTCGCATTCTTCTACCCACGCGTTACGAAGAAACCCGTAGTCCGTGTTAAAATTTTCGGATGTTCCTACGCCGTAAGACTATTCTCGGGAAAGAGCTCGCTCTATGCCGTTCATATCGCAAACCGCGAGTATGCGGCGGTATTTATGAAGAGCGGCGGCGCGGTCAAGGTAAGGCGCTTTGTTCGCAGTATGCGCGCGGTACACGAGGGCAGCCGAGTCTATTTCCCGCGCACGGTAATTATGAAGCCTATCGAGTGCTGTCCCGACGAGCGCGAGGTGATGATATTTTCCCCCGCTCCGCGCGAGCTTACCTACGTAACCGAAAAGCGCACCTCGATAAAGGTAGCCTTCACCGGCGACGAAATCTACGGTATGAAGATCTTTACAAAAACCACCTTCTCTAATTTTGTTGACAGAGAGAGCCGAAAGTAGATTTAATTCCTTTAGCCTTCTCCTGTGGGAGAAGGTGGCAGACGCTCGGCGGCTGACGGATGAGGAGTTACAAAGTTCAAGATTTACCGGACACCTCATCCACCGCTAAAGCGGTCCCCCTTCCCCCACTGGGGAAGGCTATAACCCCGCTCCGCGCGAGCTTACCTACGTAACCGAAAAGCGCACCTCGATAAAGGTAGCCTTCACAGGCGACGAGATCTACGGTATGAAGATCTTTACAAAAACCACCTTCTCTAATTTTGTTGACAGAGAGAGCAGACGGTAATAATAGTTACCTCATTTCATTCGGTAAGCGATATATTCATTTTGAAATATGCATTTAAAATGAATGCGATATATTTGCTCCGCAAATGCGATATTATTTCGCACCGCGAAATAGCGATATGCCGCGAACTGCGCGGCGTGAGGATTTATAGGTAGCGTACTTTCAACAACATTCGCAATTTAAAAATTGCGAATATATCGCATTTTCGGCTTGCTGAAAATATATCGCTGTTTGCAAAGCGAGATAATATACTCCTATTCGGCGCAAAGTCTAAAGTCTTTGGTGCTTCGCACTCCGTTCGTCAATAACGAACCGCCGAGGAGCAATCTGCGCTCACTCGCTCACAAGCAAGCTTGCAGCCTCGTTTCAATTGATTATCTGCTATCGAGCAAGGCGAGATACTATTATCCCCCTCCGCACTCTCTCATCGTTCTCTCGATAGCGAGCCGCATGGCTTCTTCGGGGTCAAAATCACCATACCTGCTCTTCGGCTCTCGGGGCTTATCCCGAGGGCATTTTTTATTTGCAAAATCCCAGCCGTCAGAGCGCACCGCGAGGTCTTTGCCACCTCTGCCAAAGTGCGTCTTTGCGTTTTCCTCATCTCTGCTCGTGCTTGTTTCCAAGCCTTCACTGCCCCTTCCCGGGCTTACATTGCCACTAACCTCACACTCGTCCCTCGGCGCATACTCGTTCTTCGACCAGCGCAGAAGCGTCGCATAGTGGCTAAGGTAGGTCTTCCCCGTGCTTGCCATATGCTCGGAGAGGTCGTCTATCAGTCTTGATACCTTGCCGACGCCAAGTCTGCCGTTAAGCTCCTCAAGCTCCGTATTCGAAAGAAAAACGTTTCCAAGCGTTCCGTATTTATTTTTTTCCTCCCCGCGCTGTGAGGGGGAGAGAGAATTATTATTTATTGTTTTTTCTCTATTCTCTTCTACTCTTATCTTATCTATTTCTTTCTCTTCTCTATTCTCTTCTATGAATATATTTTTAGGAGAATTTCCATTACCGTAATTATTACTTTCGTTATCCGTAATATTACTCTCTGCATTACGTAATATTACGCTTTCATTACGGCTTTCATTACGCAATACTGTGGAATCATTACTCTCGGCATTATGTTTATTATCACTTTGTGTGACAGAATTATCCCCGAGCTTCTCTTCTTTATTACTGCCGTTTTTCTCTGCGGAACGCTTCTCGCGCTGCCTTTCACGCCATTTGCGCTGAGCCTCTCTGTTCCGCTCGCGAGCTATCTCCTCTCTTGACTTCTCGGGAGCGCGCTCCGCGCCATAGCGCAGCGATTCTTCTTCACCGTCGGTATATTCGAGCTTTCGCGCGCCGTCGGCATACTCGCTCTCCCTCGCGCCGTCGCTATCAGCTCTTGCGTTATCCCCTATATACGAGCTCCAATTTTTAATAACAAGACCTGCCTCGGCATTATACGTGATGAGCCCCAGGCTATCGTATAAGAATATCGCCCTCGTCATCGTTTCCTCGTCACTGCGTAGCAGAATAGCCAGCTCCGAAAAATCTATCTTCGAGTTTTTGAATACGTATACCCTGCCGCCGTCGTTGAGCTTTGCCGCCTCCGAGAGCAAGCGCACCCAATAGTATAAAAACATCGGTCCTCCCTCGCAGGACTCTATATATTTGAACTCGGCGCGGTCAAATGTCCAGAGGTCAAATTTAAACCATTTTAAGTCGTACATTGTTTCTCCTTTGTGATAATCCACGGTCGTGCGATGCGTATGCAATGAATCGAAGCCCGAGTGCGCCGCAGCGCAATTCACGAAATCGACAGCTTCCAATTCACGCAGCCGCAAGGTTGCAATTCGTTTCTCGATTTTTCTTTACACTTCTATTGTATCACAAAGCTTTCTGTTTGTAAGTATCATTATGCCTAGAACTTTTGGGGGCTTCGCGCGTGAGATTTAGTAAGTTTGCATAAAAAAAGAGGGCTTTTTCACCCTCAAAAAGCTTGAAGGTTAAAAACCCTTGTTTTGTTAATATTGCGTTCACAAATAGACGTTTAAAGGTGAAGTTTTCGATGAATTGAAGTCAAGCCTTCATG
>JAFQPR010000080.1 GCA_017411605.1 Clostridia bacterium | reverse complement strand
GTGAGGCGTATAAAATTATGTCGAGGGAGGGAAACGCAAATAGAAAATGACTTTAATTTGATGGAGAAATTCGTAGAATTTCAACCTTATAACACATATTCTTAGCTCATTTGTTGATTTTAGAGCTTCTTTATGTCGTTGTTTGTCATTTTCGGTTGCGCCTAAATGCGCCAGCCCCTTGCTCTTATGAGCCTTTACAGCAGAGATATTATTTATTTGCAAGACCGATGTTCTGCGCGGTGATAGCGAGCTCGATAGCGTTATACGCCTGCTCAACGGACATAGAGTCCTCGGTGCCGCATCTTGAGTCCTTGATAAGATTCGTAAAGAAGGGGATACCCACCTTGCCCGTTACGGACTCGGTGAATACGCCGTCGTCAGTGCAGACGAAAACGGTGTTAGTAACCTTCTCGGGTGAGCCGATATTGCAGTTCTTGCGAAGCTCGATATAGCCCTTTTCGCCGAGAATTATAACTCTGCCGTCGCCCCAGGTCTGAATTCCCGAGGGGGACATCCAGTCGATACGGACGTAACCTGTGATGCCGTTATCCGCGGTGAGCGTAGCGTCACCGAAATCGTCAAGACCCGGGTACTGCTTGTTGAAGTAGTTGGCAACTCTTGCCGAGGTAACCTTTGCCGAGTTCGTTCCCGCATACTCGAGGAACTGCTGGAACTGATGCGAGCCGATATCCGTGAGGATACCGCTCGTTCTCTCTCTGTCGAAGAACCACTCGGGGCGGCTTGGAGCATTGAGTCTGTGGGGCGCGAAGATATCTATATGCGCCACTTTGCCGATAATGCCTCTCTCGATGACCTGCTTTGCGAAGAGAGCAGCCTCGTTCATAACGAACTCGCTGTAGCAAACGAAGAGCCTTTTGCCCGTTTCCTTGGAAACAGCCTTTACTTCTGCGAGCTGCTCGAGGGTGATAAGGGGAGCTTTGTCCGCAAAAACGTCCTTACCCGCGCGCATAGCGGCAATTTCTATTCCGGCTCTGTCACCGGGTATAGCGGCGGTCGCTATAAGCTCAAGCTCGGGAACTGCGAGAAGCTCATCAAGACTCTCGCAAACCGTGACGCTCGGATACTTTTTAAGAAAATCCGCAAGGAGCTTTTCGTCGGGCTCATAGATATGCGTCATCTTCGCACCCGCATTAAGAAGTCCCGAGCACATTCCCCAGATGTGTCCGTGATTGAGGCCCGTAACGCCGAAACGGTAAGGCGTCTCGGGGGGAGTCGGTATATGCTTATTATAAGAGAATATTTCTTCCTTAGTCATCTTATTTCACCCACTTCTCAAAGATATCGAGGTCGCTTAGCATTATCTCGTCCTCGTAGCATTTCATCATAGCGTCGGTAAGTCCCTCAACGTAGAGAAGCTCGCCGTTATCGCGAACATACTCGGGGTTTACCTGATGGATAGGGAAGGTCTGAACGGCTTCGATACATCTTGTGTGCGCCGCGGCAGTATAAGGAGTGCAAGCGGGCTTGAAGTTCTCGGGATCGAGGCAGCCCGCGATAGCGATCTTGGATTTACCGCCGTCAGAGCCGCCGGAGAAGGGATTTCCGTAGTGCTTCTCGTCACCGTTATTGAAGTATGCGATGATATCCTTGGTGTTTTCATCGTACTTAACGGTAGCAAGCTCGAACTTATAATCGAACACGGGGTTGCGGTTGACGTCGGTAGAGTGAGCCGCAACGAAGAGGCACTTTGCGCCGCCCTCAAGCTCGAAGCTGATAGTAGCGTTATCAAAGTTCTCGATATTATTAACGCGAAGAAGGTCAGCCTTTACGTTCTTCGGCTCTGCCGCAAGACCGAGCTCTCCGCAAACGTAGAGCATATTGTGGATATAGTGAGCGCAGGCGTTAGCGGCAACGCTATCGTTGATAACTGTACCGTCCTTTGCCTTGAGCTTTCCTGCCCAACCCGAGCCACGTGTGAAGTAATCCTTCTTTCTCGGCCAGAGAATTCTCGTCTTAAGCGAGATAGGCGCGCCGAGCTTGCCTGCGATAATATCGTTCTTAAGAGCGATCATTGCGGGCGCATAGCTCCACTGATATCCTATCATAACGAACTTGCCAAGCTCTGCCGCGCGGCGCTCAATAAGCTCCGCATCGGCGGAAACGCCGGAGAGTGGCTTCTCGCAGAGAACGTTTGAGCCGTGCTCAAGCGCATAGAGCATCTGGCGCGTATGTAAGTGTATGGGCGTGGTAATTATTGCAAGGTCTGCCTCGTGCTCGCGATAGAAGGCTTCCATATCCGTATAAATTGGAATGTTGCGCGCCTTGATATCCTCGTAGCAGGGCGAGTTTTCCGCGTAGGGGTCAACTCCGCCTACGACCTCGAAGTTGCTTTCGGACGAGCCGAAAAGAGCTTTCCAATAAACGTGTGCGTATCCTCCGATACCGACACAAACAATTCTGACTTTCTTATTCTCGTTCATAATCTTGCTCCTTTTATAGTGGCAGCAAATACAAAAATGCCACAATATGCAAATAATTGTTATTATTTATAGGGTTATTTTGGATATTTACCAAACGATTACTTTTTCTCGGTAACAGCTCTGTATTTACCCCAAACCTTCTCAAACCAAAGGTCGCGCTCGCGGGGAATAGGTCTTACGGGGACGAGCTCTAGCTCGAGCTTTCCGCAGCTCTTTCTTACGGTAACGATCTTCTCTCTGCCCGAGGCATCCTCTGCTACGGGGCATCTGTCCATAAAGTTACCGCCCGAGAGAACGAAGCCCGAACCGCGCGAGCCGAAGGTCTTTGCGGTATAGCTGATAACCTCTGCGATAGCCTCTTCCATTCTGAGGATATCGAGGTTTTTAAAGAGGTGGGGAATATCGTAAACGTTCTTCCATTTATTATCGAGGGCGAAGCTTTCCGCATCCTTTGCGATATCAGCCTTAGCGGCTTCCATGGAGGGGATATCTCTGAGGAATGCGAAGTGCTGACTCATTCTTGCGCTGTACTTATCACGCATAGCCACTACGGTGGATTTTTCACCGCGCGTTTCAGCTATAAGCTTGTCGGCTTCGGCTACTGCCGCCGCTGCTATCTTCTCGAAGTTCTCCGAGGGGAGATTTTCGCTCTTCCAAACGATATGCTCGGCGGCACGAAGGCTGCCTACCTGGCAGGAGTTGAGCGCAGTTCCGCCGGGGCGGAAGATACCGAGGCTGCCTGCGGCTTCGCCTGCGGCGTAGAGTCCCTGAACACTGGTCTGCCAATCGGAGTCGATACGGATACCGCCGTTGTTATGCTGAGCGCAAACCGCTACGCGCAGAGGGTCCTTAGTTATATCAATGCCGTGATCGCTGTAAAGCGAGATAGCGCCGGGATTCATCTTGCGGAGTCTTTCAATAGGCAGAGCGACAAGCGCGTCGGAGTTCTTGAGGTAATTATACGAAACCTCGTCGAGCTTATCGAAGCCGCCCTCAAGTCCCGTAGGCTCGCGTCTGAAATCCATAAACACGTCGCGCCCGAGCACCACATTCTCGTGATAGATAATGAGGTCGATATACGAGGACCCGTGTATCTTTCTGACGTCGAAGGGCCACTCGTATCCCTTAAGGAATACGTTCTTCAGCGCCTCCTCGGGGGTATCGAAGTAGTCGAGAAGGAACTCGCGCTCAACGCCCTCGGCATCGACAGATATATAGCGGGGGAGCACCTGCTGATAAGTGCCCGAAACGTTCCATCTGAAGTCTGTGGAAGCGAGTCCGTACTGCCACTCGGAGAGGTTACCGAAGGTCGCGCCCGCCTCGAGAGCGAGAGAGGAGTTACCGGTATGGGAGTTTGGGTAAACGTTATCCTTATAAACCGCTGCAGGACCGCCCGTCGCGATAACCACGTTGGGCGCGGAAACCGCGATATACTCGACATCGGACGTGCTCGAGGTATCGAGCGCAAGCACGCCTACGGCGCGTCCACCCTCGGTGAGTATCTTAATAGCTTGAGCGTTATCGAGAATGGTGATACCCTTACGCTCAACCGCCGCCTCTAGCACCTCGGTCATTTTCTTCGAGGTATAAGGACCTATTGAGGTAGCGCGGCAGTAGGGGTCGTGGTCGGTCTTGTAGCCGACGTACTCACCGTACTCGTTGGTGGGGAATCTCATACCGAGATTCACGAGCTTCATAAAGGATTTTGCGGAGTTTGCCGCCTCGGCGAGCGCAACGTCGCCGTCCATAGCTCCGCCCGAGAAGAGCGTTTGTGCCATACCGAGAATGCTGTCGCCGTCATCGCCCGCAAGCGAGAGCTTGTAATACGTCTGCTTGTCGCTGCCCGTATTTCTTGACGTACCGGCAAGCTTACCCTCGGTCATAAGGGCAATATTTGTCATACCCAAGTCGTAAAGCCAGTCCGCGCAGTTGTATCCCGCGCAGCCCGAGCCGATAACAAGAGCGTCAAAGGAATATGTTTTCATTAAATTTTTGTCCTTTCGGATTTTTTAACAGTATAAAAGTCTATCTTGCTTTACCACAATCTGACTCTGTTTTATCTAACCCTATCGTAATCTAACTTTACACAAATCTAACTCAATCCTAATCTAACTATTTTCAGCCTAAATCAGCACAGAGCTTGCATTTCCGGTTATCCCGAAATACACCGAATTAGCACAAAGTAAAAGGTGTAGTAAAAGCCTTTAAAGCGAGGGGGTTTTGGAGAGAAATCTTCGTTCTTCACGCCGAGAGCCTTACGAGGGTACGGCGAGGTGGGAAAACGGAGATAGGAAATGACAATAATCAAACGGAAGAAACACGGAGTGTTTCAACCTCAGCTAAAATAAATTCGCACTGACTTTCGTCAGCTAACAGAGCTTACTGAATATAAATTCGTCATTTCCGGTTATCACAAAATACACCGGGTTAGCACAAAGCACAAGATTTAGTAAAAGCCTGATGCGAGGAGATTTTGATGAGAAATCTTCGTTCTTCACACCGAGAGCCGTACGAGGGTACGGCGAGGTGGGAAAACGGAGATAGGAAATGACTATAATCAAACGGAAGAAACACGGAGTGTTTCAACCTTAGCTAAAATAAATTCGCACGGACTTTCGTCAGCTAACAGAGTTTATTAAATATAAATTCGTCATTTCCGGTTATCACAAAATACACCGCTTTAAATCAGAGTCTACGGATGTGGAATCCCCCATCCGCATTAAGCACGGTTCCTGTACCGAAATCGAGCAGCCCACTCGCCGCCGCAATAACGCAGTTTGCAACGTCCTCGGGCGTACCCCAGCGTTTGATGGGAGTGATACCCTCGGCAATAAGCTTATCGTACTTAGCAGAAACGACGTCGGTCATAGGAGTCTTGATGATGCCGGGGCGAACCTCGAAAACAGGGATACCGAACTCGGCAAGCTTATCCGCGAAGAGAAGAGTGGTCATAGAAACGCCCGCCTTGGAGATGCAGTATTCACCGCGGCTGGTGCTTGACGTATAGCTGGAGTTTGAAGCGATATTAACTATTCTCGGAGAATAGTCCTCGAGTCCCTTTGCCAGGCACTCTATCATAGCGTTAGCGAACACCTGGCACATAAAGAACGTACCCTTGGTATTGATGCCGACAACTCTGTCAAAGCTCTCCTCGGTGGTTTCGAGAACGTCGAGTCTTACCTTGCAGGCAACGCCCGCATTGTTAACGAGAAGGTCGATCCTGCCGAACTTCTCAAGAGCGAAATCGCGAAGAGCGATTCTGTCCTCAGCCTTGGATATATCGCACTTGCAGTATATCTCGCCCTCCATTTCTGCGTGCACGTCGGAGTAGATAACGGTATAACCCGCGCCCTTAAGTCCGTCCGCGATTCCTTTTCCGATGCCCTGATATGCACCTGTAACTATAGCTATTTTTGACATGCCACTTTCTCCTTATATAAGTTTCTGTAATATTCATTGAACACAGCGCAGCCCGAAACGCACTTCGCGCGCATAAGAGCCGTGCATTTTGAGCAGGAAACACAGCACTTCTTCGCGTCGAACTTGCCGTCCTTCCAATCTCTGTAAAACATAGGATAAGCGATAGAGCCTCGACCGAAGCCGACGAGGTCAGCCGCGCCTACGCTTATCATCTCCTCGGCGCGCTCCATAAGGTCTGCTCTGTAATAAGACAGACCCGAGCCTACGATAGAGAGGGCGGGGAATTTGTCCTTCAAGTGCTTCTGCACGGTAATGAATCTCGCAAGACCGACCTCGGGAGCTTCGGGGGCGACGTACGCGCCCTGACGGAATGGACGGTTGATATGCGGATTGTAATATGGATTGCCTATCGTTATGTTTATGAGCTTGATACCCTCAGCCATAAGTCTTTCAACGAGCATATCCGTTTCGGTGAGATCAAGCTCGTTATCCTCGGTCGTACCGAATCCGTAGGGCTTCGGAACCATATCTGCCGCGCCGAGTCTTGATACGACGAGATAATCCGCGGGAACAGCCGCCTTAACAGCCTTGACCGAGTCGATATAAAGTCTTATTCTGTTCTCAAACGAGCCGCCGTACTCACCGGGGCGGTTGAACGCCGAGAGAAGCTCCTGGAAGAGATATCCGTGGCAGCTCTTAACGTCAACTCCGTCAAAGCCTGCCTCGATTGCGAGAAGAGCGGATGCCGCATACTTCTCGGGGAGAGTCTTAAGGTACTCGTCCGTGACGATATTATCGTCGGTAACGGGACGCTTTTCCTCGTAAATGGGGTGTCTGTACGCGATCATGGGAACGATACTCTGCCTGCCCGAATGGGTGAGCTGAAGAATGATAACAGGATTGATACCGCACTCATCCTTCGCGATCCGTTTGAGATCGGCAACGAAGCTCTTGAACTTCTGGAGATTTTCCTTCGTAAGCATCATCTGACCGGGATTCGTCCTACCCTCGGGGCAAACCGCGTTCGCCTCCATCCAGATAAGTCCCGCTCCCGACTTTGCGGCATTGACGTACTTTGCTACGGTAAGCTCGCTCGGAGTACCGTCACTGTTGCAGTCGCAGCCCTCCATAGGCTGAAAAACTATGCGGTTAGCAAAGGTAACGCCGTCAATGATAACGCTATCGTTTAATACGCTCATTTAAAACTACCTCTCTATATTAAATATTTATCCTTTAGTTAGATGATATCACAAATTTTGTAATAATACAATATCCTTTTTCGCTAAAACATTGCAATTCTTGCAAATATATGCTAAAATAAATAAAACCTTTTACGCGTGGGGGAAGTTATGGCGCACAGAACGATGCAAAACGAAAATATGAGAGTATCCTACAGAGAGGGAACTCTTGACGGAGAGCACATCTTCGAAAATCACTCTCATACGAGGTATGAGATGATAGCGGTATTCGAGGGAAAAATAAGTATCGTCGCGGATAATGAGAAATATATGCTCGGCGCGGGCGAGATAATAATGATACCGCCCCTGACTTATCACAGCGTGTTTACCGTCGGTGATATCACTTATAAAAGAGCGACCGTTCTTTTCGACGAGTCACTCATACCAAGCGAGATAAGAGATGACTTTAACTTGAAGATAAGCTCGCACCCCGTGTCAAGAGAAAGCACGCAGAGGGGGCTTATGAAAATGCTGCTTGATATATTTGCGGAGGAGAATATCGAGCGGTATATGCCGCTCGTCGGCGGACTGCTTACCGAGGCAATGTATATCCATACGTACAGGGCGGGTGAGAGTGAGCGAGTGAGCGTCAATCCCACCGTCACGGCGGTGGTCGAGTATATAGACTCGCATTTTCGCGAAAAAATACTTCTCGACGATATGGCGGCAAGCCTTTTCTTGTCAAAATCCACGATCTGCCACGTCTTTCAGTCGGAGATGAAGATATCTCCGAAGCAGTATATTTTGCAAAAGAAGCTTGCGTACGCGGCAAGCCTTATCCTCTCGGGAACTGCTGCGGCAGAGGCGGCACGCGAGGTCGGATACGAGAATTACGCCAACTTTTATAAAGCGTTTAAAAAAGCCTTTGGCGAATCTCCTAGAGAAAAGAAACGCAACGCATAACGCAGATTTGTCTTAATAAATATCAATCATTATTAGTCGCTCTTTAGTTTTTTCGGCAAATTTAGTGAATTTATAAAAATCTGCCGAAAAATCAATTGACAAACAACTACTTTTCGGTTATAATAAAGGAAATAAAATCTGCCGAAGTTATTTGGAGGTATATATGAGTTATATTTTGCGTCATATGGAAAATCGCATTCTCGAGTTGTCAGAATCCTACTCTGCGATTTTGCTGACGGGACCCCGCCAGGCGGGGAAAACAACAATGTTGCGTTCGCTCGCAGAGAAAGAAAATAAAGGACGCAAATACGTGTCCCTTGATGATCTTGCTACTCGCGATATGGCGAAAAACGATCCTGCGCTTTTTCTGCAAATACACAAACCTCCTGTCTTGATTGACGAGGTTCAGTACGCTCCCGAGCTTTTCACTTATATTAAGATCCATATAGACGAACATCACAATCCCGGTGATTTTTGGATGACCGGCTCTCAGATATTCAGACTTATGCGCGGTGTTCAAGAATCTCTCGCAGGACGAGTAGCACTTCTTCATATGTCACCTATGTCGCAACGGGAAATTGTGGGTGCGGATTGTATTCCGTTTACCACGAATATGAACGTATTGATAGATGAGTGTAAGAAAATCGAGCCCCAAGATACGCCTGCTTTGTTTGAGCGCATATGGAAAGGCTCGATGCCCGGTATCGTATCAGGACTTTACCCCGATCGTAATATGTATTATTCGTCATATCTTTCTACCTACGTAGAGCGCGACGTGCGCGATATTTCCGGTACGGTGGATGCGTTAAAGTTTAATCGATTTATTACTGCAGTGGCTGCAAGAACGTCACAGCTTTTAAACTATCACGCTCTCGCGGAAGATGCGGAAATAGATATGCCGACGGCAAAGGCGTGGATGAATATTTTGGAAACATTAGGTATTATATTCCTTCTTCACCCTTACTCAAATAACGTATTAAAACGCACAATTAAGACACCGAAAGTATATTTTTATGATACGGGACTAGTATGTTATCTTACCAAATGGTCCTCCCCGGAGGTTGCTGAAAGTGGAGCAATGAGCGGAGCACTCCTTGAAAACTTTACTGTGTCTGAGATAATGAAAGGTTATCAGAACGCAGGTAGAGAACCTTATTTGTATTTTTACCGTGACCGTGATGCTAAAGAAATTGATGTCATTATGGAGGGTGACGGAAAGCTTTACCCGTTAGAAATCAAAAAAACCGCCAACCCTGATAAGCGCATCGTTCGCACGTTTAGTGTGATTGATAAATCCTCTCTGCAACTTGGAACAGGAGCCGTTCTTTGTATGTCGGATCAATTCGGTGCATTCGATAGAGATAATCTTATCGTGCCGATTTGGGTGATTTAAGTTATTAACTGTTTGTTGCTCACTCACTCATTAAAAAAGAGCTCACATGGCGTATCTGCCGCAAAGCAGTTTCATATAAGGGGCTGTCACATTTAGGCAGAACCAAATAAAAAACGACAGAAGCATGTGTAAAAACAGTGTTTCTGTCGTTTCTTTATGCAGATTTAAATATATCAAGGTTGAAATTCTCTGAATTTCTTCCATTCTATTATAGTTTTTTGTTTTATCCTCGTTTCCTTGCTCGGCGTACCTATGTACGCCTCTCGCTCGCATAGCAATCTGCACGCGGCTCGCGAGGTCGGATACGAGAACTACGCCAACTTTTATAAAGCGTTTAAAAAAGCCTTTGGAGAATCTCCAAGAGAAAAGAAACGCAACGCATAACGCAGATTTGTAAACAATTATGCTCAAAAATCGTTAATTCGGAGTTTTTATCAATTTAGACTCTTGATTTTAAATTTATATAAAACTACGGCAGAAGCACTGTTTTTGATTATGCTTCTGCCGCTTTTATTTGCTCACACCTAAATTGGGAATTCTCTTTGATTAAAATTATATTGTTCGCTGTTAGTTGTCAAGTCCGTCGAAAAACTCGTCGTACGTGCATCCGTATATCTTTTTCAGCTCGATAATAACACTTATTTTAATATTTAACTCACCGGATTCATACTTTGCGTAAGTGGTGCGCCCAATGTCGCAGCCTCGGCGTTGAAGCTCGGCGCATAGTTTTTCCTGTGAAATCCCGTGCTTATCACGAAGGACTCTCAGATTTTCACCCATAAATCGATCTCTTCTTAATTTTTGTTCCATATATACCTCTTTTGACCAATATCGGTTGCAATTAACAATATTTTATGCTATAATCAGAAGAGATATTGACCGCTATATTGGTCAAAAATAAAAAAAGAGGTATATTTTTGTGATTTGCTGTGTTACAGGACATAGACCTTCCGGCTTTACTTTTCCAAGGGATGAAGATAATCCACTGTTTATCAATTATTTAAAAAAGCTAGCTAAAGAAGTGGAGAGTTTAATAAAAGCGGGATATGATACGTTTATTACAGGTATGGCAGAAGGAGCTGATATTGATTTTGCCAAGACGGTTATAATGCTCCGGAACAAATATAAATATATTAAGCTGGAAGCCGCGTTGCCTTATCCTAAGCCTTATCCGAAAAATCTGAAAAGACATCAGGAAGAGTATTACGATATTTTGAGTAAATGCAGTAAATGCCATATTGTTTCAGATCATTTTTTCAGGGGATGCATGCATAAGAGAAATAAGTTTATGGTTGACTGTTCTGATCTTGTTTTGGCTATTTGGAATGGTAATGATAAAGGCGGAACATGGTCAACTATACAGTATGCCCGACAAAGAGAGAAAAGCATAAGATATATTATGCTAGCTGAAATGAGTGATATCTGAATAAGAATCGTTAAAATATAGTCCGCTTGGAGCACCTGCTCTTTGACAGGTGTCAGGCTAAGTTTGCCCTAAGTGGCAAAGCGAAGTTTTATGTGTAAGTGAAGTTTTGCCTTCGGCAAAGTGGGCAAATTTAACTTCACTTTCGCATCAGCGAAAACTTCATTTGTTACTGCCGAAAAATAAAGGTATAACACACTATACCTTGCAGGGAAAGGAATGTGAAAAGGAGCACGAACAAATCGTCCGTACTCCTTTTTTTGTGTGTCGCCCACGCGTGTCATCTTGAGTCCGCCCGAGGAATGCTTACGCAAGTCCATCCTTTTCTTCCTCGGCTCCGGGGGTGTATTCGTCGTATATCACGATGGTTGTATCCTGCATAATGTAATACATATGGAAGCCCTCGCCCGTATATATGTATCTGTTTACGTGGCAGCAGGACTTCTCGGTATATCCCGGCACCTCGGGGAAGAGGTCGATAACCTTAACTGCGTGAGTATACGTTTCACTCTTTATAAATTCATCGTTATGGTAGAAGTCAACCTTGAACGGCTCGTAGTTTCGGATAATCATAGTACCCGTGATTGTTTCGAGCTCGTTATGTAAGTCGTCAAAGTTGTCGGCAAAATCTTCCATAGTTCTGCCGTACAAGTTAGGTGGGAATATCATACCCGAATCTGATGCGGGAAGTCTGTTTGTGAATAAGCTCTCGCTGAAAGCTCCGCCGCTTAAATACTCGGAGTGCTTCATAAAGTCGACCAAGCGCATTGCCGAGTGAGCGAGGGCGGTGTAGCTTCCGTATCTTACTCCGTCAACCTCGCGGTATACCTTAAGCTCGATAGTCTTTCCGCCATAGAAGGATATCATGCATTCGCCCGTGAATTCTTCGTCGGGGGAGAGTATATTGTTGGATTTGTAGCTGTAAGCTTCTGCAAAGATTCCTTTCTTCATAAGCTCCCTGTAATCGTAGCCGATAATTTCAACCAACGCTTCGTTAAAGGTTATAGCCGTGTCGAACGCATAGTCTTTTACAGCGCCCATAGCCTCGTGGCCGAAATCTAAATACTGCTTCAGAAATTCGTATTTCGGGTTATCCGTATCGATACCGCCTTCTTCAAACCAAACCGTGACCGTAGGTCTTTCGTCTTCTTCAACCTCGGGCTTGGGCGGTTTTTTCTCAAGCGTGATATCGCGGGTGATGAGCTTCGTGAGGTCAGCCGCCGTCAATAGCTTTCCGTCAAGATAAACGAAGGCGTAGCTCGCGGCGCTGTCGGGATTAAATTCACCGAAGCGAGCCTCAGAGAGCGGCGTTCCAAAGGGAACGGTTGTGGATTCCGAGTAAAGATAATTGCCGTATCCGTCATAAACGTCGAGCTTGACCTCGCACGCATCACGGTCTTCCTTTAATTTTAGCACAACGTAAGAGCATCCGTGAAGTATACCGTCAACTATTTTGCCTTCGCACTCGAGGGTGAATATCTCCGTCACCTCGCCGTAGCTCATACCGAGATATTCCTTGAAGAGTGCATCAAGGTCGCAGGGAATTGTTGCAAGAGCGTTTATCTGATAGCTGTTGTTTATATCTATTTTAAAATCGGTCGCATCTGCCGTTTTGAACACGAGAAGAGAGTGCGAGGCATCGACCGTGTATTTTTTCGCGTCCTCTGTGTTGGTGATAACCGCATCGCCGAAGTAGAGCTTGTAATGGTCAAAGAGCTCAACTCTGCCACCGTTCCACATATACTCAAAAAGGGTGGTATAAACGTCGGTAGGCGTATACATATCGAACTCACAGGCGCCTTCCTCGGGGTCAATAACCGTCACGCGGAAGCTCGGTGCTTTTTTATGTATGTCGATAGTAATATCCTGCGAAAGCTCCGCATCGGTGCTGAAGGCAACGCCGCCTGCGGTTATGCTGTACGCCTGATAGAAGTAATCTATATGGTGCGCGTAGCGTCCCGAATCGTCAACGAGAAGCTCGAAGAGGTAACCGAGTCTTATCGGCTCCGAAAGACGGTAGCTGACGAAGGATTTTCCGCCGTCGTAGGTAGTCATATTTATAGATACGACGTATTCGGGCTCTCTCTCTCGAAGAACGATAACGTCGCCTGCCTTAATGGAATACCCATCGGGCATCGGCTCGCCGTTCACGGTTATATCATAGCAGGTGCGGTAGCGGTATATGTCCCACTCCGTTACGTTCGACTCGAGCCACTTATCGTAGCCTCCGAACTCGGCAAATACGTTGAGGTCTATCTTTTCCTCACGCGTGACGGGCTTTCCGTTTCCGTCAAACTCGGAAAGGGTGACGGTTATATAGTGACCATTGTCGGTGATGTCACCACCGTTATTATCTTTGTTACCGTTATCGGTATTCGTACCGTCTCCGTCACCCGTACCGCTAGGATCCGTTATTCCGAGATTCTCAAAAAGCGTGTCGCACGCGGTGAGGGCGGCGAGTGCCAGCGAAAGAATCAGAAAGAGTATTATTTTTTTCATAAAATGCTCCTTGTTCGATTGCCGTTATAGCGAGGTTTTATGCGTTCCGACTATATAACGGTATAAATTTACTTTTCTGTTACTTTAATTATACCCTATACGTAAGGATTTGTCAATTTTTTCTTACTCAAAGTTTTCAAAAAAAGTTAGTAGAAAATATTGACAAGAAAAGAAAAATATGTTATATTTGTATCACGATACAACTTTGAATTTCAAGGGAGGGCGAAACGGTGGCTCGCATTGGCAGAGGGAAGAATTTTGAGAAGACGAAGTCGAAGCTTTTGCATACGGTAGCGAAGATGTTTCTCGAGAGGGGATATCATAAAACGACTCTTCGTGACGTTTCGGAGGCGTCGGGCGTTGCGTATAGCTCGCTGATCAACGTCTTCGGCAGTAAGGAGGGAATGCTCTCGGAGCTTGTTGCATACGTGCTCGAGGGGCAGTTCTTGGCAACCGAGAAGCTTCTTTCGGGGGTAACAGAGGATAAGATCCTGTTTTACGCCGCGGAGACCACGCTTCAGCTATATATGGCGGAGAGTCACGAGCATATAAGAGAGATGTACTCTGTGTCCTATTCGCTCCCCGAAACCTCGAGGATAATATACGATACGATAACGCATAAGCTTGAAAACATATTTGCGGAGCATCTTCCGGAGCTTGAGACGAAGGATTTCTACTGCCTCGAGATAGCGTCGGGCGGTATAATGCGCTCGTTTATGACGGTGCCCTGCGATATGTTCTTCACGATGGAGATGAAGGTGCGCTTCTTCCTCGAGAGCACGTTTAGAGTATATTTGGTACCCGAGGAAAAAATCGCGGAGGCGATAGCCTTCGTGTCGAAATTCGACTATAAAACGATAGCGGAGAACGTTATAAGTAATATGCTTGCCTTTCTGGAAAGCAAGACTTAATTAATATAGATGAAATTTATTCCCCAAAGATAAGGAGAAAAACAGATGAAAAAATTAATAGCTTTACTCATAGTGCTGACGCTTGTCCTCAGTATGCTTGCGGGTTGCAAGAAGCAGAAGGGCGATAAGGAAACGGGCGGTGACGATAATTATATCGGCAATCCCGACGACGGCAATAACCCCGACGATGATAAGTACGGTGACGGAACGCTCGTTATGACAACTCTTCCCGAGGGAATGAGCGGTAAAGAAGCGGCAAGCCTCATTCTTGCGAATCAGCGCCTCAACGCAGAGCTTCTTAAGAACAGCGGCAACATATTTACTGATGGCGCAGAAACTCTTATGGGACTTGCGGAGGCTGTGACTTACAGTCTTGCGAATAACACTATCGTAACACCGAAGGACGACACCTCAGGACTCGAGGGCGCTACCAAATACGTCTGCCAGGACGGCAGCTTTGCCGAGGTTGCGGGCAGCACGTTCAGATGGGGCGGCTTCAGTGAGTATTCAAACTCATACGATTATTTCTTAAATCTCACGAAAAACATCAGCACGAGCGCCGTTGCGGGCGCGGAGCTTATCGACAACGTTAAGAAGCACGTAAGAGTTGTTGATAAGTGGGTGGATATGGGATACGAGAAGTATTACCTTCACGTTGAGGAAAATTGCGAGATCCTTTATTCATACCAAAATGACTATATGACTGTCTGCAAGCGCACGAAGGATGCCGACGGTGATAACGTATACGAGGTATACCATAAGAGCTTCTCGGGCGGAGGCAACAGAATGGTATACAGCGAGGGCAAGATATGCGAGTACTCGTATATATACAACGACTTTGACCACAATTTCTCCGCGGTAAACAACAAGGGCTTCTGGGAGGTAGTTGACGTCAGCAACAGCGGTGACCACTATAACGTATCCTGCATGGTATTTAAAGACGATATCTGCTACGACGCGTTTTACAATCCCTCGGACGATGCTCGCAGACTAGAGGTTCTTAAGGTCATCAGCTCGGATAGAGAAACTGATATAATGAGAGTTTCATCCGGAGAGACGATGGCAGCTATAACCATTTACCTTCAGGGCTTCGAGGGCTACGAGTATCTCGAGCTTATAACGACTCCCGATAAGGTTTACCCTCTTGTAGGAGAGGAGGTTACGGCAGACGTGCTTTACCATACCAACAGAGAGGGTACTCTCGTATATCAGACGGCGGGCTACCACGAAAGACTCGCCGTGGTAATGAAAAACGGCACGGAGATCAGATTCGGTGACAAGTTCCTTGACGGTAAAATAGAGGTTGACTTAATACACGTGTCCCACTTCTCGAAAGAGCCTCCCGAGGGCAGCAATTTATACGGTGACGGATACGCTCCCGAGATCAATCTCCGCGTTATGGGAGATGGCTTTGACGGTCAGATGGCAAACCTCGAGGCGTTCTTTGCCGAGGTCGGACTCGTCTGCCGCCGCGATATGGAATACGTAAGGAGCGGCGTTAAGCAGGCAAATCTCGAGCTTGAGCAGTTCATAAAGTATCATACGTGGAACGAGAGCCCGATATACAGCGAGGCTGACCTCGCAAAGGGCTGGGAGAATAACCTTGCAAAGCACGCGGCGTTTATGGAAATGTATGAAGCTATAAAGGATGCCGAGGTAATAGATTATTCGGATAAGGCGGCAGTAGAGCTTGCGATAAGATTTTCGCCTATCGGCGCGCAGTCTGCGACCGCAGTATCAAACACGGGTCTTACCGTTTCGGTAGAGGAGCTTAAGCTCACCGCGAGCGATACGATGCTCTTCGTTGTCGGCGAGGAATATTCGGTATACTTTGCGCTCGTAGGAGCGGACAAAACTCTTAACCATATCTACGTAAAAGAGCCCACGGGTACGGCTTATGCCGAGGGCGAAAGCTTCACCGTAAGCGGCGGAGCGACCTTTGATATCCCCGTGCTCGGCGAGGGAGAGTATACGCTCGTTGCGTATATCTCAACCAAGGACGGAATCAGAAGCTCGGATTACACGCCCCTTGCCTTCACCGCGCTCGCAGAGGGCGAAATCAAGGTCAATAACTATAAGGTAAATATCGTAAAGGGCAGCTCGAACGAGGCAAAGCTTACCTTCACCGAGATAACAGACTTTGAAGTAACGGTACCCGCGCCCGATGGCGGAGCGCACACCGCTTCAACTATGCTCGAGGCTCTCTCGAAGGAGATATATAACTACGGCTTCGTTGCCGAGGGCGCAGTTCTCGAGATGCTTCTTCCCGACGAGAGCTGGGCAGCAGTTCCCACCGCAGAAGGCTCCAACGAGGCTGAGTCCACCGAGCCTGCAGAAGCTCCCGAGGGCGATACTTCCACGGATACTCCCGAGAATATTCCCGCCGAAGAACCCCTCGCTGACGGAACCTACCGCCTGAAGTACAACGTAAAGAACGGCGACAAGGTAAAGGAAGGCTATCTCTTCACGGTATACACCGCCCCTGTAGCAGAGGAGATAACTCCCGAAACTTAACAAAAGTAAATAAAAGTTTTCAAATAGCGAGATTTATCGACAAAAGAAAAAGCAAGAGCAAGAGTAAAAGGAGAAAAAACCTTCTATTCTTGCTCTTTGGATTTTGTATTGATTTCTGCTGCACCGCAGAGGTTTGATGCGGATTTATATACCGCGTATCTTACTCGGGCAGCTTTGCCTGATAGCCGACTTTTTCGATGCGCGCTATAATGACCTCGTCGGGAACGTCCTCGGCGTAGAAAACCGTGAGCGTACCTTTTTTTATATTAACGGAGGCGGATACACCGGGAAGGTCGTTTATAACCTCTTCAACACGTCCTTTGCATCGCTCGCAGTGCATACCGTCAACCGAGAAAACCTTTTTGCGGCAGATATTCTTCAGCCGCTTTTTCTTTATCCTGTAGCCGCCGCCTCCGCAGCATCCGCCCTCACCGCGGAAGTGCTTTACCGTAGAATATAAACTCAAGGCAACGACGGCGGCAATGATAACGATAATAATAAAATCCTTCATATCCGAGCCACCCGTGTGAGTTATTGACTTGCCTCGCGGCAAAGCTCGTCTATGCGCTCGGGAGTCATATCCGCGAGAATACCGCATATGGCGATCTCGGTAGTCGCGTTATCTCCGCAAAGCTCGCTCATTTTCTTTTTGAGCAGCTCGTAGCATTTCTCGTATTTTTTTGAAATTATCCGTCCCCCCTCGGTAAGATGGGCAAGTCCGAAGCTCTCCTTAGCGACTATGCCGCTCTCACAGAGAGATTTAAGCATATTATGTACGCTGGGCTTGCTGTACCCGATGGCGTTCGCAAGCTCAATATTCTTTACGCCGAAGCCGTCGCTTGAGAGTCTTGATAGCCATATCATATATCTTATCTGCGAGGACGTGAATTTATATAAGTTATTCAAGACTAACCTCCGTTTTTTGTGAAGGGCTGACTTGTGGAATTATGCCAGCCCTCTTTTTTAGTCTTTGTCTTTTTTACCGTTTTTTGAACTGCCGCAACCGCCGCCGCACTTACCGCCGCACTGCTTTGCGTATGGGCAGCCGACGCACTTTTCGCCGCGCCGCTTCGCGCGAACGATATAGAACACCGCGGCTCCGACTGTAAGCAATATCGCAACGATTGCAATAATATCAACGGGCTTCATATTACGCCTTGAGCTCGTACTCTGACTTGAGCTGCTTTCTCGCTCTCAGTATCATAAGAGTAAATACTGCCGCGATAGCGAGAACGATTATCCAGCCGATAATAGGCATCCAAGCCTTACCGAAGCTGCCGCCCGTGAAGAGAGTACCGAAGAAGAATACGAGGAATCCGACGGTGTAACCAACCGCGAACTGAAGACCTATACCTGCCCAGAGCCACTTTTTGCTCTTGATTTCGGAGTTCATAGCGCCGAGAGCCGCAAAGCAGGGAGGAGTGAAGAGGTTGAACATAAGGAACGCGAGACCTGCAACAGCGGATATGCCGCCCATATTTGCAGCGCCGATAGCGCCGACTGCCTCGAGGTCCTCGTTTATGAGCTCCTCAAACATAAATACGGTTGCAAGGGTAGAAACTACGCATTCCTTGGCGATAAAGCCGGTAACTGCCGCCGCCGCGAGCTGCCAGAGAGCAACGCCGACGATGGGAGCGATAACGTAGGCAATAGGAGTCGCAATCGTTGCGAGAATGGAATCCGAGGGGTTTTCAACCGCCTTGAAGTTCCAGCCGTAGGTCTGCATCATATAAACCACGAAGTTGCAAACGAGAATAACCGTTCCCGCCTTAACTATGTAAGCCCATCCTCTCTGGCACATAGACTTGAGAGCAAGCTTTACCGAGGGAGCCTTATATTCGGGGAGTTCGATGATAAAGAAGGACCTTCTTGCCTTGTAGCCGTTAAGCGCGTTGATGAGAAGCGCGCAGAGAAGAATGATTATGATGCCCGCGAAATACATCGTAACGCCAACCCATTCGGACTCGCCGAAGAACGCGCCCGCGAAGAGTGCGATAACGGGGAGCTTTGCGCCGCAGGGCATAAAGGGAGTGAGCATAGCGGTCGCTCTGCGCTCGCGCTCGTTACGGATGGTACGGCAAGCCATAACGCCGGGGATAGCGCATCCCGTTCCGATAATGAAGGGGATAACCGATTTACCCGAAAGACCAACCTTCTTGAAGATAGGGTCAAGAACGACGGTAGCGCGCGCCATATAGCCGCAGTCCTCAAGAAGCGCGATAAGGAAGTACATTACCATAACGAGAGGCAAGAAGCCGACAACGGCGGCAACGCCCTCGATAATACCTTCAAGTATAATAGCCTGTATCAGGTCGTGAGCTCCGCTGAGCCAGCCTGCAACGACGTCTTTAAACCACGAAATACAGTCAACGAGTCCCCAAAGGTGAGTTTCACCTATGTCAAGGCCCTCTGCGAGCCATACGCCGGGACCTGCCTGAGAGATCCAGAAAACAGCCCACATAATAACAGCAAATATCGGAATACCGAGCCATCTGTTAGTTAAAACGGAGTCGATCTTATCGCCTACGTTTTTGTCCTTGGTGAGAACCTTACGGCTCTCGACCTCACGCACTATCTTGTTTACGAAGTCGAAGCGCTTGCGGTCAGCCGCTTCAACCGTTGCCTTGTCGCATAGGTCGATATCGCCCTGTGAGTAGGGAGCGCTTTGCGTCTTGCCAACGAGAGCAACAGCCGCCTCAACGACTGCGCGAAGTCCCGCAGCGGATGTGGAAACAGTGGAAACGACGGGGCATCCGAGCTTTGCGGAAAGCGCCTTATCGTCTATCTTGGTGTCCTTCTTTTCGTTGATATCGCTCTTATTCAGCGCGACTACAACGGGAATACCAAGCTCAAGCAGCTGAGTCGTGAAGAAAAGACTGCGGCTTAAGTTAGTTGCATCCACGATGTTGATAATAACGTCGGGATTTTCTTTCTTTACGTAGGAGCTGGTGATGCTCTCTTCGCTCGTAAAGGGTGACATTGAGTACGCGCCGGGAAGGTCAACAGCGATAAGCTGCGCATCGGCGGCGTACGCCTTTTTGATGGGGTGCTCTTTTTTGTCAACGGTAACACCTGCCCAGTTGCCGACCTTCTCGCTTCGTCCGGTCAGAGCGTTATACATGGTGGTCTTACCTGAGTTAGGATTGCCCGCCAAAGCAATTCTCATATTGGATTTTCCTCCTTATTTATCCTTTCGGATATAAATTAACAACCGATCGGCATTGGTTAGCAACTGCTAACCGACTAACAAAAAAATAATCAGCTCGCAAAGCGTGGGTAAATCCTGGCATACGATTTAAATAATAATGGCTTCAGCGAGCTGATTGTCAATGTTATATCTTCCATCCTTGATGGAAACGACGCATCCGCCCTTCAGGTGGCGAACTACGGTTATACTTTCTCCGCTATAGCAACCGAGAGAAAACAAAAATGCATTAAGCTCCTCGTCGTCCGTTTCTATCTTGCGTATAACGTACTCAACTCCGTCCTGTGCTTCGCGCAGATTCATAAAAATCTCCCTTCTCCAATAACGGCTTTTTGGGGTTAGCAACCGCTAACTGTGGTAAATTATACTCTTTTTAAGGGGTTTTGTCAACGATTTTGAGGGGAATTCGGTCAATTTCGTATGCTTATACAAATCGGAAAGCATACACAAAGCGCCCGAAATAACACACTGCACAAAATAGTTAGCCTAAGCTAACGGCATATATGATAAAAGCAAAAAAGAAAAAGCGCGCCGAAGCGCGTGTAAATATCAACGGCATATTTATAAATCTCCTTTCTCGGTGTTTTCCACCTTTACAAGCTTATACTCGGGATTTTTAATAAGTACGCCATCCTCTGTTGCGACGATTTCAACCTCCCTGAAAAGTCCAAATCGCTCTCTTAAATCTTTTGGTATCACGATTCTTCCAAGCTTATCAAATTCTTTGATTATTCCAATTTTTTTCATAACAAATCTCCAAGATTATTAAATGCACTTATATAGGTGCAAATATATTCTATCACGCGTTTATAATTATGTCAATAGGTTGTTCTTAAATAAGTGCGAGGTTTTGAATGAACGTATCAATCGAGAAGAGAATTGGAAGCAATATCAGGAGCTTGCGAGAAAGAGCAGGGCTCACTCAGGAGCAAGTGGCGGCTAAGCTGCAGATAAACGGGTGCGATATCACGAGAAGCGCAGTCGCTAAAATCGAGGTAGGGCAGAGGCATTTATATCCGGATGAAATAATTCTTCTAAAGAATATACTTTCTGTTACCTATGATGAAATTTTCAACTTAGACTAAAAGTGATATTAAAATGTTCAAAAATAAAAATGAGGGTAGAAACAATCTCTGTGGAGAGAACGTTCGCAAATTGAGAATGAGCTATTCGGAAAAGCTTTCCCAGCGAGCTCTTGCTGATAAAATGCAGCTCATAGGTATAGACCTTGATAAAAACGCCATACAAAGAATAGAATGCGGAAAAAGGTTTGTTACCGATATCGAGCTTAAGGCTTTTGCGGAGATTTTCGGAGTCGGTCTTGATGAGCTTGTTTAAAAAAATAAGCGCAAAAACGAACTGTGGATTATCAATGAAATTAATAATGAAAACTAAAATATAAAAACGGGAGCGAAGATACTTATAAAGGGTATCTTCGCTCTTTTTACTAAGGCTTCTATTGAAGAGCCTCTATTGAATTTTAGTTGTTATGAGATGCGCTGTCAGCTCTCCTGCGGCTTGCAATTATAAAATCAGTTGTTTGTCAAATGATGCATCGCCTGCGGCGATATGATGTTTTTTGCTTCGCTTAAAATGATGTTGCTCCCGTTGGTCGCAAAGATGCGTTTTTTGTTGCGAAAGAACAGTGAAAAGGTGTGTAATTTCACGCGGTTGCCTGCTCGACAAATTGGAATTTACTGACCTACTGTGTTGCTATAGGATTTGAAGAAAACGAAGTTCATTACAATGCCCATCAATACAAGTGAAATTACGGCGGTTACGGTGTATGAGAATAATCCAACAAACATCAATACAACACCCAAAACAAAGGTAGCTAAACAAGCTTTTAATAATGAAAAAAGACATTTCTTCGTGTAATATCGCTTGGTAAAAAGAAAGTATACTAAACAGCAAATTGTGCTTATGAAAGGAATCAAAACGAGTGCAAGCTGTTTTGATGATAATTTTCTTGATTGCCTTTTCACTTTGAAATCTCCATTCGTCAAATTCTTATTTATCGTTGAGTTTATTATACCATATTTTCGTAAATAAATCAAGGCATAAGCCTTGTATATCATCAATTCCGTAGGAATTGCATATCATCAACACGGAGTGTTGTATATCATCATTGCGAAAGCGGATACAGCCTGCGGCTGATGAGATACGCCTGCTGCGATGATATACACGCTAAAGCGTGATGATATGCCATTGCTTTCGCAATGGATAAAAAAAGAAGCAACTTTTGGTAGACAAAAGTTACTTCTTTTTTGGTGGAGACAACTAGACTCGAACTAGTGACCCCTTGCATGTCAAGCAAGTACTCTAACCAACTGAGCTATGCCTCCAAATTATTCACATCGGTATTATACACTATTATCAGCCCTTTGTCAAGATTAAAATCTAAAAGGGAAGAATGTTTTTTCAAAACCTTACGTTGCTTCGAGCTATACGCGCGTTTTTCAAAAAAACTTTTGCAGAGTTGAGCAATATTTTCCTATTTTTCATAAAATAGCCAAGAATTTTATAGAAATTGCGGATTTCTTGTTTTATAATTAAGAAAAAAGCATAGGAGGCTTTATTATGGAAAAGAAAAGATACGCTCACGTCGGCATCGGCGGCAGAGCGAGAATGTATTACCAGGCAATCGCGAAAAGATTCTCGGAAACGTCCGAGCTCGTTGCTTTTTGCGATATAAACCAGACCCGTATGGACTATGCAAACCGCACGCTTGTTGAGGAGTTCGGCTACCACGCAGTACCCACGTACACTCCAGATAGGTTTGAAGAGATGATAAAGGAAACGAAGCCCGATACGGTTATCGTCACCTCTATCGACCGCACTCACCACAGATACATAATCAAGGCGATGGAGCTCGGATGCGACGTTATCTCCGAGAAGCCTATGACCGTTGATGAGAATAAGTGCCAGGAGATAATCGACTGCATAAAGAGAACGGGTAAGCAGCTCCGCGTTACATTCAACTACCGCTACGCGCCCCATAACACGAAGATACGCGAGCTTATTATGAACGATACCATCGGTAAGGTCACGCAGGTGCATTTCGAGTGGCTACTCAATACCTCTCACGGCGCGGATTACTTCCGCCGTTGGCACAGAGATAAGAGAAACAGCGGCGGACTTATGGTGCATAAGGCAACCCACCACTTCGACCTTGTAAACTTCTGGCTCGGCACGTATCCGAAGCGCGTGTTCGCGTTCGGTGACCTCAAGTTCTACGGCAGAGAGAACGCAGAGGAGCGCGGCATAACCAAGTTCTATTCACGCGTTCACGGACAGAAAAACGCCGAGGGCGATCCCTTTGCGCTCGTAATGAAGGGCAACCGTCAGCTCGAGGAGCTCTACCTCAACGCAGAGGCTGACGACGGATATATCAGAGATCAGAGCGTTTTCGGTGATAATATCAGCATCGAGGATACAATGAACGTACTCGTTCAATACGCGAGCGGCGCGCAGATGTCCTACTCCCTCAACGCATACTCCCCCTGGGAGGGCTTCCGCGTTTGCTTCACGGGAACGAAGGGAAGAATCGAGATCGAGGTGACCGAGGCTATCTACGTTAACGCGGGCGGCGAGTCCTCTAAGGAGGGCGTTGTAAAGGGTAAGAAGATCACGGTTTACCCCATGTTCGGCGAGGCGTATAACGTGCCTATCGAGGAAGGCAAGGGCGGTCACGGCGGCGGAGACGCCGTGCTCCTTAACGATATCTTCGGCGTGCCCGAGTACGATAAATTCCACCGCGCGGCTTCACACGTGGACGGGGCAATGAGTATCCTTACGGGTATCTCGGCTAATAAGTCTATGGCATCGGGTCAGCCTATCAACGTTATGGACCTTGTTAAATTCTGATAGATAAAAATTAATAAAAATAAAGAGAGAACTGTTCAACTTGGGCTAATGCATTCCCATTTGAATCGGCTCTCTCTTTTTTAGTTTGATAATCGCGGCGTGCTCCTTTTTAGTCGGTATTCTTTATAATAATCCTCGTAAATATATGATATTCTTATCTTTAACACAATTAAAAACAAAAAATATGTTAAAGTCAAGTAAATTCTTAAGATTAACACAAAATGGTGATAATATGAAAATTTATGATTTTAACGGAAGAAAGAATATTTGCGGCGAAAGAGTAAAGGCTGCAAGAAAGAAGCTTAAGCTATCTCAAGAAAATTTAGCGGCAAAGCTACAGCTTGAGGGCGTTATAATTGAGAGGGATAGTGTCAGCAGAATTGAGATAGGCACTCGTTTTGTAGCGGATTATGAAATTGCTATTTTGTGCCGAATATTGAACGTTACTCCCGCGTACTTGCTTGGAATTGAATAAGTGAAAACGGATAAACTAAAGATGGGACGAATTTGATTTAAAACTTAGGTGAGAATATGAAAAGAATAATTAAAAGCATATTGATGATAATCTCTCTGTCGCTTCTTGTCGGCTGCACAGGGAATAAAGATGAAGGTAAAAGCGACACCTCGAACGGAACGCTGACGGACTCGGCTGCGTATTATAAAATCAAAGCAACCGTGAACAGCGTGTCGAGTGATGAGCTGGAGGTCACCGCTACCGAGGATAGCGAGGGCTCGTTTGGCGTATACCGCATCCTCACCTCGGCAGAAACGAAGTACGAAGGCAGGGACGGTAAGGCTATCACGCTTAGCGATATCAACGAAGGAGATATAATTTTGATATCCTATAACGGTCAGGTTATGAGAAGCTTACCGCCGCAGGTCGTGGCAATAAAAATCCAAATTCTTGAGTAATTGTAAATAATAGTATACAAAAATATGGTAGAGGTACTGTGTATAACAATATCTCTACCGTTTTTTTGTTGGCTACGCCATGATTTCTCGTTGGCGCTTCGCCTACTCCATGAATTGAATTGCAACGGATGTGACGAGGGCAGAATTCATGTCGAAGGCAATTTATGACACTAGGTGTCAATTCATACTGTCGCAAGGTTGCAATTCGTTGCGTGTTCTCCGCTTGACATTTAAGGTACGTTGTGATAAACTTAAGAAAAAGTTTTTTGGAGCGGGATTGTGAAGATAAGTGTCAGCACGGGCTATCTTTTAGCCAGGGTCGGCTTTGATAAAGCCTTTAAAATGATAAAGGAAGCGGGTTTTGACGCGGTTGATTATAACCTGAGCATCGACCTTGCGGATGATGCCGAGGATATCAGACGGGTCACGGGCTACGGTATGTCCGAGGGCGAGTTTTGCGAGCATTTTACTAAGATTTACGAGGGCATCTCTGCTTGCGGACTTGAGGTAGGGCAGACGCATTCGCTCTTCGGCGACCGCTATTATTTTAACGGTAAAGGGGATATGTATTGCGATATCACGAGGCTGAATATCCACGCGACTCACCTTCTGCGCTCGCGCTATACGGTCATCCACCCGATAAGAACGGCGGGCAGACTCGGTGATGCCGAGCGAAAGGAGTGCCACGAGCTTAACCTTGAGTTTTACCGCTCGCTTATACCCGAGCTTGAGCGGTATGACGTTATAGCGGCTATCGAGCCGATGTGGAAGCGCGATGCCGATGGCAATATCCGCTCATCGACCTGCTCACGCCCCGAGGAGATACTCGAGTTCATAGATGAGCTGGGGAGCGACAGATTTTGCGCTTGCCCCGATTTCGGTCACCTTTATCTCACAGAGCGCGACACGGGTATCGGCGTAGGTGACGCTATACGCAAGCTTGGTAGTACGACGAGGATAATCCACGCGCAGGAAACCTATCTCAACGAGGATAAGCACACCAAGCCCTATACCTACGGTACTATGGATTGGGATGATATCGCATCCGCGCTCGGCGAGGTAGGATATTCCGGTAACTTCAACTTCGAGGTTGGCGGCGGCTATTTTGAGAATTATCCCGATAGGCTTTTGCCAGAGGCGCTTCGCCACCTGGCGACCATAGGAAAAAGCCTTGTTCTTTAGGTTTCCTCGCCCGGGCGTGTTCAAATCAAGTATACCACAAATGTCTGACAAATTCAATGATCGTCAAAAAATAAAAGCTGCCCGAGTGCTCGTTTCCACTCTCGGACAGCTTTTGTATTAAGTATAAGGCGGGAATTATTCCTCTTCCTTTGCCTCGGCTTTTTCAGCGCAGTTATCTTTTTTAACGAGCGCTAAGATGATAAAGACAGCGAAAACGATGATCTTCGCAATGCTTACGATAGAGGTGCAAACAGAGTAAAATTCGTAAGCTGAAGAGAGGTAATAGTTATCCGTGAGTCCGCCTATCTGATTGAAGATAGAGAAGAATGCGCTGATGACGGTGAAGATGAGAGTAACGAGAAAGGCGTGCTTGGTCGCGGTCTGTACCTCTTCTTCGTCACCCTTAACGTAAAAATATCCGCCAACGAGAACGAAAGCTATAAAGCTGAGGTATGCGCTTAACCAAACGAGAACGCTCTTCCATTTTTTGTTCCAAGTGATGTTTTTCATGGTGATCCTCCTTATTTAAAATGGTAATATCATTATAGCCTTAACGTGATAATATGTCAACCCGAATTGAAAAAATATTTGTGTGAATATGCGAGCGGGAGTGTGAAAAAGAAAAGATCTGCGCGGCGCGATTATCGTGGTAATGCGTTAATCCAGATACGGCTTCAGTATCTCCGAATAAACCTCGTAGCCCTCGCTGTTCAGATGAATACCGTCAACCGAAAGGTTCTTGTGAAGATAATCGTTCCTGTCGGCAAAGGATGGATAGGCGTCAACGAAGGTGTAGCCGAGCTCACCTACGAGAGCCTTGATCTTCGGGTTGATCTCAAGCACTGCGGCGCGCGATTTATCAACGTCTATATGCGTGAAGGACTCAAGGTCCTTGTTAACGGGTAGGATAGATACGCAATAAACTTCGGCTTCGGGCAGGTTTTTCTTTATCTCTTCGAGGATAGCCTTGTAATTTTTGAGTATCTCCTTTTCGGTTCGGTTTCCGTTGATATCGTTGATTCCTATCATAAGCACGATTTTTTCAGGCTTTATATCAAATAGTGAAAGCTTGAGCCTTTTAAGCACTCCTTCGGTTGTATCACCGCCAATACCGCGGTTATAGGTAGCGAGTGAAAGCCCCCCATAAAATGTGTCAACGGCGCAACCGTCCGTGAGCGAGTCACCGATAAAAACTATCTGCCCGTGTGAAAAATTGGCGTTTTCCGAAGCAAATACCTCGCACTTCTTCTCGTAGTACGTAGGCTCGTCGGATGAGCTTCTGTTTACCGCAAGCAAAACCGATAAAACGACGGTAGCCACAGCGAGCGCAAATATTATAATTAGGTAAATAATATCCTTTTTACCAATACTTTTAAATCTAAGGTTCATTTTTGACTCCTTATTTTTTTATTTCGAGAAACGCGCATTCAAACGGCTTTATCGGCTGCGTAAGATATACAGTGTCCCCCTCGGTGTAGCCGTCGGTGAGGTGGTATGTGATATTTTCAGCCGGCGCGTCAAGCTCTATCTTAGGGCGCGTTATCTCGTCCTCGGAGATGTTCCATAAACCTATAACGCGGAACTCGTCATCCTCGGCGCAAAGCACGTAGAGGTGCGGATTTTTTACCGACTTCGCGGGGAGCTTCTTACCCGAGAGCCACTCTGCCGCGTCGATTATTTGCCTCTGGCGGCAGTAGTTATTGAAGAAGTCGCCGCAAAAGCCGTTGTAGATATCTCTGTTCTGCGCGTTAAGCGCAACGCAGGTATAAACGCAGAAGCGCCGACCGTCCGCGTTCTCATAAAGATAGCAGGCAGGGAAGTCCTCTTTTTTTACGTCCTCGTCAAAGGTTGCCTTGTAGTCGCCAAACTCGGGTACGTCGTCACCGTAGCGGAAAACGCTCGTAATTCTTGTTCCTTCTCTTGTCTTTACGCGATAGAAGCGGAGAGGGAAGGGGGAGGGCTTGCCTATAATTATTGCCGTGTCAGTGGCGGTAAAATACTCCTCGGATGGATTAGTATTAACACGGGTATAGCCTATAAGGCCGCAATCTATTCCGCGCTCGGTGAGTATCTTCGCGCCCTTGAGGTCGGTGATCATACCGCAAGAAAGCTCTGCATCTCCAACGTATCTTGCGTTCTCGCCAAAGGCTATGCCCGAAAAGCCGCCCGACTCGTACGAGGTAGGAACAGAGCAGTCGGTAACAAGGTAAGACTCGGGCGGAATAACGCTGTCGAGCCTGTAAAATGCGCCGAACTCCTCGAACGGCTCAAGGTCGTCAAATATGGCGTTTGCTAACTTTTGTTGACAGATATAAGGTTTTACACCTATTTTACGCTTGCTCGAGAAGAGTTTATCAATCAAATGATATAGCTTCTCGTTCTTCTTGTGGAACTCATAATATCCGTCCTCGTAGCCGGGGCCTTCACCGTATGCGGTCATATATTTATAGATACCGTCGGAGCCACCGTCGGCGCGGAGTATCTGGTCAAAAACCTCAAGGTACGCCGCGGGTATCCTCGTTCTCGGTCTGGGATATGGGTCACCCTCGGAGATTATTTCGATATCGGTATTCGCAAACCAGCCGAACTGCATTCGGTTACTCTCTATCACGGCGCTTAGAGTATTATTTTCGCGAGCCCAATACGGCGCGCCCGTAAGCCGCACGAAAGGACGCGTGTTACCTGCGGCAACCGTTGCGAGCTCCTGTATCGTCGCGCCGTCGATATCGTAATTTAAGCGGCTTGCGCTGATGCCTATACGGAACTCGGGATTATACTTATCGACCTCGGCGCGAAGAGCGCGGAGAAACGAGGTCATAGTTTCGCGCTTCAGCTCCATCCACTCGCGGCGGTAGCTGAGATTTTCGTTTTCGTATATAAGCTCGCGGAGCTCACCGATCGAAACGTCCCTACCGAGCCTCTTTCGGTAGGCGTTCATATGTAGCTCGCAGCAGCACGCGATCTTGGTTATAGGCGGTCCCGAAAGGCGGAAATCGTCCTCGAAGAGCGACCTTGTAACTCCGCTTTGGCAAAGCTCGCCCATCTTCCACGCGAAGTCCCGAACGAAGAGGGGGTCAAGCGGACAGAACGCCTGCGGTATGAGCTTTGGATTGCCGCCCGAATAGTCTGCAACCTGCCTCCGTGTGAACTTTTTGCCCTCTTCGCCGATAACGAGCCCCATACCCTCGTGACCCGTAGTCGGGCAGAGCCAAGCTCCGACGGTGATACCTCTTTTCTTAAAGAAGGCAACCTTTTCGCGAAGCTCTGTAATCTCGCGAAGAAACCGCTCTCGGTCACCGAATATATTCCTTATAATGATAAAAAGCTCAGCGCCGACGTCTGCAGCGAGCTTTGCGTATTCCTCGCCCCAGGAGTCAAGCTTCTCTATCGGGAGCTTTATCGGTATTATAGTATTATATTTACGCGAAGCCTTTTCCATAGTACCACCCTTGTACTTTTTTGCTTTATTATATCATTATGTTTTTATCTTATCAAGAGATATTTGAAAAAATAATAGGTTGATTTAGCCCGAAGTTGGTGCTATAATATTTATCGGTAGGATGTTTTAGAATTAAAACAACAAACGGAGATCTTTATGAAAAAATCGGGATTCGCAAAGAAAGCTCTGGCAAGCATTTTGCTTTTAACATTGTTCGTCTCTCTTGCGGGTTGCAAAAAAGGCGGCTCGCAGGATGGCGAACCCGTACATACCGAGGTCGTGATAGATAAGGATTACAGAATAATCTACGACGGCACGAACGAAAGAGCCGGTAAGGCTGCGGGGAATATCCAGAGCGCGCTTTACAGAGAATATAAGCTCCTTCTTAAAATTTGCAAGGATGACGAAGAGCCGGAGAGCAAAAAGGAAATACTTATCGGCAGCACCTCTCGCGAGAGCGGAGAGGAAAACGCCGCCGATTACGGTAGCGGAGGATGGACGGTGTATACTAAAGACGAAAAATGTATAATCCTGGGCGCGACGGGTACGGCGCTCACCGAGGCGACAGAATATTTTGTCGATAGCCTTGTAAAAAACGAGGACGGCACGCTTGCGTTTTCGCGCTCGAGCGCTAAGAGCGAGCACAAGACCGATGCGCTTGCCGCTCTTGAGCTTACGCTCCGCGTAGCGACCTTTAATATAGAAAACGGCAGCGGCGTCGGCCACAAGATGGAGAAGCTTGCCGAGCATATCGCGCCCCTCGGACTTGACATCGTCGGCTTGCAGGAGGTTGACGTCGGCACAAGCCGCTCGGGCGGTATCGACACGCTGAAGGAGCTTGCCGAGGCGGCGGGATTTGAGCACTACGCATTCTCCCGCGCGATAGATCATCGGGGCGGCGAGTACGGTCACGGTATTATGAGCAAATATCCAATAGTAAGCTACGAAACCAAGCTGCTCACAACCCCCGCCGAATACGAGCAAAGAGTATACGGCCACGCCACACTCGACGTCGGCGGCGAGCATATCGACTTCTATAACGCGCATCTCTCGTTCGAGAACGCCGACGTGCGCGCAGTGCAGTTCGCAGAGCTTAGCTCAGCGATAGGAAACAGCCGTGGCTTTATCGTAACGGGAGACTTCAACACAGAAGACAAAAGCGAGCGCGAGCTTATCGAAGGCGGCGCCCTTGTAAACACGGGGAAGTACGCTACCTTCCCCTCGAAAAACACGGCGATCGACGATATTATTCTGCATTCGGGCTGGGATATCCTCGACTCGGGTATGCTCGAGTCGGACGGCAAAAGCGACCATAATCTCCTCTGGGCGGAAGTTCATTTCGCAGGATGAGAAAATCAAGGCAGCACGGTACGGATACAGCGTAGGATGACTTTTTTAGCGTAAAATCAGCAAAAAAAGAATATAGTGACTTTTAAGCATTATATTTCATCACGCCGAACGCGCGATGAATGTTTTTCATTGAATCCATCATTAGTTTGCAAAATGCGCGGGAGGGACGTTTTATATGAAAAAACGGGAACGTTTTTCAAACAGCAAGGCTGTTAGCGAGGAAAAAGCCGCACCTATGCGAGAAAGATTTATAGACACGTCAGATGCTCGCAGGTTTCGCACTATGTCGATACTTATTTTTTCTTTATATATATTCTTGCTTGTATGGCTGATTTCGCTCAAATGCAATATGAAGGTCACCATTACCGATACGTACTATCTTTTTAAAGGTATGAGCGCTGCGGATAAGCTCCAAATAGCGAAGAAGAGCTTTCTCTCTCTCTTAAATAAAAACACGTGGAAGGCGGTTTGGGCTCATCCAAGACAGGATATATTAAACGTAGTTGCTTTCTTACCCTTCGGGCTTTACCTTGGATACTTTATCAAGAGTCGAAAACTACCGAAGGCGATTGTCGCGTCGTTCGTTTTGAGCTTATGCTTTGAAGCTATGCAGCTTATTACCCACATCGGATACTTCGATTCCCTTGATCTTGTTACCAACACTCTTGGCGGTACTCTCGGTTGCTTACTCTATAAGCTGATTTACAGGGATACGCAAAAGCGCATCAGAGTATTGAACGTTGTATCGTACGTCGCGCTTGGTATGGCGGCCGTTTTGGCGAGCTACGCGCTTGTCAAAACTATTGCTATGTTAGATTTTTATTTTGCGATTTTATCGGGGAGATATTGATAAGCTCACAGGCTCGGCTTCGCCCCGATTATACTCCTATTCGGCGCAAAGACTAAGGTCTTTGGTGCTACGCACTGCGTAAGCCTTCTCCAGTGGGAGAAGGGGGACCATCTTTGATGGTGGATGAGGTGTACTTGGGTGCTACGCACTACGTTCGTCTTGCAACGAACCGCCGCGGAGCAATCTGCGCTCGCCTCCCTGATGAGCAAGCTCATCGACTCGGCTTCGCCCCGATTATGTAGCCTCCGGCTCAAACCGGTTAGGACTAAGCTAAAGTTCAAGACGATACATAAACAAAAGAGAGATAACCGCGAGGGTTATCTCTCTTTCGTTGAAAAAAGCTTTAATAAAGTCAAATCGTTATAACTAATCACGCCCGTGGCGTGTATATCATCAAAACGCAGTTTTGTATATCACCAACACAAAGTGTTGTATATCATCAAGTTGCAGGGGGGCTACACGCTGATGTGTGATTATATGCACCTTCGGTGATGCCATACGCCTACGGCAATTCCATACACGCCAAAGCGTGATGCCATACCAAGCCTGCGGCTTGGATAAATAAAAAGACGAACCACTGTTCGTCTTTTTATTTTGGTGGAGCATGTTTAACGAAAGTCGAACCGTAATTATCAATCAACGAATATTACGTTTCTTGAATATTCAAAGGCTTGAGTAGATATCACAGCACCATTGGAATCATAATTTGTTTCTTTGATTTTGTTACCTTGACTATCATACTCATATTTTGTCGTCGTAATAATTGTTTGAGTTCCTATTGTCCAAGTATTCTTTGTTTCGATCAATTGTTCGCGTTCGTATTTGTTTTCGTACGTAATAAATTGTCCGGTGTTATTAGAACGAGCAACTTCGTTGCCGTACTCATCTTTAGTCACAGTTGTAATTGTGCCGTCGGTGGAAGTTTGTATGTATGAGCCATTTTTATCGGTATATTCGTACGATATTATTGTTTCGCTTTTCTTGCCGTTGTATGTCTCGATTCTTTTCGTTTCTAACGGGCGCCCGTTTGCATCGTTAGTGACAAAAGTTTCTGTAACGATTCCTGATGTCGAAACGTTTTTTTGATAATTTTGATATCCGTTTTTATCATATCCAATCTCACTTTCCGCATTAGTTATGTTGTTTGCGGTCGTTTTATGCTTGACTATTTGATAATCTTGATTATAGATGAATTCTGTAGTTACCGTTACGTTTGTGTCTGACATTGTTTGTTTAACAAGATATGTTTTGTATATATCTTCAGTGCTTTTGCAGAAAAACAAAAACGAGACACAAAGCACAGTTGTAAGCAGTAAGAATAATATCTTTTTCATCGTATTTCCTTTCTTGTTGTGATGACTTTTTATATCACAAAGATACAGATAAGTCAAGTATTACGGTTGAGTGTTATTATTAAACAAGTTCGTTTTGCATTCAAAACAAATTTGTTTATCAACGGATTGCATGGTTCCGCATTTTACACAAATACATTTACTTTTATTAGACAGTGTTGCCGGATAATTCAAATATGGATGATATAACAAAGTATCTCCCAATCTCAACAGACGCTCATATTGAGGAGGACAAACAATAGTGCTTATTTTTGGCGTTGTCCCTTCGTTACTTACCACCTGTATCACCAATTGATGTTGTCTTCGAATGGTGGTATATACATTCGAGAGACCAAATCCTCGAGTTCCTTTAGAAGTTTCTAATCTGTAATCATGTTCAATACTTTGTATGTTTCCCATTACGAATTCTTTCTTCGAAGACTTTAAATAAAGAACAATATATCCAGAAAACATCACGGATAACAGCATGGATATTATCCAACCCATCAATTTAAATTTAAAAATCAAACCTACGCAAACAGATAAAATAAATATACAAAGAATTGTCACATATGCATTTTTTCTTTTTTTGTTGTACACATCTTTTATAGCTGATGATACGGTTATGTCATTTTTAAATTTTTCATAAATTTTATTCTGCATAGTGGCTCCTATTTTGATTTTCAAAAAACTTTATTAACATCAAAAGTATAAATACAAAAAGGTGCGCAGTCGAAACCGCGCACCGAAAAACGCAGTTTCGCTTCTGTTGCGACACAGTTCACGTCCGAAGATATGACAAGCAAAGCCTACGTTTTTACCAAGCATAGACTTCGGACGAAAATAATATTCAACTGTGTCGCACGATTATTATATCATATCTTCTTGAAAATATCAAGGCATCCAAACAAAAAAACAAGGCACCTTGTACAGATGCCTTGCATTGTATAAACTATATCCACAAATCATCCTTATGCTTAAATACAAATCCAAAGAATTTAGACGGTGCAAAATCAACCAAAGCAAAAATACAAGTGTTTAAAACGCTTATCTTATTAGATGATTCAAGCAAACATACTTGATAATCAAATATTTGGGTGGCTACGAAATCAAAATATTCGCTTTTGCTTGGCAGGGTATAACTATCATTTATAATTTTATTTGCTTTCTTTAGTTGGTGAACCGCAATACTGTAATATGTGATATATGTGTATTGGGTTAAATCTGTAAATTTGCTCAATTCACCAACTAATCGTTTGTAATCTTTGGCTTGATCGAGTGACACTTCATAAAATTCAAATGATGGGCAAGGCAAACACTCAAAATGCTTGTATGATTGCATCATCGGATAGTTTATGAAAAGCTGACCTTGGTTAGTTGAGTCATTAAAATAATTTACCATTCGTCTAACCGTATCAAAATGTTTATGATCGTGTTGTGGCTCAAAATCAAAAACCATATAAATATCAGAATACTTATCCAACAGCATCTCTTTTTTATCATTACTGGATTCTAAAGATGCTAAAATAAGTCTAATATCAATATCCCCTTCGTCAAAATCAGGGTAATTGTTGTATAATTCTTGAGCCAAAGTATGAATATTTGTCTTATATGAATAAAACTTATACTCTGCTTTTCTAAAGCAATTTTCAAACAATCCCCTCAAAAATTTAACTTCGTCAGATTCTCCTTCTACAATGAGAAGAATTTTCTTAGGCATTAAATTCTCCGTTTCTCAACATTTTTTCCAGATTATGTCCTTCTCTCAATTCTCTTTCGGTGCTATCTGCAAAAGATGTTAATTTGCCATTTTGAAGAGTGTAGTAGCAGTCAGGTCTAAGGATTTCGTTTGAAGCTAATTTAGGATTGTGAGTGGTAAAAACTGTTTGAACATTATCAAGATTAACTATGTACTTGATTACATTTTCTGCCAAATCAAAATGATAGAAAGCATCAAATTCATCCATAAACAAAAATGATACTTCGTTAAAGCGTTTGCTCCAATAGAACAAAAGTTCCAAAGCTCTTGTTCCGCTTGATGCGATTTGTTCAAACGGCAATACTTTGTTTTTATGTTTTTCAACAAGTAATTTGATAGGTGCAGGCTGCTGTATCTGATAAACATCAAGATTTAATTCCATTCCAGCTAAATCGCGTAAAAACATCTGAAAATCTTTTACCAAGTTGTTGTCGGCTATCCACTGGCTTAAAGAATCGCCACCCGTTGTAAGTCCTATGTATCCATTCTCTTGAAGAGAGCGGAACCACAGCATATGCGAGACAAAGTTCATTATGAATTTAACATATGAGCTTTCGGGCTGATTTGTGTTATTTGCGATATATCTTAAAATAGCAAAATTGTTTTCAAAATAATCAAAATTCAAGCTATCCGCAAATATTGTTCCCATATTTACTAAATCAAATTTCTTTGATTCAAAGTCATACGAAAAGATTTTTGTATCATTAATATACAATTCTTCGTATGTAATCAGCTTAGGTTTTTTCTTCTTATAGGAATAAGTGATATAATCATTTTGCTTTTTAAAAACATAGGTGAAAGTAGCTACAACCGAATCTGAGTCTGCATTTATAAATGTTAACTCGTCATTCTGATTAGGAATTGTGTTTTTGTCTGTAAGCAACCCAACAATATCAAAGAGCGCAAAGCCAAAATTACTTTTTCCCGAAGAATTAGCTCCATAAATAACTACTTTACTTAACAAACCATTTCTTATGCACTGGTTGTTATATCTGTAATCGTGTCTACCTTGAAAATCTAGTGTAATAGGCTCCTTGAAGGATTTGTAATTTTCTACCGTGAAACGTACTAACATATTTTTGCCCTCCATTGTAAACATATTATACCTCCTTTTTTGCAAAATGTCAATAGGCTTCCGTAATTTTTTTACGGTTCCGTAATTCGCTTACGGAATAACGTTTCATTTAATATTATTTTATCATCAGCTTTATGCAAAAAATGTCACAATACAGTATCCAATTCAAAAATGGCACCGAGGCGTGTGCTTGTCTTGATACAAGTCGGCGTCGCACACTTATCCGCTTTCTGCGACGACCGCATTAATGCTCTCGGCACTTTTAGGATTTTGCTCGTTTTTATGTCGCTTATATTGAGCGCAGGAATCTTTTTCCCTGCGCTGTTTCTTTTTGTCCGTGAAACGAATTTGCAATGTTAACCGCTATCCTTGTATCGGTCAGTACACATTCGGTATTGCTTCAAAATACTGCTGTCACACTTTCGTAAGACATATGAAACCAAAAAGCCCCCGACAATTCGTCGGACGATAAAACGTATAAAAAGCAAAACGAAAACCGCTAGGACCGACCGGTTATACTCCTATTCGGCGCAAAGACTAAAGTCTTTGGTGCTACGCACTGCGTAAGCCTTCTCCAGTGGGAGAAGGGGGACCATCTTTGATGGTGGATGAGGTGTACTTGGGTGCTACGCACTACGTTCGTCTTGCAACGAACCGCCGCGGAGCAATCTACGCTCGCTCGCTGACAAGCGAGCTTGTCGACTCGGCTTCGCCCCGATTATGTAGCCTCCGGCTCAAACCGGTTAGGACTAAGTTAAAGTTCAAGACGATACATAAACAAAAGAGAGATAACCGCGAGGGGGTGCTGACCATCTAGGATTTTGACACTTTGTGTCAATATTCCCACGCTTCGCGCCTGAAGAGCAAGCTCTTCGATCTTCGAGCGGGGAATGCGAACCTAATTCCGTGGTAATGCCACGGAACTAGATCAAGTCAATCGAGATGGTCTACCAAAAAGAAATAACCTAAATCAAACCACAAGGGTTCAATTTAGGTTATTCTTGGTGGACCATCTAGGACTCGAACCTAGGACCGACCGGTTATGAGCCGGTAGCTCTAACCAACTGAGCTAATGGTCCATATTAAGTTTTTTTATTATGAAATATTTGTGCCGATGCGACCGGTTATACTCCTTGCGAGCACGTAACAAGGTTGCTATTAGGTTGTGTGTTTCGTCACTATGGTATTATATCAAATAATAACAGATAATATGTTAACAAAAAGTGAACAAAGTATTAAGTTTTTATAAATCCTTCGACGTTTTTTAACTATTATCTTCAAAAACGGAGCATAGTATTGCATAAAATACGATTATGTGCTATAATTGCGTTGAATTGTTAGTGATATGGCATGTGTACTTCGACCTTGTGAAACGACATTAAAACTTCTGCCGTATGGAAAGGGAACTCAATGAAAAAAATTTTGTCACTGATACTTATAATTACTTTAGTGTTTTTGCTTTGCTCGTGCGGTAAGTACGTGAGCTCGTATCGCGCTGTTGGGCTTGTAAGGAGCAACACCTCGCATAGCTGTGACGCAAGCTTTCTTTCGCTTGAGGGCGAGCTTGTTTTCAAATTAAAAAGGTCGGGCTCGGGAGAGGGAGATATTCAGTATTCCGTGTCTGCCGAGGAAGGTGAGATTCGCCTATATTACGATATCTACGGAACGAAGAGTGAGCTTACTTGCGCTAAGGCCGGTGAGACTCTGAAGGGCAGAGGCGGATACGTAGAGGGCGGAAAAACCGTTTATATAATTATTGAAGCCGCAAAGGGAAGTCACGGCAAGGTGTCCGTCGAGCTTGACGGGTAAGGGTGCCCTTCGGGAGATTTACGATATCTATCAAAAGGAGTGAATAATATGGAACGCAGAAGATTTAAGCCGCTTGTAGATAAGCTCTTCTTTATACTCTTTATTCCGACGTTGCTTTTGCTTATCGCGATAACGGTAGTCGGGGCGTTTGCGCCGCTCTCGCTGCTCGTGGTGATCCCGCTTGACCTTTTCGTGCTTTACTTCTTTATTTCTCCATTCTTCGGGTACGTCGAGATGAGAAAGACCTCACTCTTCATTAAGTATGGATTCTTCTTAAAAAAGGATATACCGTATAACAGGATAAGAGGAGTGGAAAAGAAGAGAAAATTTTACACGGAGTCGATGCTTTCGCTGAAAAATGCTATGGAGCACGTCGATGTTAAGTATAATACCTTTGACGTAACGAGCGTCAGCGTCGAGGGCAACGATAAGCTTATAGAATTGATAAACTCTATTATAAAAAAGTGAACGAAGACGGAATTCGCTCGCGGTATAATTGAATAAAAATAAGGGATATTGCTCAAAGCGGAATATCCCTTTTATGTTGCCTTTTATGAAATAAAATTAATAAAATGTAAACAATGAATTACAATCCCTCGGTAAAGAAGCAAGGATAGCCTGCTTTTTCGTGCGCGTCGATAAGCTCGTCGCACATAGCGATAATGTCATCTATCGAAAGCTCTGCAGAGGTGTGGGGGTCCATCATAGCCGCCTGGTAGACCTTCTGCCTGTCACCGGTGGCTGCCGCTTCGACGGTGAGGAGCTGAGGATAGATGTTGCTTGCGTTCATTGCCGCGAGCTGAGTGGGAAGATCGCCGACGTAGGTGGGGTGGATACCCGATGCATCAACAAGGCAGGGAACCTCGACCGTGCATTCTCTCGGAAGGTTGGGGATAAGGCCGTTATTCAGCACGTTACCGCCTATCTGATACGGCTTGTTCGTCACGATAGCCTCGATGATGCCCGAGCCGTACTCGCGGCTGCGCTTATGCTCAATGTTGCCGCCCGCGTAGATTTCTTCCTTCTGCTGCTTCCATTTTGCTATCTGGTTGACGCAGCGTCTGGGGTACTCGTCGAGCGGAATATTGAACTTCTCAATAAGCTCGGGGTAGTTTTTCTTTATGTAGAAGCAGTTATACTCAGCGTTATGCTCGCTGCTCTCGGTGCAGTAGTAGCCGAGCTTGTCGATATAGTCGAAGCGCACCATATCGTCGTGCTTGCCTGCGGCGTTCTTCTCCTTGGCGAGCTTGCGGACGAGCGGGTAAAGATCACGTCCGTCCTTGTCGGTAAGCTTAAGAAGCCACGCCATATGGTTGATGCCCGCGATCTCTGCGATGTAGTTGTTGCCGTACTGCTCGGTGAGTCCGAGCTTGTCGAAGAGCTTCGGCACGCAGACCTGCACGCTGTGGCAAAGTCCGACGGTCTTGACCTTAGTGAATCTCTGCATATAGTTCGAGAGCATACACATAGGGTTAGTGTAGTTAAGCAGCCACGCATCGGGGCAAACCTCTTCAATGTCGTTAGCAAAGGACTTCATAACGGGAATGGTACGGAGCGCGCGCATAATGCCGCCGATGCCGAGCGTATCGGCAATGGTCTGACGGAGTCCGTACTTCTTCGGTATCTCAAAGTCGATAACCGTGCAGGGCTCGTAGAGTCCGACCTGGATCGCGTTGATAATGAAGCTTGCGCCGCGCAGAGCGTCCTTTCTCTCGGGGATTCCGAGATACTTCTTGATAACGGTCTTACCGTCGGTGTACTTTTGGTTGAGCGCCTCGATAAGCTGATAGGATTCGTCGAGTCTTTCTCCGTCGATATCGTAAAGAGCGATCTCGAGATCCTTGTTGATGCTCTCGCAAAGCATACAGTCGCCAAGCACGTTCTTAGCGAAAACGGTGCTTCCCGCGCCCATAAATGTGATTTTAAGCATAAGCATATCTCCTCTTTATTAAATTCTCAAACGTTTTTCTGCCGTAAGCCCCGTTTTTTGGGAGAACGGCTGAGCTTAATTTAATTTTAGCAGTATTTTTTTCGGAATACCATTGCAATGTGTCACTCAAATATGGTAAAATGTCACTATAAATGCTTGTGGGAGATAACTATGAGAAGAACAGCTTTGATCGAAGACTGCGGCTTCGTTGACTTTTCACCTTGCGATGCGGGCAGAGAGGATTGCGCGCCGTCGCATAAGTTCGGACCGCATATAAGAAATTACTATCTTATCCATTTCGTTCTGTCGGGAAAGGGTACTTTCGAAACGGATAGAGGCGAGTACGCGCTCGGTAAGGGCGAGGCGTTTATTATAAAGCCGGGTGAGGTGACCGTATACATAGCGGACAGCGTGGAGCCGTGGGAATATATATGGCTCGGCTTCAGAGGTAAGCTTGCGGATAGCTTCGCGGAGCTTGCCGACGTTTTCGCGTATGACGGAGCGTTCGTCGCAGACCTCGAGGAAGCTCTTGCGGCTGATGTCGGCAAGGAAGCGCTTTTCGCGGGGATAATATATAAGCTCTACGCGCGCCTCGTTGAGGAGCGCGGTAAGGCGGACTACCCGAACAGAGTGAAAAGCTATATAAACGCGCACTATATGGAGAATGTCACCATTTCCGATATTGCCGAATCTCTCGGGCTGAACAGAAAATACCTCGCGAGGATCTTCAAGGAAGAAAACGGCATCTCAATGCAGGAGTACTTAATAAATAAAAGGCTCCACGAGGCAAAAAAGCTCCTGAATCTTGGCTATAACGTCGAGGAGAGCGCCTATATGGTCGGCTATAACGACCCCTTCGGCTTCTCAAAGGCGTTTAAAAAGAAGTACGGTATATCTCCCAGCGGCTTCCGCGTTCTGGCGTGATTAATGCGGGGGAACTTATCGCATAAGTTCCCCCGTACCCCCGAAGGCGTGTAAAAGTGTTTTTTGGTCGTTATACGAAGCTTTCAGCGCAGAGAATCCCCTCGACGCTGTTTTTGAAGCTTTGCATAACTGCGAGTATAATATATTTTGGGATATTCAAATAATCGCTTCGGCAAATATTTGTTTTATACATTCTTTGCATAAAGGGAATTTTTTGCTTAGATTCTCTGTTTTCCCACATAGCTTACAATTATGCTTTAACGTTGATATGATAATCTTATCTCCGTCGCATGAGAGCAGCACTCTTTCGTTTTCGGATATATTCAATCTTTCCCTGAAGTCCGAAGGAATAACTATTCTTCCGAGCGCATCTATTTTTTTATAACTTTCCATAATTCCTCAATAACAGTAAAACTGTATTTATAACTGCAACACGATTATATTATAAACCGATGTTGCGTAGAAAAATGTCGAATTATGTCGTTAAATAAAAAAATCTGCAGTAGCTTGCAGATTTTTTTGCATATTAATTATTTTGCGTTTTTAATCATTGCGTCTACTACGTCAAATATCCTTGCTTGCTCCTCGGAGCTGAGCGTTTCGATTTTATCGGATAATCGGGAAGAACGCGCTTTGTATCCATTATTAATTACATCGCAAAAAATATCATCTGCGGTGCAGTCCAAATGATTTATGATCTGAACGAGGGTATCAAGCTTGATATTATAAATACCTCTTTCGAGTGCTGAAAGAAAATGCGGCGTTACGTCAATCAGTTCAGCGAGCTTTTCCTGTGTCAGTCCCTTTTTCTTTCTGGCTTCTTGAATTCTTTTTCCTATAGCTTTTTCTATCATATTACACCTCTTGCATTCTTATGCAATTAGTATAATCGCATTGCAATGATTTTAGAACTGCTATATGCTGTTATAGTAACTGCAATACGATTACAATAACAAAAATTATTGAATTAGCGTAGTGGCCTTAATGACACTACGCGTCGATATTAATCCGTTTCCATAAGTGATTTTTGCTATCCGACAGGTCGCGAGCCTCCTCGTGTCATCCTGAGCGGAGGCGTTAGAGAGCAAAGCGAGTCTTTGCCGTAGCCGAACCCGTAGGGCGATGCGTAGCATCGGGATCTACGAGGAAAAAAGTGCGTTCTGCTTAACCGAGATCCTGCTCTGCTTATGCCTCGCACTGCTTTGCAGTTCGACTCCGCTGCGCTCCGCTCAGGATGACACGGGCGGAATTTTTGTTTCAAATAAATACAACTGCGTAGAACAAATAAAATTATTTTGATATTTGATAATAAAAAGTTTGTGCTTTTGATTGCAAACACTTGACATTTTTTTGAAGTTTGTGCTATAATGAATGCAGGCAAGGAGGTATAATTATGAATCCTAAACAAACTTTGAGAAAAAGAGATATTTACCTTAATAAACTGATTGCTTTTAAGGATACCGAGCCTGTAAAAGTGGTAACGGGCATCCGTCGTTGCGGTAAATCAAGCTTGCTCAAGCTGATGGTTGAGCATTTGAAAGAGAATGGAATCCCTGCTTCAAACATTATAGAAATGAATTTTGAGTCTCATGACTTCAAGGATATGACTGCCGATGAACTTTATCATTATGTAAAGGATAGAGCAATCGAGGGAGAGCGTATGTACCTTTTCTTCGACGAAGTGCAGCGCATTGACAAATGGGAGGACACTATCAATGCTTTCCGTGTCGATCTGAATTGTGACATTTACATTACGGGTTCCAATGCTTATCTCTTATCTTCGGAGTATTCGACATACCTTTCCGGACGCTGTATTGAGATAAAAATGCTCCCATTATCATTTGCTGAGTTCGTTGAGTTCCACGGCTTTGAAATCAAAGAAACGGTCAGTGCGCTCGGCGGAACACGCAAAGTTACAGTCGATCAGAGTGGTGAGAAGTATGATCTTGGCGAAGTATTCGATGCTTACGTTCGCTTTGGAGGAATGCCCGGTATTGCAGACATTGGACTTGATCAAGAGAAAGCTCTTGTATTGCTCGACGGTATTTATTCGTCCGTTGTGGTTCGTGATGTGCTTGAACGCGAGAAGAAGCGCGGAAGAAAACAGATTACCGATCCTATTTTGCTTCGTAAAATTATATTGTTTCTCGCTGATAATATTGGTAGCAACGTGTCGTTTTCTTCTATCGGAAACACACTTGTGAACGAGGGATTAATCGAAAAAACGGGACGCAAGGGCGCGCCAAGCACGCATACTGTGCAATCCTATGTTGGTGCATTGCTTGAATCTTATTTCTTCTATGACATCAAGCGCTTTGATATCAAGGGCAAGGAGTACCTTCGCACCCTTGGTAAATATTATATCGTTGACATCGGACTTCGTAATTATCTCTTAGGATTCAGAAATCGTGATACGGGACATATGCTTGAAAACATCGTTTACTTTGAGCTTCTGCGCCGCGGATATGACGTTGCAATCGGCAAGGTAGATAACACTGAGGTGGACTTTATCGCATCAAAAGCCGACGATAAGCTCTACGTACAGGTCACGGAATCCATGAAAAGCGAGGATGTTCGCGCAAGAGAATTACGACCGCTTCAAGCTATAAGGGACAATTACGGGAAGATCGTTTTAGCGCTTGATACGGGACTTAGTACTTCTTACGATGGTATTAAATCTTTGAATCTTGTTGAGTGGCTGCTCGACAATAAATAATAATTTTTATGAAAATCTAAAATAAACATTATTTTTTCCTAAATAAATACAACTATATAAAACAAATAAAACCAACTGCGCTAAAAGGAAAGACAAATATAAAAAGAGCGGATAAACGCTGACGGTAAAGTCGGTGTCTATCCACTCTTCTTTTTTGCGCACTTTATGAAATTATAATAAAAATCGTGTTACGGGTGGGGGTTTTGCCTTATCTGCGGCTCTTATACGCCGATAATGCGCTTTGCGCGGTCTATATCCGCGCCGACGGGAACTCTTACGCCCTCCAGGGGGTAGGGGATGCCGAGAGCCTCGTATTTTGTCTTGCCCAGCTCGTGGTAGGGAAGTATCTCCACCTGCTCAATATTATCGAGCGTTGAGAGAAACTCGCCGAGGGACTTGAGGTCGTCCTCGCCGTCGGTGTACCCTGGGACGAGCACGTAGCGGATACGCATAGGCACACCTCGCTCGCTTAAGTATCTCGCGAACGCCTTTGGAGCGGTGTCCTCCTTCGAGGTGAGCGCCTTGTGCCCCGATGCGTCCATATGCTTTATATCGAGCATCACGAGGTCGCAGACCTCGAGTAGCGTGTTAAATTTAGCAAGGGTGGCGGCGTCGGAGCGGAAGGTGATACCCGAGGTATCGAGGCAGGTGTGTATCCCCGCGCTCTTAGCCTTCGTGAAAAGCTCGGTGAGAAAGTCTATCTGCATAAGCGGCTCGCCGCCCGTTGCGGTAATACCGCCCGTCTTGTAGAAGGGGAGATTGCGAGTCATCCTCTCGAGGACCTCGTCTGCCGTAAGCTCGTATTTTGCTTGCGAAATCTCCCACGTGTCGGGGTTATGGCAGTAAAGGCAGCGCATAGGGCAGCCCTGGAAGAAGACCACGAAGCGCACGCCCGGGCCGTCTACCGTGCCGAAGCTTTCAATCGAATGTATCTTGCCCTTTTGCATATTAAAGCGCCGAGTGGAAGGTACGTGAAATAACCTCGTCCTGCTGAGCCTTCGTAAGCTTGATGAAGTTTACGGCATAGCCCGAAACTCTTATCGTAAGCTGAGGATAAAGCTCGGGGTGCTTCTGCGCGTCGAGGAGAAGCTCCTTGTCGAAAACGTTAACGTTTAAGTGGAAGCCGCGCTTTGCGGTGTAGCCGTCGAGGAGCGCCACGAGATTGTCCTCTCTCTCGTCCTCGGTCTTACCGAGAGCGGAGGGAACTATCGTGAAGGTGTTTGAAATACCGTCCTGCGAGTCGGTGAAGGGGAGCTTCGATACCGACGCGAGGGATGCAACCGCACCGTTTTCATCTCTGCCGTGCATCGGGTTAGCGCCGGGAGCGAAGGGCTCGCCCGCCTTTCTTCCGTCGGGGGTAGAGCCTGTATTTTTGCCGTAGGTAACGTTTGAGGTAATGGTAAGTATCGAGGTGGTTATCTCACCGTTTCTGTACGCCGCGTTCTCGCGAAGATAGCTGATAAAGGTGTGGAGAACCTCTTTCGCAATACTGTCAACACGGTCATCGTCGTTACCGAACTTGGGGAAATCTCCCTCAACGACGTAATCGTTTGCGATTCCGTTTTCGTTCCTGATAACGCGCACCTTTGCGTACTTGATAGCGGAGAGCGAGTCCGCAACTACCGAAAGACCTGCGATACCGGTAGCAAACCAGCGCTTAACGTCTCTGTCATGGAGCGCCATCTGGAGTCTTTCGTAGGAGTATTTATCGTGCATATAATGGATGATATTGAGCGCGTTGACGTAAACGCGAGCAAGCCATCTCATCATATCGCGGTATTTTTTCATAACGTCCTCGTAGTCGAGGTAGTCACCCGTAACGGGTCTGTACTCGGGGCCGACCTGCTGACCGCTGATCTCGTCAACGCCGCCGTTTATCGCGTAGAGCAGGCACTTTGCGAGGTTTGCTCTCGCGCCGAAGAACTGCATCTCCTTGCCGACTCTCATCGAGGATACGCAGCACGCAATGGCGTAATCGTCACCGTGAACGGGGCGCATAAGGTCGTCGTTCTCATACTGCACCGCGTGGTGCTTTATGGATATCTTAGCGCAGAATTTCTTGAAATTCTCGGGAAGATGCTCGGACCAGAGCACCGTGAGGTTGGGCTCGGGAGCTGCGCCGATGTTGTTGAGCGTGTTAAGATAACGGAAGGACATCTTCGTAACGAGGGGCTTACCGTCGGTATCGAGACCGCCGATAGACTCGGTTACCCAGGTGGGGTCTCCCGCGAAGATCTGGTCGTAATCGGGAGTTCTCGCGAAGCGCACCATACGGAGCTTCATAACGAACTGGTCAATTATCTCCTGGACCTCTTTTTCGGTTATAATGCCTGCCTTGAGGTCGCGCTCTGCGTAGATATCAAGGAATGTCGAGGTTCTGCCAAGGCTCATTGCCGCGCCGTTCTGCTCTTTAACAGCCGCAAGGTAAGCGAAGTAGAGCGCCTGGGTTGCCTCGCGGAGCGTCGTTGCGGGCTTCGAGATATCGCAGCCGTAGATCTCGGCGAGCTTCTTTAACATCTCGAGAGCTCTTATCTGCTCGGAGAGCTCCTCGCGCTCGCGGATGACCTCAAGTGACATCGTGGATACCGTGGTATCCTTCTGGAACTGCTTGTCCTCGATAAGTCTGTCAACACCGTAAAGAGCAACTCTGCGGTAGTCGCCGATAATTCTTCCTCTGCCGTAGGCATCGGGAAGACCTGTGATTATATGGTTGGTGCGGCACTTGCGCATCTCGGGGGTGTAAGCATCGAAAACGCCCGCGTTGTGCGTCTTTCTGTGCTCGGTGAAGAAGTCAACTATCTCGGGGTCTACCTCGTAGCCGTGATCGCGGCAAGCCTTGACTGCCATACGGATACCGCCCGCGGGCATAAGCGCGCGTTTTAACGGCTTATCGGTCTGCAGACCTACTATCTTCTCCTTATCCTTATTTATATAAGCCGCTCCGTGCGAGGTGATGGTGGATACGGTCTTCGTATCCATATCGAGAGCGCCGCCTGCGGCGATCTCCTCCTTCATAAGCTCACTGACCTCGTGCCATAGATCGGTAGTATCCTCGGTCGGACCCTCGAGGAAATCCTCTGAGCCGTAATAGGGTGTGTAATTCTTGTGAATGAAGCTTCTGACGTTGATCTCGTGCACCCATCTGCCTTCTTTAAAGCCGGTCCATTCTTCTCTCATTTTTTCTCCTTTCCTTACGTGTTCGTCAAAACGCGATAACTGCATTTTATAATCATTATAAAGCTGCCGCGCGTTCCGCGTAGCCTCCCTGCGGGGAAGAGAGTCCCCGAGAAGCCATGTGTATGATAAATAAATTTTTAACAATTAAAAAACTGCCGGACAGAACCCTCTCTGCCCGAACAGTCGGCAAAACCGCATCCAAATTGATGGGAACGGTTATTATATAGCAAATATCCGAAGGGGATCGGATATAAATTTGCAGCAAACGCCGCGCGAACGACGCCGTCTTTTTTATTGATTATATCAATTAAAAAGGTATTTGCCGCTGTTTCGAACTACATTATAACATTTTACGTTTAAAAAGTCAATATAAAAGCTTCGAAAAAAAGAAAATAAGACAAAAAAGTGTAAATTATTAATAAATTTTTAAAAAACTCTTGACATAATTATATATATATGTTAAAATGTTTACACAAATACTTTTAAATCTTTTAAGGAGATAGACAAATGCCTGAAATTAAATACGAAGTAGTTGAAAAGATCGGTATCGTAAGCGAAGGTAACAACGGTTGGAATAAGGAGCTTAACCTTATCAGCTGGAACGAGAGAGAGCCTGTATACGATATTCGTACCTGGTCTCCCGACCACGAAAAGATGGGCAAGGGTATTACCATTACCAAGGAAGAGGCTAAGGCTCTCCTTGATATGCTTAAGACTCAGAATCTCGACTAATACATATTTCGGGGTTTAACACTCTTTAAAAAGCAATATTTATATTGCTTTCCACCCCGCCGGACTGTGCGGTGTGGAGAAAAAAGCGAGAGGGAAACCTTTCGAAAAAAACGGAAAATACTGCCGGATTTTTTGAAAGAGAAAAGATTTGGGCGGCATTCTTTCGTGCGCAAAAAATGCAAAATCACTGCGCTGTGAGCGGCATTGATGCGCGAATTGTTTTTGAGGCTTCGCGCCTTGAATAGTGTGTGCTGTATACTATTGGAATATATCAAAAAGGCAACCTGTCAGAAGAGCGGCAGGTTGTTTTTTTATTTAAGCCTTAAGCGTAGTTGTTCGCTTGACGCGGGGAGAGCAACTATGCTCGTTTTTCTGCGGAACGTTTCGCAAGGGTGAATATCCGCAGAAAAAAGCAACGCCTCCAAAGGAGGCGAACAGGAAAATTATATAACATTTTTGAGGCTGTGTCAAGCCTTTTTTGAAAGAAAAAAATTCTTTCGACTTTTTTCGAAAAACGGTTGAAATTTCGGAATTGCTGTGCTATTATGAACCTGCAGAGAGCGAGAGCTTGCAAGCTGATTTCGCTTTTTTGCAAAGCTGCAAAGGCTCTCTCTTTGTAAGAATCGGCGCACCGAGCGCCGAACGTTGATGGGAGGCTAAGCGAGTAAAGCGTATTCGAATCAGGTTTCACTCGCCAAAGTATGGAAATGTCAGAACTTATACTTAAAAACAAGCCGATACCGGATGACGCGCAGTATATAGTCGAAAGATATGCTGATTCGGATGAAAAAATACTGTTCGTTATCGTTGGCGACCTTGCGCGAGACGGCAAATACGCCGAGAGCGCGCTGTTCTTTACCGAAAGCTCTGTGATAAGCTACGGTGGAAAGAACGAAGGAGAGAGGATCTTTAAAAGATCCGAGATGCGCGACGTTCGCGCTAAGCGAATGTACGGTAATGCGACCTTATCCGCCGTTATGCCGAGTGGAAAAAGAGAGATCGTGTTCCGCTATACCTATTCGGTTGCTTCGCTCTGCGATGCGGCAGCGCAGTTTATCAACAGGATGAACGATGGAGCTCCGCTGAATGAGGAGCTTGCGGTAATGGCGGTGGTTTTTGAACGCGCTCTCAGCGTTTGCCCTAAGTGCGGAAGGACACTTCTTCACCCGGGGGCGGAATGTATTATGTGCCGTTCGAAGCTGAAAATAATAAAGCGGCTCTCAAAGTATATAGTTCCGCAGATGAAAACGATAATAGTCTGCATTATCCTTTCGCTGATAACGACGGCAATGTCTCTGATACCGCCGACTATAACGGGATTTATAGTTGACGTGGTATTTCCGGGGGGAAGCGGCGTCTCGAACGTCGGACTCTTAAACCGTCTTGCCGCGCTTGTAGGGGAAGATTCGGGACGCCTTTTGTTCACTATGATAGCTTGCCTTTTGTTTACGTATGTTTTTCAGTACGGCATAGGTATAGTAAGGTCGTACCTGATGCGTACCGTGGGTGATAAGGCGGTAGCCTCGCTGAGAAACGATATATATCTTAAAGCGCAGTATCTGCCGATGAGGTTTTACGATAAGACCTCTACGGGATCGGTGATAAACCGTATCGCGGGAGATTCCTCTACGCTTCAGCAATTTATGCTCAGGATAACGCAGGAGGCGGTAGTTCACGCCTTCCAGCTCGTCGGTATAATAATCATAATGCTGACGCTTAATCCGACACTTACCCTTTATTCGCTTATACCCGTGCTGTTTATTGCGATAGCGGCACGAATATTTTCCAAAAAGATCAGACCGTATTACAGAAGAATATGGAGACGTTGGTCATCCGTTTTTGCAACGCTCTCCGATACGATACCCTGCATAAAGGTTGTAAAATCATTCACGGGAGAGCGACGCTCTTCTGATAAATTTAACGAGAAAAATGCCGATTGGCTCGCGATGGACCTCAAAATAGGAAAGCTCGCGACCGCCTTTCCTCAAATCATATCCTTCCTCGTTACCTGCGGCTCTCTTATAATATGGGGAGTAGGCGGCGGCAAGGTCATAGCGGGCGAGAGCGGATATTCCGCGGGACTCATAGTATCGTTTATTTCGTATGCGGCTATGTTTTATAATCCCGTAACCTTCTTCGCGAATCTTTCCGACTCGTTCCAGGGAGCGCTGGCTTCGACCGAGAAGATACTAGATATACTCGAGGCTGAGCCCGAGACGCACGCCGAGATGCACGTAGTACCCGATAAGCTTCGCGGTAAAATAGAGTTTCTGCATGTGGGATTTTCGTTTGACAGAACGAAAAAGGTCCTTGATGACGTTACGTTGACGGTCGAGCCGGGCGAGGTCGTGGGAATAGTCGGAACTACGGGAAGCGGAAAATCCACTCTGATAAACCTTCTTATGCGCTTTTATGACGGATATTCGGGAGAGATTCTGGTGGACGGTCATAATATCAAGAATTTTGATCTTTCGGCTTACCGCGCGCAGATAGGCTATGTCCAACAGGAGCCTATGATGTTCAGCGACACGATATTCAACAATATAGCGTACAGCGATCCCGACGCGAGCATCGAGGATGTAATACACGCCGCCGACGTAGCTAACGCGCACGGCTTTATAGCGCGCCAGCCCGATGCCTACGATACGGTGCTTGGAGAGCGAGGAGTCGGCGTTTCGGGTGGAGAAAAGCAGAGGATCTCCATTGCGAGAGCGGTGCTTAAGGCTCCGTCCATACTTATATTTGACGAAGCGACCGCAGCGGTCGACTCGGAGACCGAGCATCTGATACAAGAGGCTATTGACAGACTCATTGCGGGTAAGACGACGCTTATGATAGCTCACCGCCTTTCGACGCTAAAGCGCGCGAACCGCATAATCGTGGTGGATAACGGCCGCATAGTGGAAAACGGAACACCTGATGAGCTTATGGCTATGAAGGGTAAATATTATAAGCTTGTGCAGATACAGTCGATGGCTGCCGATGCGGAGCGTATACGCAAGGAGGAAAGACTATGAGTATTTCCGTAATTAAGCGTGTTTATGTAACACGGGATGACACTATAACCCACGAAGAGAACAATCTTGTTACGCTTGTTACAAAGGATGGGGCAACGTATTCGTCCCTTGAGCCGAGAAGACTTTTTCCGGTCAGCCGCGGTGACGTTTACATAACTCTTCTCGACACCGACGGAAACGAGACGGCGCTTATACGTTCCATCGGCGAGCTTTCGCCCGAATCAAAACGGGTGGTTTGCGAGAGCCTTGACGATTATTATCTCGTTCCGTCGATAATCCGTATAATATCGGTTACGGAAAAATACGGAAACCTTCATTGGACGGTAGAGACCGATAGGGGTGTAAAGAGCTTCGACGTGCGTGACAGAAATCACGACGTCAAGGTCTATCCGGACGGAAGAGTGCGCGTGAGGGACTCGGATGATAACCGATATACTATAGATAATTGGCGCAAGCTTGATAAGCACAGTAGGTCTCAACTTATTGCAGATATTTAAAGAAAAAACCTCGCAATTGCAAACTTTGATTTGCAATTGCGAGGATATTTTATATTATTTTGAAATCGACGCTGCTTTTTGTCTGAAGCTTATTCTGTTCTGAGTGCAACGACGGGATCCTTCTTCGCGGCACTCTTTGCGGGGATAAGTCCCGATACGAGAGTGAGAAGAACGCTTATCGCGATAAGCAATACCGCGTTGCTCAGGGGGAGAGCCGCGATAGACGAGTAATTGATAAGCGGCTTGAGGATAAGGTTGACGACGAAGGATATCGCGTAAGTTGCGAGAACACCCATAAGGCCTGCGAGCAGACCGATGATGAACGTTTCTGCGTTGAAGAGGTGGCTGACGTCCTTCTTTCTTCCGCCGAGCGCTCTGATAACACCGATCTCCTTGATACGCTCAACGACCGAAACGTAGGTAATAATACCTATCATAACAGTTGAAACCACGAGAGATATCGAGGTGAAGGCGATGAGCGCGTAGGAAACTACGTCTATCATGGTGTTTATCATTGTTATAACAAGCTCGAGCGTGTCGGTGAAGGTGATCTTTGAGCGGCCGTTATCGTCAGTCACACCGTCGTTCCACGCCTCGAGATATCCTGTTACGAGGTCCTTATCGTCGAAGGACTTCGGATATATAGAGATACTGTTCGCAAGGGGATTTCCGCCGAGATTTCGTATGAACTTTTCCTTGAATTCGGCATGGTCGAATGCGCCGGCGCCTCCTGTGAAGGAGCCCATCATATCTTCAAGGCCCATGGAAGGACCGATTCCACCGAAGGTGGTTTTCGTTTCACCCTCGTAGGTATAGCTGAACTGATAGGGGATATAGTACTGCGCCATAGCTGTCGCGGTATCGGTGGTATTGCTTTCGTCGATTCCCTTGATGTACTCGAATATCTTGGAGTTTGCGTTACATTCAAGCACATAATCGGTGAATGCTTCGGTGTAATAGATACCCGAAGAAATAGAGCCGTAGTTTACGTTATCCTTCGTATGAAGAATTCCGACGACCTTAAGAGTCAGAGCACGGTCATCTGTGAAGTTCTCGGAGTAGGGGGAGTACATATAGGTGGTTTGTCCCGTAAAGGGATTCTTGGTCTCGCTGAATACCGTGTCGTTGGGATACCAGGTGAGCTCTTTCCCGATAAGCTCGTCGTAAGCAAAGGAGTCGCGGTAGACGTCCTTGTTATATTTGCCGTCCTCGCTCGTTTCCTTGGTGATTATCTCGAGAAATTCCTCCTGCGTATAATAACCGAATCTTGCGAGAAGAAGATCTGAAAGCTCGTCGTCGGAGTTGAGAACGAGCATTATCTCGTTTTTGTTTTCGGGGAATCTGCTGTTTTCACCGACGAGATCGTACTGCGACTTGATGTAATCAAGCTTGTTCGGCATCTGCTGCATAGAAGGAGCGAGCTGACCTACGTAGCTTGCGTAATCCTTGAACTCGGTCTGCTGAAGTATGGTCGTGTACATATTCGTAAGCGCGCTTATAGACATATTCTTTGCGTCGGTGTTTTTATCGTACTTGAAATCGGTATAAACGTTACTGTTCATATCAATTCCGTATCCGAAGATCATCGCCTGATAAAATTCGGGATCCATCGCTTTGACGTAGTCGATGTATTCCTGCGTCAGGTTGTTTTCTATAAGCATACTGCTTGCCGTCTTATTCATCTTCGCGATGTAGGCAATAAGTGATGAAATATATACACGGTTCGGCTGTTTTATTATCTCGACCTTGTCCTCGTTCGACATCATGCCGGTGAGCACCTCGAGGTCGTAGGCGGTTTCGGTTATCGTTATCGGGTTACCCGAGAGCATATCGTCCTGCATCGACGCGATATAGCCCTTGATACCCGCGGAGAAGGCAAGCACCATCGCGATACCGATTATACCGATAGAGCCCGCGAAGCCGACCATTGCGGTCCTGCCCTTTTTGGAAAGAAGGTTCTTTGCCGAGAGGGCGAATGCCGTGCGCATTGACATCTTCGCCTTTTCTTTTTTCGCATTCTTTCTTCTGCGTTTATTCTTCCGCAGGGCGATCCTCTCGCGGAAGCTGCGCTTGAGCTTACCGTTGGTGCTTTCGTTGCAGGTCTTATGCACGTATTCCGAAATACCGAGCGCCTCTGCGGTGGAATTTGCCTCGTCGCACTCGCGCTCCTCGTCCTCGGAGGAGAAGGGCATAGTGTCCTCAAGCACCTCACCGTCGAGGAGTCTTATGATTCTTGAGGAGTATTTTTCCGCAAGCTCGGGGTTATGCGTTACCATAATAACGAGCTTCTCTCCGGATATCTCCTTTATGAGCTCCATTATCTGAACGCTCGTGACCGTGTCAAGCGCGCCCGTGGGCTCGTCGGCAAGAAGTATCTCGGGGTCGTTAACGAGAGCTCTCGCTATCGCGACTCGTTGGCACTGACCGCCCGAGAGCTGATTTGGTCTCTTGTAATACTGATCGGAGAGTCCGACTCTGTCAAGAGCGCGCTTCGCGCGTTCGGTACGCTCCTCTTTTCCGATGCCCGCGATAGTCAGCGCAAGCTCTACGTTGCCGAGCACCGTCTGGTGCGGAATAAGGTTGTAGCTCTGGAAGATGAAGCCGATTCTGTGGTTACGGTATACGTCCCAGTCCCTATCCGTGTAAGATTTTGTGCTTCTTCCGTTGATAACGAGGTCACCGTCCGAGTAATGATCAAGACCGCCGATAATGTTGAGCAGGGTAGTCTTTCCGCAGCCCGACGGGCCGAGGATAGAAACGAACTCACTGCTGCGGAACGCTATCGATACGCCACGCAGAGCGTGAACGACCTCGGAGGCAGTTTCGTAATCCTTTTTGATTTCTTTTAAATTAAGCATTTTTTCTCCGTTTAAACAAAAAAATTTTGGTTTACAGCACCATTCTATCATATAATTATGAACATTTTATTTTCATTTAAATAATATATTATTAACATTTAACAAACTTTTGCCGAATTATGCGAATGGCAGAGAATTGTTCCGAATGCGTTGGGGTGTTTTGTTAATTGTTGCATAAAAATTTCAAAAAAATTCACAAAAACTATTTATTTTTCACAAAGAATATGCTATAATAATATTGCGGAGGAAAAAACGGGGAAAGGCTGCCGACGGCGGCATTTTTCCGACGGGCTGCGCGCATCTCCGAGCCCGCGTTGCTCCGTAGAATTTCAGAAAGGAGCTCCCTTTGCGGAGCAAGGTACGGTTTATGAAAATATCGGTTTACGGAAAGCAGATGAACGTTCGCGAGAGCCTTGAGGCGCTCATCGAGAAGAAGCTTCAGAGGTTTGATAAATTCTTCGGTGAGGATACCGAGGCGTTTGTGACCTGTAAGGTGAGAAAGGGCGTGAAGATCGTCGAGGTAACCATAACCTACGGAGCTACGGTGTTCCGCGCGGAAGAGGAAAGCGATACGTTTATGACGGCGCTTGACCGTACGGCAGAGAGCCTTGAGAGGCAGATAAGGAAGAACAAGACTCGTCTTGAAAAGAAGGTTAAAAGCGGAGCTTTTGTTATTGAGGAATTTGACGATGACGAGTACGTTGAGGAGCCCGAGTTCAGAATAAGAACGAAGAGCTTCCCCTTCAAGCCAATGACTCCCGAGGAGGCTATTTTGCAGATGAATCTCCTTGGACACAGCTTCTTTGCATTCACCGATGCGGAAACGCTCGAGGTCTCTGTCGTATATAAGCGCAAGGACGGAGATTACGGTCTTATAATTCAGGAAAAGTGAGGTTTTTTTGAAACTTCAAAAATATAGGAAAATGACTCAAAACGGCAAAAATGTCCTGTTATTTATGAAATGTTTATAATTTATTAAAGAATAAATATACAAAATGCACAACTTCAAAAGATAAAACTTGTTAAAAGGGTAGAAGTTGGAAAACGGCTCTTGATTTCCCAAAATGTTTATGTTATTATATTAAACGGTAGAGTAGAGTGTAAACGGTGCTTCGATGTTTATCGGCGCCTCTTCGGTTGGCAAAACGGGAATTGCCGACGGACACGAAGCTACCTGTCGCTGCCCCAGTGCCGTAAGGCAGCGGCTAAAAATTCACTTCGGCAAATTAGAAAAGGAGAATTATGAAAAAAACAAGAATTATTTGTTTACTTCTCGTTATGATCATGGTCCTTTCTTGCTTCGCAGGCTGTAAGTTTATCGGCGGCAAGGACAATGGTGATGACGAGGGCGGCAAGGACGACGGAGTAGTTGATACCTACGCACCCGACGTCGGCGCTGACGGTGGCCCCCCTGTAATCGGTGGCGGTACCGAGGATGAAGGTGACTGGTGGGAGAACATCAAGTATGATGAAACCAACCTTATCTTCATGATGACTAAGTGCTCGAACAACGAAGAGCTTTCCTCCGGATGCGAGAGATATCTCGCAGGCGAGGGTGCCGACGTTGGAACCGAGAACATTGACAAGCTCGTTAAAGACAGAAACGACGCTGCTTACGATCTCACGAACGTAACAGTTACATACAAGTACTATGAGGATAACGCAGAGCTCTTCGGCTTCTCAAAGATGTATGACGTTATCGAAAAAGAGGTATTTGCTGCTGACAGTTCTACTCCCGATATGTACTGCAACTGGATGACAGACCTTCTTGTATGTTCCCTTAAGGGTTGCTTCGCTAACCTCTACTCTAAACAATATGGCGCAGGCGACTACAAGGGCAATAACCACTTCAACCTTGCTAACAGCGGTTACATGGCAGACCTTATGGGTTCGCTTACTCTTTCTACTCAGAAGATCTACGTTGTAGCATCCGACTATTTCATTGACCTTATCCGTGCGTTCTTCGTTGTTCCCGTAAACGTAACACTCTTCAATGAAATCGCTCCTACAATGTATCCCGACGTTGAAAAGCCCACCATCGATACCTTCCTTGAGGAAGTTAAGCCTTGCGATTGTACAAACGAGGACAAGGACACCAGATGTACAGCTGATTGCGCAGACGGCGGATGGACCTACGACAGACTTGTCGAGTTCAGCCAGGCTATCTATAAGCCCAGCGGAACAAGCACTACCGAGAACATCAATGACAGACTTGGCTTCGCTCTCGGCGCTAACGGTCTTCCCGCAGCAGGTCTTGTTTACACCTCTTCCGTAACCATCATCAACAAGGAATGGAATAAGGACGCTAAGAAGTATGACTACTCTTATCCTACCAAGAACCAGGGTCTTTACGATCTTGCTGCTAAGATCTCCGATATGATGGATAAGAACGGCGTATACTTCGTAACTTCAAGCGATGCTAACAGCCTTAGCTTCGAAGGTACCAAGACTCCCCTTCTTGCTATCCGTAACCAGTTCACTACCGATAAGCTTCTCTTCGGCGGTATCATTCTCGTAGGTTCTCTTGAGTATCAGGCTTACCAGGATATGAAGACCTCTACCAGAGGCGGCTTCGGTGTTGTTCCCGTTCCTGTATACAAGGCAGGCGACGATTACCTCACTCAGATCCACGTTGTTGGACGTGCAGGCGCTATCAGAGCTAACACTCAGAAGTTCGTTCAGTGCTCCGCATTCCTTCACTATCAGTCTTGCAACTCTCTTGAGATCAAGAACGATTACTATGACTACACCCTCGTTTACGGCGCAGCTGCAGGCGAGAACGGCGTATTCGGTAACGTAGAGATGCTTAAGTACATCCGTCAGAACGTTCGTACATCCTTCGATAAGCTCTTCGAGGACGCTATCGGATTTATGTATGCAGACGTTGACGAGAATTCTGTAAACAACAGATATCATACTCTTCTTGCTAACAACGGTTATCAGTTCGCAGGTATGTCAAAGACTTACGAGGAGCTCCAGCCCACCAAGGCAGAGGCTCTTAAGAACCTTGAGGCAGAGTATTCTAAGCTTCCCGCATAATTTGATCTTAGGAACAAATTGTGATTCGTTAAGTTTAATTTAACTTAATGAATAAAACTTAATAAAAAAAGATGCATAGCTTCGGCTGTGCATCTTTTTTATTCTTGCTATGCTTCGTTTTAATCACAGCTTACTGTTGATACCGTCACCGCCGCTGTCATCCTGAGCGAAGCGCAAGCGGAGTCGAACCCGTAGGGCGATGCTTCGCATCGGGATCTCGCCTTTTCTTCGATCGGTGATTTTTCGTCCGAGATCCCAGATCCTCGCTTTGCTCGGATTTCGACTTCGCTCAGGATGACAGGGACGAAAAAAGCACCGCGCCGCGGTGGAATCCGGACGGCACAGATTATTCTCGCTCCTACCCAAATGCGAAATACTTGACACGGAGAAAAAAGTGATATATAATAGTTATGCAAAAAACGCGCGCGTTGCATACGCGCGTAACAAGGAATAAGGAAAAGAAAAAATGAAGATAATACTTGCATCCGCGTCACCGAGAAGACGTGAGCTTTTATCCGCCGTATGCCGCGATTTTGAGATAAAAACCGCCGAGACCGACGAAACTCTTGATGAAAGCATCCATCCGCGCCGTGGCGTTGAGATACTCGCGGTAAGGAAGGGAAGAGCGGTTGCGGATACCCTCACTGCCGAAGAGATAAAGAACAGTATAATAATATCTTCGGATACTCTCGTTGAGCTGGGGGGTATACCGCTCGGCAAGCCCGAGTCTGCCGCCCACGCAAAAAAGATGCTCCGTGAGCTCTCGGGAAAGGCGCATTTTGTGCACACGGGTATAGCCGTTCACGCAGGCGGTAAGCTCTATTCGGGCACAGCTTCGACGGGAGTACATTTCCGCGAATTGACCGATGCCGAGATTGATGAATATATTGCGACGGGCGAGCCTATGGACAAGGCAGGCGCGTACGGTATCCAGGGACTCGGTGGCAAATTCGTGGAGAAAATCGAGGGCGACTTTGATACCGTCGTCGGCTTCTCTATGAGGCTGCTCGGAGAGTTGTGCGAGCAGGCGGGCGTGTCGATTTCAGAGTAATGGCGGCAGGTTAAAAATGATAAAATCAAAGAGAGAAAAAAGAGAAAGACTCGCTCTGGTAGTAGAGCGGCTCAAGGAGATATACCCCGAGTCAGTCTGCGCGCTTGAGTACGGCGGTGACCCGTGGAAGCTTCTCGTTATGGGAAGGCTCTCCGCGCAGTGTACGGATGCCCGAGTTAACATAGTTTGTAAAGAATTATTTGCAAAATACCCGAATTTTGCCGCTATGGCGGATGCAGACCTCGCAGATATTGAGAGAATAGTTATGCCTTGCGGACTCTACAGAACTAAGGCGGCGAACATCAAGGACTCGTCGGTTATGCTTAGGGATAGCTTCGGCGGAGTCCTGCCCGATACTATGGAGGAGCTATTGCTCTTCCCGGGGGTTGGACGGAAGATAGCGAATCTTCTGCTCGGTGACGTATTCGGCAAGGGAGCTATCGTTTGCGATACGCATTGTATCAGGATATGCGGAAGGCTCGGAATGTACCCCGAGAGCCTTAAGGATGCCGTAAAGATAGAGTATATCCTGCGCGACCTTATAGATATAAATGAAGGAAGCGACTTCTGCCATAGGATAGTTACCTTCGGCAGAGAGGTCTGCACGGCAAGAGCGCCGAAGTGCGGCGAGTGTCCTCTCGGAGAGCTTTGCGAGAAATACAGAAAGTGAGTAAATGCAATGCTTCGCATTGATGATATGCAACGCTTTGCGTTGATGATATGCAATGCTTCGCGTTGATGATATGCAATGCTTCGCATTGATGATATGCAACGCTTTGCGTTGATGATATGCAACGCTTCGCATTGATGATATGCAACGCTTCGCATTGATGATATGCAATGCTTCGCATTGATGATATGCAATGCTTCGCATTGATGATATGCAATGCTTCGCATTGATGATATGCAATGCTTTGCATTGATGATATGCAACGCTTCGCGTTGATGATATGCAATGCTTCGCATTGATGATATGCAATGCTTCGCATTGATGATATGCAATGCTTTGCATTGATGATATGCAACGCTTCGCATTGATGATATGCAATGCTTCGCATTGATGATATGCAATGCTTTGCATTGATGATATGCAATGCTTCGCATTGATTGAGTACGAGTAAAAGAGAACTCAACATTGCTCAACGGACCTGTTGCAAAGGAAACCTTTTGTAAAACTATTTCGAAGCGCTATAGTAAAATTTTAGCTTCGTACCAAATCAACGCCACCGGCGTTGTATATCATCAAGACAAAGTCTTGTATATCATCACGGCTCTGCTGTGTATATCATCAAAGCGTTCCGCTTTGTATATCATCACGGTTCTGCTGTGTATATCATCAAAGCGTTTCGCTTTGTATATCATCAAGACAAAGTCTTGTATATCATCACGGCTCTGCTGTGTATATCATCAAAGCGTTTCGCTTTGTATATCATCAAGACAAAGTCTTGTATAAACGAAGGAGTAAAAATGACGGTAAATTCTAAGCTTACGCCTCTCCCCCGCCTGCGCCTTCCCGTCGTCGTTGAGGGACGGTACGACAAGAGCGCGATACTCGGTATGTTCTCAGGCGTGGTAATTACCACGGACGGCTTCGGAATATTCAACTCGAAGGAGAAGCAGGCGCTTATCAGAAGGATAGCGGGAGACGGTATCATCATTCTCACCGATTCCGACGGCGGCGGCGCTCAGATACGCAGCTTCCTCTCGGGACTCGTTCCAAAGGACAAAATATATCAGCTTTATATACCACGGGTAGAGGGTAAGGAGAGAAGAAAGGCGCATCGCGGCAAGGCGGGCTTGCTCGGTGTTGAGGGAGTCGGAGGCGATATTTTGCGCGGACTTCTTACGCCGTTTACCGAGGGCGAGGAGCTGCAGGCGCGAGGCGGTATGACCACGTTCGATATGTTCACTCTCGGACTCTCGGGCTCGGATAAGGCATCCTCACTTCGTGACGCGCTCTGCCGCGAGCTCTCTCTCCCCGAGGGAATGAGCGCAAAGGCGCTCCTTGAAGCGCTGAATATCGTAAGCTCACGCGAGAGGGTAGAGAATCTCGTTAAAAAATTGACAAATATTTGACGAATATTTATTATTTGCTATTTACAAATTTATAAATTTGTGTTATAATACACTTTGATGGTTAAAATTAAACTGGACAAGTAGGGTTTTAACCGCATTATTTTGGGTTTAATTAAAAAAATTATATTAATGGAGGAACCAACCAATGGTAGAAAGAAAGAAAATTTCTATGGATGGTAACACCGCTGCCGCGCACGTATCGTACGCTTTCACAGAGGTTGCTGCTATCTACCCCATCACCCCTTCCAGCCCTATGGCGGAAGTAACCGACACCTGGAGCGCATCCAATAAGAACATCTTTGGCGAGCCCGCTAAGAACATTCTCGGCGAGAACGTTAAGGTTGTTGAGATGCAGTCCGAGGCAGGCGCGGCAGGCGCAGTACACGGCTCTCTTGCAGCAGGCGCGCTCACCACGACCTACACCGCTTCCCAGGGTCTTCTTCTTATGATCCCCAATATGTACAAGATCGCCGGCGAGCTTCTTCCTTGCGTTATTCACGTATCCGCAAGATGTGTAGCTTCTCACGCTCTTAACATCTTTGGTGACCACTCCGACGTATACGCATGCCGTCAGACCGGTTTTGCTATGCTCGCTGAAACAAACGCTCAGGAAATTATGGACCTTGGCGCAGTTGCTCATCTTGCAACTATCAAGTCAAGAGTACCCTTCCTTAACTTCTTCGACGGCTTCCGTACCTCTCACGAGATTCAGAAGGTTGCTGCTTGGGATTATAAGGACCTCGCTGAGATGGTTGATATGGATGCTATCAAGGCATTCCGCGACCGTTCTCTCAACCCCGAGACTCCCGCTCTCCGCGGCTCTGCTGAAAACGGAGATATCTTCTTCCAGCACAGAGAGGCTTGCAACCCCTACTACGATGCACTCCCCGCAATCGTTGAGGAGTACATGGACAAGGTAAATGCCAAGATCGGCACCGATTACAAGCTCTTCAACTACTACGGCGCACCGGATGCAGAGAGAGTTATCGTCTGCATGGGCTCTATGTGTGACGTTGCAGAAGAGGTT
>JAFQPR010000079.1 GCA_017411605.1 Clostridia bacterium | reverse complement strand
TCATTCTGCATTCTGCATTTTGAATTCTGCATTAATCACTCCTCCTTTCAGTTTTCAACAACCGATTCTCTGTACGCTCTTGCGCTCTGGAGATATTTCCAGAAGCACTCGGTAAGAGCGGTAAGAGCTTCTTTGTCCGCGCCCGTGTAAGAATTCTCACCCGTGCCGCTGACGAATGCGTAATACGCGTTGATATGGAAGCTGCCCGCATCCTCACCGTCAACCGTGTAGGTTACGGTTTCGCAAAGCTCGTATGCGTAAACGTCTATATCAACATAGGTTCCATCCTCGGAAACAACGGTTTTTATCTGTTTTCCGCCGATGTAGAACTTATATTCGGACGCATTCGCTCCGTCGGCAAGATAGAATCTGATACTCGGCTTGCCCGAGAGAACGAGAGTCGCGCTCTTCATTCCCGTCGTATCGGCTGCGTCGCTTCCCTCTACCGTGGGTTTAGATGCGTAGTCACCGAGGAGCGTGTCGATTTTTGCTATCTGCTCTGCATCTTCGGTGCCGAAGTAGGTATATGCGGCTCTGATATATTGAAGCACGTCTTTGACAAGAGTTTTCTCCTCTTCGCTCACATTTGTTTCAAGAAGCGCTGCCGCATACTTGGGGATGCTGACAGTCCAAGTTCCCGTATAATCCTTACCGCCAGCCGTTACGGCAGCTTTGAGAATAATATTTCTCGCGGCTTCCTTTGCGGGAAGAGACACCTCTATGCGATAGTACGAATTACCGTCGTCAAGGGTTACTACCTCGGCATTTTCTACGGTCGCACCGTCAACGGTGAAGGACTTGAGGTAATCCGCTACGGGAACGTAGATATTATACACAAGCTCCGAGCCGAGGGTAATGCTGGTCTTGGGCGTGAAATCCAATTTCTCAATTTCGGCAAGCTTAGCCTTATATATCACGCTGCCCTCGTCCCTTGTGGACTCTACGAATACGTACGTATCGTCGGTGGGCGCTTCAACTCCAATGGGAAGCTCCAGCATCAAACCGTTTCCAATGCACTTCAAAATACCCGTTGAGGCTTCGTTGGTCTTGCCTGAGAGCGTAAATGCGCCGTTATCGGATTTTATCGTCACTCCGTCAAGCGTTACGTTTGTGCTTGTGTACTCATCACCAAGATTAAAGAGAAGAATATTTTCCGCGGTTGCCGTGGTAATGTCTATCTCGCAATTCTTGAAGTATACCTCGGAGCTCATCTTGATTTGTTCGGTAACTCCATCCTTTACGCCGTTGTATAATGCCAAGAAGTTAGCCGTAGAGCCCTCAACCTTGAAGTTAATATCTTCATATCTGAAAATAAACTTCTTACCGTCGGCACTGTCAAATTCTCCTCTGTACGCTAACATCGGACGTCCTACCGTTACAATGCTTCCGTTCTTAAAGACCATCTCGGTTGTAGTAATGATACCCCACGCCTTAGCATAGGCAAGCACCATAACCTTGTCATCACGCGCGTTAAGAGTAAATCCGTTAAGGTCTATTGTAACCGTACCTCTTATCTGCGAGAAATGGTCATACTTATTCTCGCTCTGTAAATCATAATCGCAACGCATCAATATGAACGCCTGAATTGCACCGTCGCAAAAGGTTCCATCCTCCGCATTGTAAAGGGAACCGTTTCCTTTAAGATATTCCTTTGTGATGTGGATAATACTGGTTACTGTGGTATTGCCATACAGTAAATTAGACGAGTTTATGCAATTACCGTACTGATCAAACAAAACGAACGGATAGCTTGTAACCGATGCAAACTTCGGAGGTATCGGACCGTATTTAGTCATCTCACCGAGCGCATAAGTAATATACGTAGTCCCATCTAAGGTCGCTTCGCTTTCCTTTGCATATCCAAAGGACTTGCCGCCGATAACAATTTCTTCCTTGGGATTGGGAGCCGCAGCGCCCTCGGGTAGCGTTATGGTAGTATAAAGACCCGTCGTGTGGCTTACTCCGTATTCATAAGAAGAGTTCGCGTTGAACGTTCCCCACGTAGTGAATTTGTCCATTGAGCTTGCTTTAATTTCGCAGCCCTCTAACACGTAGTTGATTTCCGAGGGTTTTGAGTCATTGGTTGGATAATCCGCCTTGAAAATCGTGATCTTGCTTGCCGCATTGGTAACGTCGAATACGCAATCCGTAAACGTTATATTCCAGGTTACATAAAGCGTTTCATCCCTTGTCGTAGTGGAAGTTTTATTAGTCGCGATCATGCTTGTTAAGGTGCTTTCTTCTGCAAGCGAGAAATTCACATTCTCAAAATTCATATTGATGATTTTTCCGTCGATTGCATACTTCTGGTATTCTAAAAGCGCACAGTTGTATAACACCACGTTACCGTTAACCACATAAATTGTTGTTTCATTGTCCCTTTTTGAGTGAAGTTGGAACATAGCCTTGCTGGACTTTGCATAAAAAGTATATCCGTTAAGATCTATGGTAACCTTAGCCTTGCACTGCGCAAGATTGGAATAATACTCACCAGTGTGAGCCTCATAGTTCTTAAGCATAAGAATCTGCGCTTCTATTCCGCCTTCAGATTTGCTTTTCGCTGTTTTCATAGCACAATCAGCGCTACTTCTGTTAAATTCATTATGCCCGGCTATAGACACGCCTTCCGCAAATACAGCAAAGACGTAGTCCGCGTGCTCATTAAGCAGTACGCCATACTTAGTCTGAATTCCTATCTGCTCAAGCGTATACGTTACAGAGCTTTCGGTCTCAGATGCCTTAGCGAACGCAGAAGCGCCTCCGTTAACCTCAGAGGTCGGAGCCTCTGTGCTTCCGTTAACCGTCATATAAAGGTAGTTACCCTCGCTTGATGCTTCCCAATGAACGCTCGAGCCGTTGGTTGGATGCACGTCCTCGAGTACGAGCGCGTTATTTGAGGTTATTATCTCACTGCCGTATACGTTAACCTTGATTATATCGTCGGTATTAGAAGTATCGGAGTCATTTATGTTCATAATGGTTGCCATTGACGCTGCGTTGGTAAAATCAAATGTACAATCGGTAAAGTCAACGTTATACATAGTTTTCTTTGGAACAGCCATAGCCGAGTTCTTATAATAACCTAGGAATACGGTAGCTGCCGAGCCCTCGGCATAAGAGAAGTTAACGTTTTCGAACTTACCCGTAAACTCCTTATACTCCGCGGTAGCGTTTGCGTATGGTTCGCCGTACGCATCGATGGTCAATACACCTTTGTTAGTCAAAATAATATTACCGTTTATAACCGTCAAGGAATAGGGATCCATAATACCCAAGTAACACTTAGCCTGAGTATTAAAGAGAGATTCTCCCGTGTATTTCTGAGTAAGAGTGTGTCCGTCAAGATCAACGACAATATTTCCCACGGACTGACCTAAGTTAGCGTAGGATGATGAAGCGGGAGCATCATCTACGAAATAAATATAAACCGTGCTGCCGATCTCATCTTCCACGCTGCCGTCCGTTAGGGTTTTTGCGGCCGCAATTGCGCCGCTCGTACCGCCGAACTCGTTATATCCGCCCGCAAAGCTTCCGTTATGGAATACCCATATAGCGTATCCGTCATTTCCGTCGGGAACGTTTCCGTACTTGCTTTCGGTATATCCGCCAAGCTTGTATATTTTATAACCGTCAACAGTTCCACTTTCTCCGGGTACGTACGGCGTACCGTCGTCACCGTACCAGAGCTCTACCGCACCGGGAGCTATCGCGCCCGAGGTAAGTCTCTGAATAAAGAATTCACCGTCGCCGTTCTTTGCGAAAACAACGCTGTCCGCTCTTCCGTTCGTATCTCCGTCTACAACGGCGAAATCGCTGAAGGACAAGCCGACCGTTGATACTATTTCACTTCCGACAATCTTAACGTTGTAAACTATTCTGTCACCGTTTGTGCTCGAAAGCTGAAGAGCCTCGCACGGAACGTTTGCCAAGCGGAAATCAAAGGTACAGTCGGTAAAGGTCGAGTTTACTATAGCGCAAGCGTCGCCCGTCGTATTGCTATATCCCGTTTCCTTGGTGTCAAAGACAAGGTTCGTTCCCTTATCTCTTGAATATTTCGCAATAACTACCTTTTCAAAATCAATAGTGGTAGTGAACGTCTTGGAAAGACCCGTATCGGCAGTACCGTAATCCACGCATACGAGAGCCTCGCCTGCGCACTTATTGATAGTACCGTTCATTATCTTGAAGCTTCCGCGAACGTCATCACCCACAACGCCCGAATTATCCGATACGGATATATTGATAAGATAACCCGAACTGCATTTTACTAAAATAAATCCGCCAAGATCGATATTTATATTACCGCGAAGCTCGCTTACGTCGGATGAGTAATACTGCTCGGCATTACGTCTCATAAGCACGTTATAATCTGCCGACGCGTCAATTTCAACCATAGCCTTCACTACGTCGCCGAAATCGAGATATCCGCCGACGAATGTCTTGTCAGGCTTGAAAATAACAAAGGGATACGTCTCGGCGTTGCTGTACGCCGCGGGAATCGTTCCGTATTCGCATTCAACGTCGGAGAGTGTAACCTTCTTGCCGATGTCAAGCGTGTAGTTACTCATATAGGGATTGGATATTACGTCGGGAGCGGAGGGATCAAGCTCATCTGCCTTAAGAGACTTATAAGCTGATACGTACTCGGTCTTTACCGTCTTTCCGTCAGCCGAGAAGTAGAACATAGCTATCATTCCCGTTTCATAATTCTGCTCAATGTCAAACGTCTGAGGATCTATAAGAAATTCGTAGACCGTGTTACCGTTAACACCTACCGCGGGATTCTTCATAGAGATAGTGGGAATTGACAGGTGTCCCGATAATACCATTATAACGTTCTCATGCTGAGAAGCGAGCTTACTCCATATCTGATACGGGTCATTGGCTACTCCCTCTTCAACTGTCGGATATATGTGCAAGAAGTAAGAATTTGGGAACTGAACGTACTCGTGCGTGTTTATAATAACCTGATATTCGGAATGCTGCTCTATGACCTGATTTGCCCAAGGAATTACTTCATCGGGAACCTTGCATTCAAGATTTAAGACAAGGTACTTATTATTGGTCGCATTTCCCTCTTTGTCCGTAGCTGTGAACGTCATATAGTAGTTAGCAAGGCTGTCCTCGCTGAAATATCCTATAGTACCGTTTTCTACGGCTTGTGTAAAGTTATCCTTGTCCTTGAAGAATTTATCAAGCTGCTTAACCGTATCGTGATTACCCTGAATAACAGAATAAGGAAGGTTGATTGCCTCAAGCTTGTTATGAAGGTCCGCCACAAGCTGCCACTCGGTGCTGAGATTCTCATCCGTAACGTCACCGAGACCCATAACGAACTGAATGTTCTTTGCGTCCTTGTTTCTTGCTATCCATTCGTAAATGTACGAGGTATAATCAGTTCCGTCGTTGACATCCTTAATGGTAAGCGACTGCGTATCTCCGATAACAGCTATAGAATACGCGTAATCATCTGCGGAATATTTGCTGTTCCCGAATAAATCAGAGGCGTAGTGACCGTTTCCCGTCTGATCCTTGATAAAGCGGTCGGTATTATCACTTGACGTGAGGTCATAATACGCCATAATATCGCTGTGAGTAGTATCAGCTCCGTTCGCAAATACGGATGCCACCTCCTCAGCCGTCAAGGCCTCGGAATATACGGCTACGTTCTTGATCACGCCGCTGAAATAATTTTTAGCATCGCAGCCTATCGAGTAGGGTCTTGTCCTCTGTAGAATGTACATATCTTGATCATAAACGTACGGATATTTCGTAACCGTGTCAACAAGCTCGCCGTTGACATAAAGCTTATATACGCTCTTACCGTCAACAATCTCATCCACAACAACAAGATGAACCTCGCCCAGGCCGATTATGCTGTAATCGAACTCAACGTAGCTGCTTTTTTCTATGTATTCGTAACGCTGAGTTCCATCATACTTATAGTAGCTGGAGATTGCAGGGTTACCCTCGGGCGTTATCTCGAAGACCCTGTGACGTATAGTGTAACTCTTGAGATTGCTTATTATCGGTGAAGCTGTATCAACTCCGCCGTCAAAGCGAACCGTAGCCGCAAACGCTCTCGGCATTTCCGTATACGGATTAAGTACCATAAGCGGATCTGCAACGTCGTCAGCTGTAAATGCTCTGCCCTCTATCGAATCCTCGGCGTTCGATCCGAACGTAAACACCGGAAGAAGCGAAAGAATGCACAGCGCCAAGCAAAGAGCTATTATAAAAAATTTCTTTGCGCTTTCTGATTTTACATTTTCCATAACTTTTCTCCTTTTATATTTATACGCGGAGCACGGATCACATACAGGCGCTTGATCCCTAAATCCTACCGCATTTTCATTTTAGCATAAAAGTATTGACTTTTAATATCAAATACTGTACAATAATAATCAAATACTGCTATTATTGGAGATAAAAAGTATGCCCGTAATACAAAAGGATAATTTCAGTACCAAAAATCAAGTGCGCTCTACTCTTAAGACAAAAAGACTCAGAGTTCCCGTGCATATTCATCAATTCGCGGAATTGGTATATATCATAGACGGAGAAACCATCGTCAGGCATCATGGAACCCGGGAGCTTGCGAAGGCGGGAGACGTTGTTATCGTTTTGCCTTATCAGGAGCACGGATTTTATACCGAAGACAACAAAAAAATTAAATATTGGATGACACTTTTTTCCGAAGATTTTATGTCTGATATAATATATCATGAAAACACTTCCTTTGAATATAAAAATATGGTATTCAAGCCTTCGCCTGAGCTTAAAGCGCTTATCGAGGCGAAAATGTTTGATACGTTTGACCAAATTATCGAGCCGAGCTTTGAAATGTCTCTGGATTTAAAATCCTTGATATACTCGACCTTTTCGGAATTTCTGAGAAAAGGCTCTCAGGAGCTGAGGGAAGTATCTGCCTCGCAGGATCAAATTCTTTCCTCAGATCCCGTAACTAAAACGATAAACTACCTGCGAGTCAATTTCCGCAACGATATTTCAATTGATGATTGCGCGAAAGAAATCGGATACAGCGCAAGTCATATATCGCACTGCTTACAAAAGAATTTTCATATGACCTTTTTGCAGCTGCGAAACAATATACGCATAAGCTATGCCAAGCATCTTTTAAGATTCAAGCGCATGAGCGTATACACAATTGCGCTCGAATGCGGATTCAACTGCGAATTGACCTTCAAAAGAGTATTCAAGCAGCTTAGCGGCTTGACTCCGCAGCAATTCAGAAAAAAGCATATGATCTCCTCTTCAAAATAACTCTATCTTGTTTTGCTTCGCCTGATAAACATTCCTTTATTACTCGGGGACTCTTCTCTTTTTATCAAGGTGATCTTCCTCTCGGAAAGCCATTTTTTGCAATAAAAACGCGGTAAACACAAGCCTTCGGAAGCAAGCGTTTACCGCGTTTTTTAATTTTTGTTGATTTAAAACAAAGCGATAGCAAATACTTCTCACTGACAGCTACCGCTTCGCTTTAGTATATTTTTTGTCAATAATTATTGTCATAATTACGCTTATATCGTCCTCAGCATATACGAGCCGACTATCTCAACCGTGATACGAGGGTCGATCTTCGTTACGAGATTTGAGAAGAATTTCGTCACGGGGAACTCGGTCGCGTAATGCCCTGCTTCGATGAGGTTTATACCCATCTCTGCGGCTTCTTCCATTACGTTATAGCCGATCCTGCCCGAAAGATATGTATCCGCGCCCATATCAAGCGCCTCTTTTACGTACCCCTTACCGTCACCGCCGACGAGGGCGATAGTATACACGGGGTTATACGCATCGGCTACGATAAGCTTATCAATACCGAGCGCAGACTTAACACGGGTAGCGAACTCTTCCATACTCGTTTCGCATTCGAGATGACCTATTCTGCCAAGACAATCGTCGCCAAAGGGCTCAATATCGTCAAGTCCGAGAAGGCGCGCGAGGCAATCGTTTACTCCGCCTCTGACCTTATCCGCTCTCGTATGGAAGGAGAGCACCGAGATACCCGCGCGGATAAGCTTTACAAGCTTTCTCGAAATATGATTTTCGGGGTCGATAGCGGACAGCGGCTTGAACACGAGCGGATGGTGGGAGAGGATAACGTCAAATCCGTTATCTATCGCATAGTCGACTATCTCCTCGGTTACGTCGAGCGTTACGAGAATGCGGTTTACCGCCGCAAGATCGTCGGGACAGCACATAATGCCGTCGTTATCCCATTCCTCGGAAAGGTCCTCGGGGATACGGTCTGATATTCTTTCATAGAGTTCTCTTACGTTCATAAGTTTCTCCTAATCTTTAAGGTTAAGACGATTTTTCAACTCGCGAACAAGCTTTTCTTCCAAGTCAATGCTCTCACCGCCGCGGCGTTTTCCAACGATCACGCGAGTTAAGGATTCAAGCTTCGTTCTAAAATAAGCCTCGGCTGATTCAGTCGGGGCGGTTTCATAGAATTCCCGTTTTCCAAAATAGGCTTCTTCGGGAGAAATATTTGCATTTTTTCCGCTATAATGAGCCAAAATGCAGACGTAGTGCTTTCCCTCGTCGGTGACGAAAAGCTCGCGGTCTATCGAAAAGCCGTTCGAATAAAGGTAGGCGCGGAGCGCCTCGGGCTTTGACATAGGCTGAAGGATAAGATTTAAGTCCTCACATTTAAGGTGCGGAGCTTTATCAATTATCTCGGCGATAAGCTCGCCGCCCATACCGCAAACGGTATAATCCGTGATGCCCTCCCCGTCAAGCTCACGCGCGCCGTCGGACAGCACAAGCTTAACACGGGTGGTGAGGTCTGCCTCGCGAACGTTCTCCTCTGCCTTGGCAAGAGGGCCTCGGTTTATATCCGAGAGCACGGCGCGCTCTATCCTGCCCTCGGAGAGCAGATAGATCGGCAGATAGCCGTGGTCGGTTCCGACGTCGGCTAAGCGCGCGCCCTCCCTTACGAGAGAGGCGCACGCAAGAAGCCTTTTATTTATCGGTGCGCTCACGCCTCGCCGAGAAATTCGTTGATCTTTGCAACGAGCTCGTCAGCGTTAGTGCCGTGAACCTTGCACGCGTCCTCAATGGACTCGCCTCTCGAGTGAGGGCAGCCGAGGCAGTGCATTCCGATCTCAAAGAAAAATCTTGCGGTCTCAACGTTGTGGTCAAGAACGTCGCCGATAAGTGTCTGTTTCGTTACTTTCATTTTTTTACCTTTCTTTTATCGCTTCGGGAATTATTTTTCCCGAATGCCGAAAATTAATGATTATTGAATGTTGTTATTAACACAATGAGTATATCATATCACTCTTTAATTGTCAATAATTAATTATTATTTTAGACGGGGAGCCGGGATATATTATTCTTTTGTATTGACAAATATTTAAAAATATGCTAAACTTTATAGGTTAAAAAATTTTTGGCGGGGTTTATACCGCCGTAACCTATACTCAGAGAAACGTAAGTTGGAGGTTTTACTATGATCGTTGCGCTTGAAGAAGCGAAAAGAAAGCTCGTCGCGCTTGAGGATACTCTTGCCGAGCTCAAAAATCAGCTCAGAATAGACGAAGCCAAGGAACGCGCCGCCGATCTTGAGCGCGAGACTATGGTGCAGGATTTCTGGAACGATGCCGAGAAATCCTCGAAGAAGCTTCAGGAAATCAAACAGCTTAAGGACAAGGTCGAGAGCTACGAGGAGCTCTGCTCAAGACTCGAGGACACCTATACCCTTTGCGAGATGGCTATCGAGGAAAACGACGAAAGCTCGGTTGACGAGGTCGTTGCCGAGACCGCTTTCATCGAGGAAGAGGCAGAGAAAAAGAGAATAGAGGTTCTTCTCTCGGGTCAGTACGACAAAAATAACGCTATCCTCTCCTTCCACCCCGGCGCGGGCGGAACTGAGGCTCAGGACTGGGCGTCGATGCTCTACCGTCTTTACACGAGATGGGGTGAGAAGCACGGCTACACCGTTAAGCTCATCGACTGGCTCGACGGAGATGAGGCGGGTATCAAGTCCGCTACCATTATGATAGAGGGTATCAACGCTTACGGATACCTCAAGAGCGAGAACGGCGTTCACCGCCTCGTGCGAGTTTCTCCCTTCGATGCGTCGGGCAGAAGACACACCTCGTTCGCCTCGGTTGAGGTTATGCCCGAATTTGACGATGACGACTCTATAGTTATTAAGGACGAGGATATGGAGATCACCGCTCACCGCTCAAGCGGCGCCGGCGGTCAGCACATCAACAAGACCGACTCTGCTATCCGTATCGTGCATAAGCCTACGGGTATCGTCGTCGGCTGCCAGACAGAGCGTAGCCAGCTTCAGAACAAGGAGACGGCTATCAAGATGCTCAAGGCAAAGCTTATGGAGATAAAGCTCCGCGAGAAGCTTGACAGAATTGAGGATATCCAGGGCAACAAGGCAAATATCGAATGGGGCAGCCAGATACGAAGCTACGTATTTATGCCCTACACTCTCGCGAAGGACACCCGTACAGGCTACGAGGACGGTAATATAGACTCGGTTATGGACGGAGAGATCGACGGCTTCATCAACGCTTACCTGAAGCATATCTCGAAGACCGACGCCGAATAATTCGCAAACAAATAAATCCCATAGCAGTATCAAGGGAGCCGACAGCACAACGACGCACGATCGGCTCCTTTTATTATTAACTTTTATTATTAGTAAGAAGCCTTGACAACCCCGATTCATTTTTGACAAAAAAGAAAATATTTTTCAAAAAGGGGTTGACAAAGCAAAAATAATATGATACAATATCTAGGCGTTAAACGAACGGCGCAAATAAAAACTTAATATGGCTCGTTGGTCAAGCGGCTAAGACATCAGCCTCTCACGCTGAAAACATGGGTTCGATTCCCGTACGAGTCACCAACACGCAGAAAGCACCACAATCGTGGTGCTTTTCTTTTTTTCTGCGTGTTAGGGACTCGTACACTCATCGAACACAGCGCGCATAAGCTTTAAGTTTTACATTGTACTTACGTGCTAATTTATGCTTTGTCAACCTTTTTGTATTTGTTCAAGCGCGCTATGGGTTCGAAACATTGCGGCGCGTGGTTTCGCCTAGCGAAACATTGCAGTTCCATTATAATTTCGCTTTTACCAATGCGCTTCAGCTCCCATTAATGCTCTGTTTGTTGCGCCGCAAATTCCCGTACGAGTTTGCCGCTCGGGTTTGTGCTTTTATCTAATCAATTCGTTTTTCAAAATAATAACTTTCATCTCCGAGCTGGCAATATACCGCCGTCGGCGGTATGCACCAAGAAAGCACCACAATCGTGGTGCTTTTCTTTTTTCTGTGTGTTAGCAACTCGTACGTGGAATCTCACCCGGCGCATGCGCCGTAGGCGCTTTGCGCTGGGTTCGCATACCGCCGTCGGCGGTATCCCGCGTTGTGCGTGGGAATACGAACGCGTAGCACTAAAACGGTACGTTTGCCGCAAACTCTCCGCACGCTAGCGGATTGCGGTACGGTGGATATATTATAGCACATTAAAAAATTCTGTCAACAACTTTTGAAGGAAAATTTTTATTTTTTCATAAAAGTTTTTTGGAGAAAAATTAATGCCAATTATTTATATATACCTCTCGATTTTATGGCTAATATTTTTGCATTTTAATATCTTAATAGACAAAATTTGTTATAGCTATTCTATCATAAAAATCGAGAGGTAAAAAATGATAGATATATCTGTAGTCCTGTATTTTAATAAACGATATTATGTTTGCTCGCTTATTAAACAAGTTTTAAATTCGACGAATAGTTTTACAAAATTAGGAATAACATTCATATTTTCACTTTTATAGACATTTATCTTATTTAAAAAATCGATAGATTTATCATTTCCGATTAAGTTCAATATCAAAGCTATACATTCATAAAAAGTTTCTTCCTCCATCCGGTCTGCGTCAAAAATCGTTTCACTCCGATCGAACGAAGCCATAAATGTTTTTCATCATTTTTCTCTATTTCATACGCTATATCGTGTGCATTATAGTTCATATTTTTTCTCCCTATCCAAGATCATCGTCGGTTGAAAAGCAACAGTTTTCAACCCCGAACTTCGCATCGCACCACTCACACTGCTTTTTGCACCAAGCTCGCAAAAAATATTTTTCGTTTTCGGTTTTAATTCCGTCCAAGTTTTCTCTACTAACCCTTCTTGCCTCTGCATCTATACATTGTTTCACGCTCCCATAGTTGATAACTTCTCTACTTGACATAAATATTCTCCTTTGATTTTAATTTCTGTTATTTTTTGCAAAACGACTAATATTTTTTTGCGTATTTAGGAAAGAGTTTCCCTGTCCCATCATTTCTTTAAAATTCAATTTAATTTTCTGTGTAATTGTAGGTTATAGTGCAGTCGCCACTGATCCAATAAATGCCCTTTGTAATAGCCTTCCACTGTGCCGCTGTGCCACGATATTTTATGCTCGTAAGGCTATAGCAAGTCGAGAACGCATAAGAACCTATGCTTGTTACGCTATCCGGGATTACCACACTGGTAAGGCTTGAGCAATCACAGAAAGCATAGTCGTAGATTCCATAATTATTACCGTTATAGCTTTCTGGAAGTACAAGCTCTTTTTCGTCGCCTACGTAAACGAGGAGATAATTTACTTCGTTATACCTATAGAAGAGATATTCGTTAAGAGTTTTTATCTTGCTTTCACCAGTATGCACCTCTTTTGCATAATAGCCTACGTATCCGTTTGAAGAGCTTCCTTTAATAATACCAAGAGATGAATGATCTATTACTTCTACCAGTTTGTAGCAACCTTTGAACGCATCAGCTCCGATGTTTGCAACACTATTTCCGATAGTTACGCTTGTAAGATTTTTGCAATATTCGAACGCATACCCTCTGATGCTTGTGACGCTATCTCCGATTACTACGCTCGTAAGACTGCCGCAATAATAGAACGCATACTTTCCGATGCTGGTGACGCCGTTTCCTATCGTCACGCTCGCAAGGCTTGTGCAATAATAGAACGCAGAATTCCCGATGTTTGTGACGTTGTTTCCAATTGTCACGTTCGTAAGGCTTGTGCAATAATAGAACGCAGAATTCCCGATGTTTGTGACGTTGTTTCCAATTGTCACGTTCGTAAGGCTTGTGCACCCCTTGAACGCTTCCACGCCGATGCTTGTGACACCGTTTCCGATTGTCACGCTCGTAAGGCTGTCGCAACTATAGAACGCATAATTGTCGATGCTTATGACACTATCGGGGATTACAAGCTCTGTTACAAGTTCTCCGTTAAGATACAGATAATCTGCATAATATAGCGGATTTGCATTATAACTACCAAATGATATATTGCACCATGCCGCTATATCCATGATATATACGCTTGTAAGATTTTTGCAATATTCGAACGCATCATCTCCGATGCTTGTGACACTGTTTCCAATAGTCACGCTCGTAAGGCTTGTGCAATCACTGAACGCTTCCACGCCGATGCTTGTGACTGGTAAGTTGTTGTATATATCGATAACAAGGTTTGAACCACTAAAGGACCCTTTTCCTGTCAAGGAATAACTTGCACCATCTAAATTCAAGGTAAATGAAAGTCCGGGAGAACTTTCCAATCCACCACAAAATATACAAGAGCCAATTGTATATTTGTGAGCCTTAGGTATATTAATCTTTTCTCTTGAAACCTCAACGTTACATTCGCTGCAATAAATGACGCTGTCATAGTGTCCGTCTTCGGCGCAGGTAGCTTCAACTCTGTTTTCTTCGATTGCTGACTTCGGCGAATGACCAAACTTTGTAAGCGTTATTGTTTCTCTCGTAACCTCACCGTCACATCTGTTACAATAAACTACGATATCGTAATGCCCATCTTCGGTGCAAGTTGCTTCAATGCGTTTTTCTTCTACAGCGGATTTTGGTGAATGCCCGAGCTTTGTGATAGGATTTGTTTCTCTGGAAAGCTCGCCGTTACAAGTTGAGCAATAAACAACACTATCGTAATGACCGTCCTCGGTACATGTTGCTTCAACTCTGTTTTCTTGTACGGCTACCTTGGGAGTGTGTGCTGCGGGAATAGTTATCGTATTTCTCGATAATTCATCATCGCATCTTCCGCAGTAAATTACGCTATCATAGTGACCGTCTATGCTACAAGTTTTTTCAACCCTATTTTCTTCTACAGCAGATTTGGGCGAATGACCGAGTTTTGTGATTGTTTTCGTTTCTCTTGAAACCTCACCGTTGCAATTTGAGCAATAAACAACACTATCGTAATGACCATCCTCGGTACAGGTTGCTTCAACTCTGTTTTCTTGTACGGCTACCTTGGGAGTGTGTGCTGCAGGAATCGTTATCGTATTTCTTGATAATTCTTCATTACATCTTCCACAGTAAATAACACTATCATAGTGACCATCTGTACTACAAGTTTTTTCAACCCTATTTTCTTCTACAGCAGATTTGGGCGAATGACCGAGTTTTGTGATTGTTTTCGTTTCTCTCGAAACTTCGTTGTTGCAAGTTGAACAATAAACCACACTATCGTAATGTCCATCCTTAGTACAAGTTGCCTCAACTCGATTTTCTTCTACTGCAACCTTTGATGAGTGCCCCTTTTTCTGAATGACAGTATGCGTACGCTTTACCTCGTCATTACATACGGAGCAATAGATTACCGTATCGTATCCGCCGTCCTCGGTGCAGCTCGCTTCTACTCGATTTTCTTCTACCGCCGCTTTTGGTGAGTGCCCTTTTGCATCAACCGTTTTGGCTGTTCTCGAAAGCTCTTTGTTGCAAGAGTAGCAATAGGTTACGCTATCGTATGATCCGTCTTCCGTGCAATTTGAATCAACGTAATTTTCCTGCACTGCGGCAGAAGCCGTATGTTCGGTTACGGTTATTGATACCTCGCAGACGAACCCGCCATAGTATACCTTTAAGCTATGCGTACCGGGGGATTTTATTTTCTCAACATCAGAAAGAGAAATAACCTCTGCGAGAGTTTTCGATAAGCTTTCTCCGTTGATGCTCACTCTCAAATCTTTTACTTTATCCAAGCAAGCAGAATCCGATTCAACTGTTATCGCACTTTGGTTTTTGTTATAAATGTTAACTAATGATTTTGGAATGTAGTAGGCAGTTAATAAAACTTTCCTCGGAACGCTCATATAATAACCGTTAATATCTGCACTCTGCCATGAAAGAATATTATTATTGGAAAGGTGGAGAGCCTCTACGTAAACATAAACCCCGTCAACCGAAAGCCAGCTATCGCCGTAATAGATCCAATCTCCAGTTCCATTCAAGGTTTCATTTACAAAATCATCAGCTGTACCTATATATTCTGTTTGAACGCTACCAAAAAGATCGCCTATATAATCGTATTTTACGTTGGGTACGTAAAGCGTTTCGAGATTAGTGCAATTTCTGAATATACCGTCAGGCAAGGTGGTTATGTTATTGCCAATATAAAGTTTTTTAATAATTCTGCATTCCGTGCCGAATACGTTAGCTGAAATCGAGGTTACCGGCTTACCCTTGTAGGTGTCGGGGATAATCAATGTCTCCGTGCATTTGTTGATACCCGTTACGGAATATCCAGAGCCATAAGAGGTGTATATTATTTCAGCGCTGTTTTCAACAACAACGTTAAAGCTCTTTGATATAGTTCCGTCTGCAGTTGAAACCGTGATAATTGCAATACCGTCAGAAACACCGGTAATAATACCGTCGTTAACGGTTGCGATGCTTGTATCGGAGCTTGAACAAATGAGCGAGGTTACGGTTGCATTTTCGGGAACTGTTGTCGCATTTACCGCTTTGTTTTCACCTGCATTAACGTAGATAAGCTGCTCGTTGATTATAATATCGGTTGCCGGTATAAACAGCGACTTAACGGTACAGGTTGCGCTCTTTCCGTTAGTTGTGGTAGCGGTTATGGTTACTGTTCCTGTGGAAAGAGCGGTGACAACACCGTTTTCGACTTTAGCTATGCTCGAGTCAGAGCTTGACCAAATTACGCTTTTATCGGTTGTATAATCGGGCAATACCATCGCTGTTAACGTATCGGTATAGCCAATAGGAAGCTCAACGGAAGCTTTGTTCAGCGTTATACTTTCGGCATAATAGGTTTTCGGAGATACGTTAATAAGACAAGTTGCGGTCTTGCCGTTTGCTGTCATTGCGATTATCGTTGTAGTTCCCGTTTTAACTCCAACAACAATGCCGTTGTTTACGAGTGCAATCGTGCTATCAGAGCTTATCCAGGTTATATTTTTATCCGTAGCATTTTCGGGTTTAAAAAGAACGTTCAACGTAACGGTATCACCAACCTCAATGTTAGCGACTGCTTTATCAAGTGTGATGCTGTTAACAGGTGCATCAGGCGTTGAACCGTCGGTATAGCTTTCACCGCACTTGTCGCAGAGCGAGTTATCGTCTGCATCTCTGTGCGAGCAGGGTGTGCTACCCTCAACGTCTTTACCGTCGGTATAGCGCTCTCCACACTTATCGCAAAGCGAGTTATCATCTGCATCTCTATGTTGGCAAGGAACGCTATCGTCTATATCCTTGCCGTCGGTATAGCTCTCGCCACAGTTATCACAAAGCGAATTGTTATCGGAATCGACATGCTGACAAACGGATACGTCATCGCCTTTATTAGCAATAGATATACCCACTGCCGTTCCGCAAATTGCAACAGACGCGATACTTCCAATAATTATGCTTTTAGTTTTATTTACCGCAATCCACGATACGATTTTTTTAAACAATACGCTTACTTTACTCATTTTTTATTCTCCTACAAAACAAAAAGTGCGCCCACAAAGCGAGCGCACCCCATTATGTACCCAACCTTGCCGCGACGCAATTTTCATAATATCTTAACTCAAGAATATGAAAAGGTGGGAGTACTAAAATGGCATAGTACACCCTTGAGTTAAGAATATTAAATTACGTCGCATACCTATTATATCACGCTTTTTATAAAAAGTAAATATTTACGCGCAAATTTATATTTAAATGTGAACTTTTTGCTCTCAATTATTTTATGTAATGACTTGACTTAATACGTCGATTACGGTATAATATTCTCGGTACGAAAGTACCCGTAGAGCACCATATACGGTGGCGGTTGCTTCCTTTTTCGGAGGGGAGCATATTTTTACTCCCTTCACTACAAGGAAGGGAGGTTGATAATATGGAATACATAACCTTAACTCAACTGTTAATGATTATCAGCATATTTATCGCTTTTGCCGACTTGTTGTTTAAATACTTCAATGACCGCAAATGAAAAAGAAATAACCGCCCAGCGACCAAACTGAAAGCGGTTATTTCTTAATCAATTTCATTGGAAGCAACCGTCATCGGTGCTCTCCGTTATTATTATATCGCAATTGCGATACAATGTCAATAGATTTGACCAAAATTCTTCGTATTAGCGCGTTATTTTATCTATGGCTGGCATAAATGCGTAGTAGTAACCTCATAAATCAAGTTCGATTTAGCCTCGGGTATGGTTCACCAAAAAAGCACCTTGGTTGTGCAATGTCATCAAGTTAATTTAATGACATTGCCCTTTTGGGTGCTTTTCTTTTTCTGCCTGCCCCGGACTCGTACACTCAGCAAGCGCAGCTCGTATGGAGCCATACACTTTTATTTGTACTCCAACGGGCCTATTCTGAGTTCGGTATTCCCTACCGTGAGTGACGTTGGCTTTTCGTCCGTAACAAAATAGGAATTGTACGTGGCGTCGTATTCCTTGCCGTTGACAATTATTTTATCAAACAGAAGTAAGTCGGCGGGGAACGTATTATGCTTTATCTCGATTATGTTATAATAGCACCCCTTGCCTTTTATGGAATAGATAATTCCCAAATACCCGTCTTTGTCGTAAAACTTACGGTAGGTATAATCCTCCTCGAAGACTCCGTAGCCTATCGCAAGCTTACGCACGGGGCGAAACGCATGGATATATTCGCCTATCTTTTCCCTGCTTTCGCCTTCGCCTTGATATATGTCCATTGTGCTGTAATAGATGTCATAATCGTCGTTATGTATACAATCGTTGTCATAAAACACGCTTCCTGCTGCCATTTTCGATGTAAGTCCGTAGGAGTCGCACATTACCTACACCATAAGCAGCACCGAGAATAAAAACAAAAATACAAAGCTTGCCACACCGACTGCCGTCCACAGCCTTCGCACGGCAATATTCTTTTTAACTATGACCTCGTCGGGCTTATCGGTGAGAAAATACCCCTCTTCAACACCGAAATATCTCTCGAGCGCCAAAAGCGAGTCGAACGAAGGCATACCGAGCCCCGCTTCCCATTTTGCCACGGCGCTTCTGCTGACAAATATTGCATCGGCAAGAGCCTGCTGCGATAAGTTTTTTGAAACGCGCAGCTTCTTTAATTTTTCTCTGAATTCCATAAGCTACCTCCAAACAGCTTTTGCTGTTATTATTATAACACGGTATGGGCGCTTTTGGTTGTTACTTTTGCAGTTTTTCTGTTACTTTTGCAGCTTCAAGGCTTCTTGTAATTACATTCTACCATTCCGTCTGAAATAATGCAACCCCGAGGTGAAGGAATTACTCTCGCAATGCGGGAATAGCGAGTTTTTATATGCGGGACGGCATCAATTCACGCTATTTACAACTCCCGAAAAAAGCACCGCTCCGTAGCTATCTGTAATAACAAATCCGAAAGCTCTGTCAACGATATAGTCGTGATATACCTCTTCATAGCCCTCAAGAGGCCCCGGCGCTCCCGCCATCGGCATAACGGTAACGGCTGCTCCCTCGATACCTTTATCGTTTACGTCGATGCTGCACTTATGGATAACTCCGTCGCAAGCAAGCTGCTCATCGGTTACGTTTGAAAAATCGCACTCTTCAAAATCAAACAGCTTGTTGATACCAAAATCGTTTTTGAGTATCTCTGCAATATCACCGTCAAAGGACGCCTTGTATTCCGGGAAAAAGACTCTTGTATGATGCAGAAGCTTATTTTCCTCGTCAATATATCCGTAATCACCGAGATTGTTGATATTGTAAATATTATCCGACGTAAATACCTCCTCAAGAGTATGCCCATCGGTGGGAACGATAAATTTAATATCAAAGCCGTGCTCAGTTCTTGTGTAGAAGGATGTATATCCCTCTCCATCGTAGATATTGCCGTTAAAATAATAACCCTGAAGCAGTTTTGTATTCGTCACGCTTCCGTCTGTGTTCTTAAAATCATAAGACTTATCGGTAAAGCTTATCTCGTCGCCATCCTCGTTCCAAACCTCTTTGAGATAGAATGTATTGATAAGCGTGATCAGGGTTTCGGGTGACAACTCTATATCACCGTCAATGATGCCGTGTGTTTTTTCTTTGATGTAGGCGTTGATTGCCCTCTCGCCCTCGCTCGTCTTAAAGTTCACGCTGAACAAGTCGCAGTTGAAGTTACTCGCAAGATTGTTTATACCATCCTCCTTGAGGGTGGTATTCTTGTCTACCCAGATGGAGTTTGCAAGCTCCTCAAATGCGAGGATCTTCTTTTTACTCAGCATATTGGTGTAGTAGTACTCGCGGTTGGAGAAGCCATATAAAACCTTGGTAAAATTCTTCACCTCGTAGTAGGTAACACCAACGGCATTCAGTATTTCATCCCTTGTTTCACCGCTTGCACACTCGGTTGCAAGAGCGAGCGCCATATAGACCGACACAGGCGAGATGCAAATATTTGTTTGCTTATTGCTATCTGAATAGACCTCGTAGGTCAGCTTGGCGGCAAAGGCATCCAACTTATTAATGAATTCCTCATAACCCTCTTGTTTGGCATCGGAGTGCTTGACCTCCATTGCGTTTGCCGCGTTCGCCAGCGAATACTTTTCGGGATTTACCGTACAGGATGAAAAAGCAAAAAACATTGTTAAAATGAGCAATAAAGATATAATTTTCTTCATAGTATCAACCTCCTTTACTTATAAAACGCTATTCGGGCGCTCCGGTTTCATTTTTCCGCTATATTTTTGTTATAAGCATCTTTTTCTTTTTACGTGCGAACAAATATCGGAAAAATTTTACGAAATAATTATAATATAGTATTACAAATAATTCAACCGTATTCACAGCTTCACACGTCGCTTATAAAAATATTCCGTTCCTTATTGACTGTTCGGAAAATTATGATTCATATAAAGCCTTTAATAAAATATATCTTGAATTTTTTTATATATAATGTTATAATAATGATTATAGAATCGGTTTATAATTAAAATCTCCGCCGTTTTATCGGTGGACAAAATATTTTTGCGAGGTAAAAATGGATTTAAAGGCTTTAGTATCTAAAATGACCACCGAGCAGAAGCTTGCTCAAATCACTCAGGTCAACGTTAACTGCGTATTCAGCGAGTCGGGCTCCGACGTTGTTACGGGTCCTGCCACCGAGCTCGGACTCACCGCAGACGACGTGGCGTCGATAGGTAGCGTGCTCAATTTCTCGGGCGCGTCGGAGATGAAACGGGCGCAGGGGGCGCATCTTGACGCCGATCCCCACAAAATTCCGATGCTCTTTATGATGGACGTTATTCACGGCTACCGCTCGATTTACCCTATCCCTCTCGGAATGGGCGCGACGTGGAATCCCGACCTTCTCGAAAGATGCTGCGCTATGGCGGCAAGAGAGGCTGCCGTCGGCGGCGTTCACGTGACCTTCGGTCCTATGGTTGACCTCGTCAGGGACGCAAGATGGGGCAGATGCATGGAAAGCACGGGTGAGGACCCATACCTCAACTGCGTTATGGCTCGCGCGCAGGTGCGCGGCTTCCAGAACGGAAACGAGGATAAGAGATATAACCTCGCGGCGTGCGTAAAGCACTTCGCGGCTTACGGCGCTGCAGAAGCAGGCAGAGATTACAATACTACCGATATGAGCGAGCATACGCTCCGCGAATATTATCTCCCCGCGTACCGCGCGGCGGTTGACGAGGGCGTGGATATGCTTATGACCGCGTTCAACCTCTTGAACGGAGTTCCCGCCGCGGGTAATAAGTGGATAATCAACGATATCCTTCGCCGCGAATGGGGCTTTGACAAAACTGTCATTACGGATTATCACTCCTTCTACGAGATGAAAAATCACGGCTACTGCGCAGACCGCGACGAATGCACCAAGGCGGCGTGCGAAACAGAGACCGATATCGAAATGATGTCCACCTGCTTCCTCAAGGACGGAGCAAAGTACATAAGCGAAGAGGAGCTTGACAAAAAGGTGCTCCGAATTCTCGAGCTCAAGGAAAAGCTCGGACTTCTCACAGACCCCTACCTTATGGCATCCGAGGATGCCGAGGCTGAAATGCACCTCTGCGACGAGCATAGAGAGCTTTGCCGCATAGCTGCGGAAAAATCAGCTGTTCTCCTCAAAAACGACGGCGTTCTTCCCCTTTCCGAGGACGTGAAAAAGGTTGCCGTTATAGGTCCTTTCGCAAAGGACGGAATGATAGGCTTCTGGGCTTGCCACGGTAAAGCCGACGAGGCTGTCAGCGTTTATGACGGAATTGCCGCGCACGTTGGAGCTGATAAGGTTTCCTATGCAAAGGGCGCCGACAGCGCCGTCAGAGCTAAACCCGACTTTGATATGATAAACGAAGCCGTAAGCGTAGCTCGGGCTGCCGACTGCGCAGTTCTCTGCCTCGGTGAGAGCGCGCTTATGAGCGGCGAGGGCAATTCAAGAGCTGACGTTTCGCTCTCCGATGCGCAGAAGGCTCTTGTCAGAGCGGTTAGCGCCGTCAACAAGAATACAGTCGTAATTCTCTTTAACGGCAGACCTCTCGCGCTCGGAGATATTATAGACGACGCTCCCGCGTTTATGACGCTTTGGCAGCCCGGTACTGAGGGCGGAAGCGCTGCCGCAAATCTCCTCTTCGGTAAGGTAAACTTTGAGGGCAGACTGACTATGTCCTTCCCCTATCACGTCGGACAGTGCCCGATTTACTATAACCGCATGATGACGGGCAGACCCAAGCCCCGTGACGACAAGCACTACGCTTATTGCAGTAACTACCTTGATTATCCCAACGCGCCTCTCTTCCCCTTCGGATACGGTCTTTCCTATACTACCTTCAGCGTAAGCGAGCCCACCCTGAGCGATAGCGAGATGACCTCGGGCAAGGCGCTTTCGGCTACCGTTACCGTTAAGAACACGGGTAATGCCGCAGGCGTTGCAAACGTGCAGCTCTATATCCGCGATATCGCCGCTTCTCTCGCAAGACCCGTAAGAGAGCTTAAGGGCTACAGAAGGGTTGAGCTTCTCCCCGGTGAAGAAAGGACGGTTACCTTTGAGATAACCGAGGATATGCTCGCGTTCCACACCGCGGACGGCAGCTTTGCCGCAGAGCCCGGTGACTTCCACGTATTCGTATCCGAAAACGCAGAAGCGGGCAAGCCCGTAGCGTTTAAGCTTGTAAAGTAATAGGTGAGTCTATCATTACCGCGTGCCAAACTTATTGCAATGCTACTGAGAAAACACGCTTTTAAAATTCACACATCGATATGGTTGAGGAGATTTTATGAACAAGCTTGATGAAATTAAGCAAATTTACCGTGAATACGTGAAACAGTTTGAATATCTTACAAAGAGTATTTACTCCCTTCCGGCGTGCCGCCAATTTACGGAGGTTTCCTCATTTTACCGCAGAATAGAAAAAAAGACAGACCTTTTAAAAAATATGGCAGAGCGCGGACTCGATCAGATACACGCCATAACGCCGCCGACTGTCGAGCGCGTTACCCGCTATAAAAATATGCTGAAGTTCCTGAACGCATTTTACGTTCTGTGGTGCGAGAGCTTCATTATTCAGTATGACGGTTATCTATGCGTGCCGCCGTATACGGCTGATCCGCACGAAAACTATCCGTTCTTTTTGCACTCTGTCGAGGATGACGATTTTAACAAACGCATGACCGAGGCTCTCGAAAATCCTATGCTCATCTCGCGCGAGATACAACGCTTCCGTGACAGACTCCGCGCAGGCTTCCGCACCTACGGTGAAGAAAACGTAAAGAAGTGCGAGGACAGACTTGAGCTATTCCGCAGAAGATTACCTATCAGAACGTGATTTGAAGCTTTAGGCAAAACAAATAAATAAAAAACGAGCAAGAGTGGCAGGGAGTTACTTCCCTTTCGTTCTTGCCCGTTTTTTTGCTTTTTTCGTGTATATTTGACTATATTAGTTTACATAAATGTAGATTTATGATTTTCTTACAGCTACGAATTACTCTAAAAATGCAATTCTGACGGCGGTATTTCCGCGCTCGTTTTTAAAGTGGTAGACGAGCTTCGTATCGCTTGGGGAGAGCTGCGGATGCGGGTGGCAGGGATGGCGGAAGGTTACGCACGGCGTATCCATAAGCTTCTCCTCGCCCGTGGCTTTATCTATAAGCACGACGCCCGAACGGTCAGCTCCGAGATTGCGCGTATCCGCCGTGAGGTATCTGCCCGACTCCGATGCGCCGACGTGCCAATAGTCAGCCCCCGTGTAGAGTAATTCCGGCTTGTTTCCCTCTATATCCGCATAGCATATGCCGCCCTTCGTGCGTGACTCGCGGTACTTGACAAAATAGAGTCCCGCGCCGTCGTGACTCCACGCCTCGTGGCCGAAGCAATCAATCGGAGAGCCCTTTTCGTCTACCGCCTGCTTTGCTATATTTCGGGCGGTTTTCTCACGCGCGCTATATATCCAAAGGCGGTCGCTTATCTCCTTCGTATTTCCCTCGTGGGCAAAGAAGAGGATATCGGGGTCTGTCGGGGATATCATACCGTGGTTTGCGTACGGGTGGGGCTCACCAAACGTGGTTTCAAAAAGAAGCTCGCCTCCCCCGCTCTCCGTATCGACTCTGAAAAAGCGGCATATTTCGGGAGAGCAGGAGAAAAGACTTATAACTCTGCCGTCCGAGTTTATATGCGGAGAGCCTATGCTTTTCTCACGAAAGAGCGTTTTTTTCTCACACGTATCGGCATTAAAGCATATCAGCGCTCCGTCCTTTACGTAGTATATCTTACTCTCCGCCACGAGAAAGTCGGTGAAGCTCGGGATATTTTCGTCAATCACCGTGATACTGCCCGTTTCGATATCGCAAATTATAAGCTCGGTTTTAGCACGGGTCGCGGCATTATAAGCAATGTCGGGCGTATTTCCTCGTATGAGGACGATGCGGCTTTCGGATATCCACTTGCGCTCAGCATAGTAGCCAAACGAGTAGTGCCACGCGGTATCGGAGATATCGGTCACGTATCTTATTTTCAGCATTGGCATTTTTCACCCCTTTTCTCTTTCGGTTTATTTTATCATTTTGCCCTGTACCCTGTCAAGCCTTCGGACTCTATTTTGCGTGGAATTCGGATTTTGGCAAAATAACTATTGATTTTCGCACGCACACGTGATAAACTAATATAAAGATTTAAAATCATCGGGCAGAATACTGCACGCGCGAGCGGAGCGCCCGTGAGAGTTTTACCTAACGAAAGACGAGGTTTACCTATGAATTTACTTAAGCTCAACCCCTGCATCCATTCCATAGCCTTGTACGAGAAGCTCGAGAGGACCGAGCCCTGCGTGGCTCCCGACTCAAAAATAATATACCTTATCTCGGGTGAGCTTTCATACTCTATCTCTGGCGGAAAGCGAGAGAGGCTCTCCCCCGGTAAGCTGCTCTATATCCCCGCAGGTACGCAGTACGCGCTGAAGAGCAAGTATATGAGGGCGGTTGTCGTTTCGTTTGATTTCACGGATGAGTACTTGGGCGAGGGCGAGTGGCTCGCGCCCGTGCCCGTTGATTCTGCTGACGCGCTCGATATCCACCACGCTTGGGATATGCCGACCTTTGAGAGCGTTATCCTGCTTGAGGACGTTGAGGCGGAGAGAGATAACTTCATACGTATGGCGAATATATTCACCTCTGCCGAGGGCTTTTACCTCGCGGAGCTTTCCGCTATGATGAAGCTTATGCTCATTAAGATAGCCGAGCACTCCGACGAGAACGCGCTCCCCTCCTCTATGGTTGAGAACCTCGACGGTTACATACGCGATAACATTCACGACGAGATTTCCAACACCGAGCTTGGCGCTATCTTCGGCTATCATCCCTTCTATATCAGCAAGATGCTGAAGGACAAGAAGGGTATCACCCTTCATCAATACGTTATCGCCTACCGCATAAAATATGCGATGAGCCTTCTGCGCTATACCGACAAAGCTATCGCGGATATTGCCGACGAATGCGGATTTACCGACGCTTCCTACTTCACGAAGAGCTTTAAAGCTCAGTTCGGTATGACCCCGAAGGAATACAGAAATAAGTTCAAGGAAGATTTTATCTGATTTTCATATTTTTCCGCTTTCTGTACACTCCGTTTTCACGGATTATGACTATGCTTTAATAAGGATTTTCAAATTGAAACAAAAGACTATTTTGAAGAAAAACGATATACTCACGGTAACTATCGAGGATATAACAAATCTCGGCTTCGGCGTTGCGAAGTCGGGGGGCGCGGTTATCTTCGTTTCTGGCGCCGTTACGGGTGACGTTGCCGAGATAAAGATAATCAAGGCGGCATCCTCGTACTATGTCGGCAGAGTGGAGAAATTCATCACGCTCTCGGACAAAAGATGCGCCGACAGGTGCGAAAACTCCGCCTGCAAGTCCTGCGCTTACAGAAATATACGCTACGATGAGGAGCTTAATATCAAGACGGGTATTATACGCTCGGCATTTTTGAAGGAAGGTCTTTCCGATATTGAGATTTTGCCGACAGTTCCCTCACCAAAGCTCACCGAGTACAGAAACAAGGCGCAGTACCCCATAATGCGCGATAAGAACGGCGGGTACGTTATCGGCTTCTATGCGCCGAAGACGCATACCGTTACCGAGGCGGCAGACTGCCCTATCGCGCCCCGTATCTTCTCCGAGATACTCGAGTCTCTGCGAGCGCATTTCGCGAAGCACGAGATAACCGTCTACGACGAGAAGCTCGGCACGGGTCTTTTGCGCCATATATATCTTCGCCGCTCCGAGGAGTCGGGCGAGGTGCTGCTCACCGTCGTTATAAACGGAAGAGCTCTTCCCCACTCGGATGAGCTTATCGCGAATCTGACAGAGAGATTTCCCGAGATTTGCGGTATTTTACTCAACGTAAACACTGAGGACACGAACATAATTTTAGGTGACGAATACATAACGCTCTATGGCAGAGATTACATAACCGACACCCTTGCGGGAGCAAAGCTCAAGATAACCGCGCCCTCGTTCTACCAGGTAAACCACGGCACGGCAACGCTCATATACCGCGAGGCTCGCAGACTTGCCGCGCTCGAGCCGGGTGACACTCTGCTCGACCTCTACTGCGGCGCGGGCTCTATCGGTCTGTCAATGGCTGAGGATGCGGGCGAGCTTATCGGAATTGAGATAGTCGAGCCTGCCGTTGAGTGCGCGCGCTATAATGCGAAGCTCTGCGGAAAGACGAACGCGAAATTCTTTGCGGGTGACGCGAAGAACACCGCCGCTATGCTCGACGCAGCCGAGCGCGAGCTCGGGCGAAAAATTCTGCCCGACGTGGTGATACTCGACCCGCCGAGAGCAGGCTGCGCCGAGGAGCTTCTCGCCTTTGTCGCAGGGCTCTCCCCGAAGAGAATAGTCTATATCTCCTGCAACCCGACAACACTCGCGCGCGACGTAAAAAGAATGAGGGAGCTTGGGTATGACACGAAGACGGTCAGCGGGTGGGATATGTTTCCGATGACAGGGCATGTCGAGTCCGTCGTGTGTCTCACACGTCGGCTCGACAATGAATTGCCGATGGCATGAATTGCGCTGACGCGCATGAATTGACCTTCGGTCATGAATTGCCCTGCGGGGCATAAGGATAACAAGGCAATTCATTTAATGACGCATAGCGTCAATTCATGGAGGAGGCGGAACGCTGACGAGAAATCATGAAACGAAGTTTCAATTCATGACACGGAGTGTCAAATCATTTTAATAGTGAGGACTTAAAATGAAAGAAAACTTTTTAGTCGATTTATCAAAGCAATTTGCCGTTGACATTGTTAATCTTTGCACCGAAATTAAAGAAAACCGCAAAAGCAACGTATTGTTAAATCAATTATTGCGAAGCGGCACAAGCATAGGAGCCAATATTCACGAAGCAAACTATGCGGCAAGTAAAGCAGATTTTATCAATAAGTTTCAAATCGCCTTAAAAGAATGCTACGAAACGGATTATTGGCTTGGTTTGTTCAGGGATACACATATGATTACCGAGGATGAGTATAAGGATATGTTCGCAAAATGCAGTAAAATCCGCAAATTGCTCATCTCCTCAATCACCACCGCAAAGGAAAATGACGACGGACAAAAGTGATTTTCTAGCAAAACTCGAAACACTTATTTACAGCAGTTTAGTATAACATATCGAAGTTTCTATAAAGGAGGTGTAAGACCGATGACAAGTACCAAAAGAATTTTATTTGTTGTTTTCATACTGATATTTTTCACTGGGATTGCTATCGGTTTGATAGGCAGATCAATATGCACACGAGATAACGAAAACTATCAAAAAGTGCAGGTAGAACTGTTTGCCCCAGACGAAATTGCTACGGTTTTACATGATGAAGATTTACATCAAATTTATGTATGCTATAATGATGCCTCCTATGTAAATGTCTATTCTGAAGAAGGCCGATTTCTTTGGGCGGTATCGACGCCGTATTTAAGAAATGTGTACTTTGAGCTTTCCAATAATCAACTCATTGTATATAATTCTGCTGATGCTTACATTTATGATTCTTCAAACGGAACTTTTGTTGAAAAGAAAAAATCAGATGATATTGATTTGATTTACGATTGGGAAAACGAATATACGGACAAATTCCAAAACGGCGAATTTTATTTTGATACATATCAAGTCTACAAGGCGCAAGCAGATGGGACACTGACTACAGTCGTTGCCCGTCCGTGGTGGTACTGGGTATTTAATTTTGGTGTTTGCTGGTGCGTATCGTTTGTCGGTGCTATTGGAATGGGAACTATCATTTTTCTTAAAAAACGGAAAGAGTATCGAAAAACGCAGAAAGCTATACAGCCTTCAAAGCATTCAATCGTAATAGAAAATCGCAAAGCAAGGTTTATTTTGAAATACTTTCGGATTACCTCAATCATTCATGTGATTTATGCCGTTTTAGATATTGTTTTTGGACTTTTGCTGAATGGCATTCTTTGCATAGGCATTTTGCCGCTTGCAATTCATTTTATTATATCCAACATCGTTATATGGAATATGCTTGATCATATTCGTCTCACAGAGGACGAACAAACGATGCTTGATTATTGGACGGTTTGTGAAATAGGTACTTTTATAATCGCATTCTTGTCTGTTATCGTTGCAGCAATGCTGGCATAAAATATACCTTTTGGGCTTATGCCCCACGTGGAAAGTTTAGTTTGTCTGACAAGGAGTAAATTATGATACTGTTCAAAAAAACATGCGACATGTGTAAAACCATTAAAACAGTAAAGTCGCTAAAAACTACCGAAGAATTTTTTGACATATTAGAAGAACTCAAGAAATTATCCGAAAGTGACGATTACGAATATGTCGGAGGGAATAACCCTGCCGACACCATTCGGTATTGGTCTCAAGATGGATTGTGGTATAGAATCAGGTGCAAAAACTGTGGCGCGATTTATACCTTATGGTACGATGTTTTAAAGGGTAAAGGCTATTTCAAAAAAGGCAAATAAATATACCTTTTGGAGTTTCCACCCCCGTTTTTCGACCATTTTGAGACCTTTTGGAGTCTTGACCCACGTGGAAAGTGTCGTTTGTCTCAAGAGACAAAGCGACGTGATATAAAATTCCTTACGGAATTCGTGATATGCACCTGGCGGTGCGTGATATAGACACCTGATGGTGTCGTGATATGGCTCTGCGGAGCCGTAAGGAATTTTCACGCGACGTAAAGCGGCTCTCCACGCTCGGCTTTGCCGAGCATATCACGCCGAGCAACGTGAGGCTATATCACGCTTGCGTGAGCAAGCATATCACGCGCGACGTAGTTGCGCTATATCACGACGGCATCGCCGTCTATATCACGGCTTTGCAAAAGCCAAGTTTCATATCACTCCACCACAGGTGGACCAAAAGGAGTATTTATGCCCAAAACCTCACACGAACTCTCAATCGAATTTACGGTTGAGATTACCGAGCTGTGCTCAAGAATAAAAGGACGCCCCGAATATACAAAACAGCTTATCCGCAGTGCTTCTTCGATCAGCGCAAACATTGCAGAGGCAAAGTATGCCGAAAGCAACGCGGATTTCGTACATAAGTTAGAAATAGCCCAAAAGGAAGCAAACGAAACAGAGAATTGGCTTAGTGTTTTGTGCAAGAGTGATATTATTGATGATCTCACTTTCAAATCCTTACGAAACAAATGCGGCAAAATCAGAAGAATGTTGATTGCTTCAATTACCACTGTTAAATCAAAATCTAACGGACAAAAGTAATTCCCCCGCAAGATTCGAAACTCTCATTTACAGCTGTTTAGTATAACCTATGCTCCCTGTGAACCGTTGGACACGTAAATGCGGTGTTGATTACGATAGCATTTCAATGCTTTTTGACGAAATTTACGACTGAATAACGCGAGGATAGATATATGAAAAATATTTTTAAGAAATCGAACATTCCTTTCATGAAGGGAGTTTTACATAGCGGTAATGGACTGGATAACTGGAATCTGGCGCGCACGATGCAGGAGAAAAACGGTCTTCAGCACCAGCTGCCTGCCGAGATATCGCTTCTTATGCGAGGAGCCGCAGACGGAGATATATGGTCTTCGTGCGAGCTTGCGAGAAACTACTTTAGTTACTGCCCCGATTTGTTTTTGCCGGAGGCCCTAAGACTTTGGAAAACTGCGGTATTGGCTGATGATGAAGGCGCTAAATGGGACGTGGAAAACCGACCTATTTACGATCGCATCATTAACTATCGCTCATCCGACGGAGATTTTTATCTCACAACGGAAATGAAGTGTGCTATGCTCACGGAATGGTATCTTGAAAAGCTCGGCCGCTCCCCGTGGGATAAGCTTACAGATAATGAGCGCGTAGCTCGCGTGAACGAACTTATACGCGCGGTATGCCCCGTTTTGCAAATTCCCGACGTTCAGGTGGAATTCGTACCCTCCCTTACCTTTGATGGTATTATCGTGGACGGTCTTGCGGGATGGGATAATAAACTGACCTTTAGAGCGGAGCTTTTACCCGACATCGAGAGAATGGTGGAGATCATTTTCCACGAGCTTGGACATATCGTGACCTTTGAAATGATGAGAGGTGGGGCGAACGGAAAGCGGCTTCAGGAGCTTTATGGTATTACTGACGAGCGCATGGATTCTTGGCGAAGAAACGAGCAGGGGTACGAGGTACCTACCTCGGAAGAGGATCCCGACACTCTATCTTACGGCGTTTATTTGATGTGGGGCACCTTCTTCCTTCCTCACGCTAATGGTAAAAAATAAAAGCACCAACTCTTTTGAACCGTAAATAAAAGACAAATTAACAAATAAAATTCAATTAATGAAAGTAGAATAAAATGAAAAAGAAATTAAGCGACGGTGACGTTCGAGTTATAAAGATAAGCCGTGACGCGCTTTTCGAATTTATACGTGAAAAATTTATTGATGATCAGGATGCGTTCTTCGACGTTGACTCTTCGACCGTTACTTCACACTTTGACATGGACACGGAGAGCGGGCAGTTCATCTGCTGCGTTCATAAAACGGAAAACGAAAACGGAGAGGTCATAAACTTCTCTAATGATATAGATTTACATAAGCTGCTAGGTACCCTCCCCGACACTACCGACACTCTGTTCGACACTGACAGATACAAGGACTATACAAAAGAGGAATTGATCGAGCTTTCAAAGGGATAAAGGAGATTTGACGTTCTGTGCGGCGTGTTAAGGTAGAATATCGAAAAAGCATACAACGCCTATCTCGAATAAGAAGGAAACGACGAGAAAGAGGATATGCTCACAGATATTCTTGACGAATGCGACGACGTATTCTATAACGACAATCGAAAGTCGAAATTTTCCAAATTTCGACCGCAAATGCAAGATTTGCGAACAAATTTCGTGAGGGAAATTTGTCGATTTCTGTTGCAATGATATAGATACAAAAAGCCACTTGGGGCTTTTTGTTCGGCTGATTTATCAGCCGCGAAAAGGCTTTTCAGCCTTTTCGACATTCTATAATCATTATGAAAACGAGAGCGATATAGAAAAGATACTCAAGGATTACGCAAAAACTATTGAGCTTTAATTCTTACGCAAAAATGGGAGCAAGGTATTTTTTCGAAAGACCAGAAAGGATAAAAAATGAAAAAAGTCTTGATATTGATTTTTTGCGCCGCGCTTTTCTTTGCGGTGGGCGGTTTCTTTTTGTGGACTGCGCTCACCGATGATACGGTTTTTCTCGTGCCGAGCGTGCTTATGCTCCTTTGCGCCTGCGTGTTTGTTTATCTTTTGATAAAGGAGCTTTTCATCGGCTATAACGAATATCGGATGGACGGCACGAATATGAGCGTCAGCAGACGTGGGAAGCTGATTGCGTCTATCCCCTCTTCGGATATCGCAGACTTGGTTATTATCTTCGATGCGTTATCGCAGGATGCGTGTGCTGTTTCGTTCCGCTATGGTAAGCGCCGCTTTTACGTTTCTTTAACCGACGAAAACAAAGATGCTATAAAAGATTTTATCAAAGATATGCCTTATAAAAAACGGGGTAACCTGTGGTATTACGTTTTATCGCTCATCGGGAATTAAGTCCGGTCGACAAAAGTCGACCAGACGACTAAGTTCGCCTCTGGCGAGTGAAGTTTTCCCCGGAAAGTGAAGTTGCCTTGCGGCAGTGAAGTTTGCGCCGTAAGCGGCGCAAGTGAAAAGTAACTTTAGGGCGAACTTAACTTCACTACGAGCGACAGTGAGCAAAACTTCACTGTGAGCACAATCGAACAGCAAAACAAAAATAAACAATGCGGTTAAAATAAGGAGAACTAAAATATGTTATTAAAACAAAGCGGCGGCTATGAGCCACGTGATCCTTCGGTAATTTTTCACAATGGAGCATACTATCATTGCTTCGTCAGGGGCGCGGCAGAAATCTGTGTTGCAAAGTCAAATACGCTTGAAAAACTTATAAGCGGAGACACGGTTACCGTATTTACACCTGAGGCAAACAAGCCGTATTCAAAGGAGCTTTGGGCGCCGGAGCTTCACATAATAAACGAAATTTGCTATATTTACGTAGCTTGCGACGACGGAAACAACGTAAATCACCGTATGTATGTTCTGACCAACGATTCCTGCGATCCCATGAATCCATTCCGAATGGTTGGTAAAATGAGTGACGAGAGTGACAGATGGGCAATCGACGCTACAGTTTTTTCGTACGGCGGACGTCTTTATACTGTATGGTCGGGATGGGATAATACCGTTAACGACAGACAAAATCTTTATATTGCGGAGATGAGTGATCCCTGCACTATATCCTCAAAAAGAGTGCTTATATCAACACCCGAGCACGACTGGGAAAAGCTCGATTGCATCGGTGACGGTGTTCATAGACCGTTTATCAACGAGGGCCCATTCGCATACATAAGCGACGGTGAGCTTAAGGGTATCTTTTATTCTGCTTCGGGTTCCTGGGCAAATCACTATTGTATAGGCTTTCTTGCCTTCCGTGGCACAGATCCTATGCAGTCGGATAGCTGGGTGAAGCAGCCCTTCCCCGCGCTATCAATCCACGACGGCTGGAACGGTCCCGGGCATTGCTCGTTATTCAGCGATGGCAAGAGCGAATATATCGCCTTTCACACCTATGATGAGGGGAAAACGTGCGGTTGGCAAAACGTCCACGCCGTAATAAGCTCTTTTAAATTCGAAAACGGAAAAATCGTTTTATTGGATTTTTAAAAAAGAGGTTTACTTATGAAAAAAATACTTATTTGCGCTATCGCGACAGTACTTGTTTTTTCTCTCGCGTCCTGCATTCCGATAAATAAAAAGCTGAACATTATCGGAGATATTGAGGACATCACCGCGATAGACGTTTACTATATTGACATAACAGACGAAAAAATCGTTTCCGATACGCTCGACGAATACGAATCCGTATACAGCGTTCCCGCCGGAGATATTTCCGATTTTGCAAAAGAAATGGAAACAATCGTTTACAAAAAGTACTATTGTATCATTCCCATAGACTATATCCGCGTCTTTGCGCCCGGTTATATTGTGTGTATAGAATTTTCTGATGGTGAGCATGAAATCTTTTCGCAAAAGGGTACCCTGACGCATAACGGATATTATCCCGAGGAGTACAGCGGCCCTCTCTCCTGGGAAGAAGAGATAGAATCACTCATAAAATAGTAATATAATGATTATAGATTGTCGAAATAGAAAGGCGCGAGCCTTTTTAGAAAAGCTTTTCCGACGAAAGGATTTTTTATGAAACCTATAATTGGACTTTTGGCGGAGATCGACTCCGACGGTACGGCGAAGGTCAAGGGTACCTATGCCGAGGCTATAGAGAAATCGGGCGGATTACCGATTCTTTTGCCCTACGTGAAGGATGGCGAAGTTATCTCTCAATTTACGGAGATCTGCGACGGATTTATTTTCACCGGAGGGGCGGATATTTCCCCGCTTTACTACGGTGAGGAGCCCTCCGCGGCTTGCGGAGCCATTCAGCATCTGCGTGACAAGCTTGAGCTTGCGGCTTTTGAAAGGATAATAAGAACGAACAAGCCAATCCTCGCTATATGCAGAGGTATTCAGCTCTTGAACGTAGCTCTCGGCGGCACGCTCTATCAGGATATCCCGAGTGAGATACCGAGCGATATCTCACATAGGCAGCTTGAGCCCGTGGACTCTCCCTCTCACTCGGTGACTGTAGTATCGGGTACTCCCCTCTCGCATATCGCGGGCGGCGCAGAGATAATCACGGCAAACAGCTTTCACCACCAGGCAATAAAGACACTCGGGCGCGGACTTTCGGTTATGGCGAACGCCGATGACGGAATTATTGAGGCGGTGTATGCCGATGGCGAGCGTTATATCCGAGGGTATCAATGGCACCCCGAGAGGCTCGTTGACAAGGACGAGAAAAACAAGCGCATTTTCGACAGCTTCATAAAAGCGTGCGGATGCGAGGAATAAAAGCTCCGTGCGAAGAGATTTGATTTTAAAAATAATTAATATTTTATATAATGGAGAATTTAAAAATGGAAAAAGTAAGAATTCAGGACGACCTTTACCTTCACGTGAACGGCGACACTATTGACAAGCTCGTTATTCCCGATGATATGCCTACGACGGGCGGTTTCTCAAGCCTCAATACCGAGGTCGAGAAGCTTATGATAGATGAGCTTTGCGCTATGTGCGAGAGCGGCTCCTTCGAGAACGACTACCTTCGCCGCGCGACTGCACTCTTCCGCGCCGCAAGGGACGTCAAGAAGAAGGAAAAGGCTGGAATCGCGCCGGCGCTTAAGTATCTTGAAAAAATCGAGAGCCTCACTTCTATTGACGACTTCAACCGCGAGCTTAAGAGCCTTATGCTCGGCAAGTATCCTCTTCCCTTCTCTCTTTCCGTCGGCGCGGATATGAAGGATACCGAGCATCACTGCGTCGGCATTTCGGGTCCCGGAGTCATTCTCCCCGATGCTTCCTTCTACAAGCCCGAGCGTGCTCCGCAAAAGGAAGCGCTCATCGGTCTTTGGTCCAATATGGCAAAGCTCGTGCTTGCAAAAACCGAGCTTAGTGAGGAGCAGCAGAGCAAATACATTGCGGATACGCTTGCTTTCGACGAGTTACTCGGCGGCTTAGTCAAGAGCAGCGAGGAGTGGTCGGAATACATAAAGTCTTATAACCCGATGAAAACCTCGAGAGTTTGCACGCTTATGCGCCCCGTTAACTTCAAGAAGCTCCTCGCAGACACCTTCGGCTTCACGCCCGACGTGATAATCGTTGAAGAGCCACGATACTTCAAAAGCTTCTCCGAGGTATTCAACGCGAATACCTTCGAGCTCTACCGCCACTGGGCGTTCGTTACGGGACTTCTCTCTGCCGCGACCTACCTTACCGAAGAGCTTCGTGACCTCGGAGGTATGTTCCAGCGCGCTATCTCGGGTATCCCGAAGGGTACTCCCGTGGAAAAGTTTGCATACAGAACAGCGTCCGCTTTCTATTCCGAGCCCATAGGTCTTTATTACGGAAAAAAGTATTTCGGTGAAGAGGCTAAGCGCGATATCACCGAGATCGTTTATCAGATAATAGATACATACAAAGAGCGCATAAAAAATAACGATTTTCTCGAAGAGGCAACCAAGGAAAAAGCTATCCTCAAGCTCTCAAGGATAGGCGTTAAGATGGGATATCCCGACAAGGTTGACGAGATTTTTGATAAGCTCGTTTTTAATGAGGACGACTCGCTCTTTGATATCGTAAGCAGTCTCTTGAGCATTCGCTACGCGCATTCGCTCGGCAAGCTTTCCGAGAAGGTCAACAGAGAGGAATGGGCAATGCCCGGTCATATGGTCAACGCCTGCTACAATCCCTTCGTTAACGATATCACCTTCCCCGCCGCTATTCTTCAAGCTCCCTTCTATTCCTTAAAGCAGACGAGAAGCGAAAACCTCGGCGGCATCGGCGCGGTTATCGGTCACGAGATCTCACACGCCTTCGACAGTAACGGAGCTATGTGCGACGAAAACGGTAATATAAACAATTGGTGGACGAAAGAGGACACCAGAAAATTCAAGAAAAAGATTAACGCTATGATAAGAGAATTTGACGGCATCGAGCTTCCCTGGGGTAAGGTAAACGGCAAGTTCATCGTAAGCGAAAATATGGCTGACAACGGCGGTATGGCCGTTACCCTCGCTATCATGGAGAAAACCCCCGGCGCATCCTACGAGGAATACTTCAAGAATTGGGCGCGAGTATGGTGCATGAAGGCAAAGCCCGAGTATCTTCAGCTCCTCCTCTCCCTCGACGTTCACGGTCCTGCCGTGCTCAGAGCAAATATGCAGCCGAGAAACTTCTCCGAGTGGTATGATACCTTCGGCGTAAAGAAAACCGATAAAATGTATATCGCGCCCTCAAAGAGAGTTATTATCTGGTAAAGCGTTATGAAGATATGTGTTATTCAGCCTAGATATTCATTTAAGAGCTCGGCGCATATAAAATTCAGCTCTTCAAGCCGTATTTCAACGAGGAAACGGTCAGGCTCGCGCACGAGCACGGTATCCTCTGCAACGTCTTCTGGGCGGACGACCCCGACGAGGCGGCAAAATACTTTGATATGGGTATCGATACGGTGCTGACTAACGATTATCTGAATATATATAACGCCGTCACATCGCACGGCGTAAAGCTCGCATTAAGTGAGCGCAGGAAGAAAAAACATAAGGAATAATATTATGGGTGAATTTTTATCTACTCTCGCGTTTGGAATTTTAGTTTCCACAGTCGGGCTTATCAATATGAGCGGTAATATTTCAACTCTTCACCGTTACCATAGACATAGAGTTGCAAGGGAGGATATAAAGCCGTTTGGAATGAGAGTTGGTATAGGTACGCTCATTTTTGGACTTGCCGCGGTGCTCTGCTCGATTTTTCTGCTTATCGGTCACCTGACTCATCTTATCTTATTTAAGTGGATAGGTTTTACTCTTCTCGGCGTATCTGTCTTACCCGCGATAGCGATTATTTTCCACGCGATAATAAAATATAACAAGGGGCTTTTCTGAAAGGAGAAATGAAATGGCAGCCTTAGAGCATACCAACCTTCACGGCGAGGTATTCTACAAGATAGTTTTCCCCGAGTTCTGGGAGAGAGCGTACAGAGAAAAGAACGCATACTACAAAAGAGTTACCGAGCGAGCGAAAAAGCACGAAGCGCACCTCAGATGCTGCATTGACCCCGAGCATGACTCGATTCTCTCTTACGCCGAGAAAAACGGCGGTAAAATCCCCGAAGGAGATGTGCTTACCGAAAAGAGGCGGCTTGAGCTTCTTTGGAGCGAGGAGTGCTGGTACTTCTGCGAAGAGATTTCGCTTACGGAAAGGGGCGTTGCTTACTGCACGAAGGATATGGACATCTTTTTGTGCGAGGAGTGCTTTGATATGTTTAAGAAAGCCGAGGAGTGGACCGTACGCTCTGCGGACGAGCTGGTGTAAACGTAAAAAATTCCATATTGGAGGAAAAAATGAAAATCAGGATCGGTTATCAGGGTATCGAGGGCTCGAACTCTGAATGGGCGGCAAAAAAGTTTGCCGAGCATAACTGCTTTGGGGAGGTCGAATACGTCCCTCTCGTATCATCTTCAGCTGTGGTCAACGCAATGCTCCTTAATAGCATTGATTACGGCGTTATGGCTTACAGAAATAATATAGGCGGTCTCGTTTCGGAAACGGTAAACGCTCTCTCGGGCATACACTACGAGATGGTAATGCGAGCCGAGATGAAAATACATCACTCACTCTTCGTGCGCGACAGCTCGGTTGACGTCTCGGATATCACTGCCATTATTTCACACGAGCAGGCACTCAAGCAGTGCGACGACTATCTTGACGCGCGTTTCCCCGACGCAGAAATAATAAAGAGTGACGACACGGCTATCGCCGCCGCGGACCTTGCCGACGGAAGATACGACAGGGCTACGACAGCCGTTATCTGCAAAAAAGAGGCAGGGCTTTCACGCGGACTCTTCCTGCTTGATGAAAATATCGAGGATGCCGAGAGCATTACCGAATTTTTTATGATAAGAAAGAGCCCCAATGAGGCTCACAACGGCAGCGATAAGCCTAAGACCGAGATAGCCAAGATAAAAAGATTGAAGCTCATAGCTTCCCCCGCCCTCAGCGTTGTTCTTATAGGGATTTCACTTCTCCTTACCGCAATAGGTCTCATTTCAGGCGGCACTCTCGCTTTTACGTTCATCACCTCGGGGGCTGTATTCGCTTTCATAGCGGCGGCGCTCACAGCCTTTCGCGGCAAGATAATGGCATCCGTACCGCATCCCGCCGAGGGATATTGGAGATACAATGCCGCGGCGGTCTCGGGTCAGGATCCGAACCAGGCGCACGACTTTACGAGAATAGTTGAAATCAAAAGGCGGGGCGGTATGCTTCACTTCGACGGCTGGCTCTGCTCGAAGTTCATATACCCACTATTCTCCTCAACAAAGTCCAGCATAACTCCGCCCGACGTGCTGAACGGAAGCATCGTTTATTGGTACACGGGTACGGTCAATATTTCCACAAATGCGGCTATAACAGGCGTCGCAGTCGTAGAATGGAACGTTGAGAACGAATACAAGCAGATAAACAAAATGAACGGTTGGTATCTCGGCTCAGCGTCAAAGGAGATAGGAACTCTCTCCTATACACGAATCACCAAGGCGGAGTTCGATTACGTAAAAAATAACAGACCTATACAGATATAATGGTTAGAGTAAAGGATTTTTATATGACGGACGTTTTTATTTCTTTCAAAAACACGTACGGTGGTGAGCCTACGCGCGACAGCGTGATAGCAAAGCAGCTCTACGATATAATGAAGGCTCACGGCTTTGACGTCTTTATGTCTAACTCGACTCTCTCCGAGTGCGGAAACTCTAATTTCAAGGAAGAAATAGACCGCGCTCTCGACGAGTGTAAATACCTCGTTCTCGTCGGCACAAAGGAGGAATATATAAACAGTCCTTGGGTCAAGTACGAATGGGATATATTCTATCAGGATATAATTTCGGGAAATAAGCCCGACGCGGATATTTTCTGCGTTTTCGATTCCTTTGAGGGCACAGTTCCGAGAACACTTCGCTATAAGGAAACCTTTGCCGCAACACAGGATGGCTTCTCCGCTCTTATGGCATTTTTATCCTCAAAGACGGGACGGGCAAAGCGCTCCGACGTTTTCGTATGCAAAAACTGCGGAAAGATATTCACGGCGGCAAATATGCGAGGCTGCAAATATCACCCGAAAAAGCCTCTACCGATAACGGAGCGCGGTTTTGGCGGAGAGATCCGCGAATTTCTGCTCTTCCCCTGCTGCAACAAAAAGATAGAGAAAAACAATCCGCATACGGGAGGCTGCGTTTTCGGCTTCCATAAACACTTATGAGACTATGAAAAGAATTTTGCTTAATAAACTGCCCCCATTTTTCCCCGAGAGACTTCTAAGCTTTATCGGGGACGCCAAGGTTTACGACAGCTCCTGCTCGCCCGAGGCAAGAGTTTATTATATAGAAAAGGGGTCGGGCTATTATTTAAAAAGAAACGCCGTGGGGGCGCTTGCCTCCGAGGCAAAAATGACGGAATTTTTCCACACTAAGGGTCTTTCTCCCGCCGTAGCCGAGTATTTCACCGAGGACTACGATTGGATGATAACAGAGAGAGCTATGGGTGAGGACTGCACGCACGCGGACTACCTTTCAGACCCGACGCGACTTTGCGACACTATCGCAGAAAGACTCCGCGCGCTTCACGAAACAGACTTTACAGGCTGCCCCGTGATGAACAGGACACGGGATTATATCAATACGGTCGAGCAAAACTTCCGAACCGGGAACTACGATAAATCGCACTTCCCCGACAGCTTTGGCTACCGCTCGGCAGAGGAGGCTTACGCTGTCTTTTCCGAGGGCAAAAGCGCACTCATTTGCGACACGCTTCTGCACGGTGACTATTGCCTGCCTAATATTCTTCTTGACGGCTGGCGTTTCTCCGCCTTTATCGACGTTGGTATGGGCGGTGTCGGGGAGCGGCATATAGACCTCTTCTGGGGGGCGTGGACACTTCTTTTCAACCTTAAGACGGACAGGTACAGAGAGAGATTCTTCGATGCCTACGGCCGTGATAAAGTTGACACGGATATTATCCGAGTAATTGCGGCGGCAGAGGTATTCGGTTAAACCCAACGACGTTTTTTGCAAAATTTTAATTTAAATATTTTATATTGGAGCGCTCTATGATATCAATAAGAAATCTGACAAAGATTTACAAAAGTAAAAACAGAGAGAAGTGCCGCGCGATCGACTCCGTTTCATTCGATCTGCCCGACAGCGGTATGATATTCGTTCTCGGTAAGAGCGGAAGCGGAAAGTCTACCCTTCTCAACCTCATCGGCGGTCTTGACGGCTTCAACAAGGGAGAGATATGCTTCAACGGAGCAAGGCTCTCGAAATTTTCAAGCCGAGACTTCTATAATTACAGAAGCTGTCACCTCGGCTTCGTCTTCCAGGACTATCACCTGCTTGACGAGCTGACTATCGGTGAGAATATCGGTCTTGCGCTTGATATCTCGGACAAGCTTCACGGAAACAAGATAAAAGAGGCGCTTGAAAAGGTGGATATGGCGGGCTATGCCTCGCGCTACCCAAGGGAGCTTTCGGGCGGTCAGAAGCAGCGTATTTCCATGGCGCGCGCTATCGTTAAGAACCCCGATATAATCCTCTGCGACGAGCCTACCGGTAACCTCGACGCGAACACCTCGAAGCAGCTTCTCGACCTCCTTAAGGAGATATCAAAAACAAAGCTCGTGCTTATCGTTTCGCATAATATTTCCGATGCGGAGCAGTATGCCGACAGAATAATCGAGCTTGCCGCGGGTAAGATTGTCCGCGACGTGACGAGGAAGGACGGGTATATAAACGCCTTCTCCGTTGTGGGTGATACCCTGAATCTTCCCTACAACAAAAACCTCGCGGAGTCCGAGATAGATACTATGGTGCGCGGCATCCGCACGGGTAAGATAAAAAAGGTCGTTCAGAATAGCGACGGCTTTGAAGAAACCGTTCTCACGGAATACGAGGCAAAGCGCACGCCGAGACGTAAGGTCAAGATGTCACGAAAAAGCATCTTCCGTTTCACGCGAATATTTATGAGAAATAAGCTCGTGAGCTTCTTCGTTACAGCCTTTATGGCGGCGCTTATCATCTCATGCTTCGCAGTCTTCCAATCCTTCTTAGAGTTCGACGGCAACCGCGCGCTTGCTGATACGCTGGTAGCTAAGGACATGGACGCCCTGGTTTACCAGAAGGGGCAGAAGCTCCCCGGTACGGACCTTATAGACACTAACTATCTATTGCACGTCACAGACGACGATATAGCCAAGTTCACCGAGGCAGGCTACACGGGTAACGTATACAAGCTTTACGACCACGCGATGATCATACTCCCAAACGCATCTGATATCATAGGCGCTAAAAAGAGCAGAAACGCGGGTAAGAACATTACCTCATTCTACATATACGAGACCTTCGGCGTGCTTGAGTGCGACAGAGATTTCTTAACGAAGCTCTTCGGTACCGACGGCGAGCTTCGCGTTATCGCGGGAGATATCACTCAGCCGAATAAGGGACTTATCATAACCGACTATATTGCCGACTCCATTCTTGCGACAAACCGCAGCGTTTACCCCGATTACGATTCGATAATCGGTAACTACCGCTACGTTACGACCTCGAAGTACGGAAAGATCGACGCTATCGTCGATACGGGCTACAAGGACAGATTCAGCGATTTCAAAAAACAGATAGAGGATATACAAAATAATTCCTCAAACTATGAAGAGGCAATCGCAGATCTTACAACAACGGACGAATTCTTGAGATTTGCCGAGGAGGTACAGCTCTACCTCGGTATTGCCTACACCTTCTCCGAGGATTACGTCAGGGATATGGCGACCTCAACAGATTTCCTCGAGTGGGGCTTCCCTCCCGTGCTTAAGATAACGCACGGCGGTATCGAGCATAAGATAGAAACCTCGCACTGGATAACGACGGAAGAGAAGCTCGGCAAGCCTATTGCCGACGGAGAGGCAATTCTTCCCTACGCTCTCTTCAACAGCATTGCAGGCACTACGTACACACCCTATAATCTTGACACCTTTACTCCCACCGAGGTCACGATAGCGATATACACGTATGACGACGTGCAGCTCGGAGCGCATAAATTCCGCGTCTGTGGTCTTACCGAGAAAAACTATATTTACACCGATAACGAGGATTTCCTTAATATGAGAGAGGACCTCACCTCGCCTTACAGCCTCTACTTCGACAACGTTTCAGAGGCGGGACTCCTCAACCGCGTTGCCGAGGAGAACAACTTTGCCGTGAACAGTATAGAGAGCCACAACGCGTCAAAGCTCAACAAGGTAGTTATAACCTTCGAGGGACTTTTCACGATGTTCGAGATATTCCTTCTCGCTATTGCCGTTATCTATCTTGCGATATTCGGCGCGAATATCATACGTAAAAACAAGTATCAGATAGGCGTTATAAAGGCTCTCGGCGGTAAGACGAGCGAAATAGCGCGCATATTCGTGAGCCAGCTTCTGGCAGTCGGCGTTATGATAGTCGTAATGTCGGGTATCGGAATATATATCGCGACGGGACTCGCAAACGAGATACTCATTTCCTCCGTGCGCGAGCAGCTCAATATCTATATCTACAATATCACGATAATCGACTTCATACCGAAGCTCGCGGCAATAGACCTCGCTCTCGTAATTCTTATTACGGTTTTGTCGTCACTCGTGCCGCTTATCGCGATACACAGAATCAAGCCTATAAACATCATTAAGGCAAAGAAATAAAATCAAAAAGAGGTGCTTATATGAATACTGAAAACTCATTCGAGCTATTGTTTCTCGGCACGTGCGCCTGCGATTTTTCGCCGAGGCTTAAGACCGACCTAAAGAATAAATTCGATAAGGATGCAAGGCGCTCCTCTGCTCTCCTTATCGACGGGCATATGCTTATCGACTGCGGATACCACACCGTGGAGTCGCTCGGTATCGCGGGTATCCCTCTTTCGGATATTACGGATATTATAATCACCCATCTGCACGAGGACCACTACCTTCGGGAAAACGTTCAGGCTATTGCCGACGCGAAGAGTGAGCCCCTTCGCCTATGGGTACGCGATGGAGCTGAAAACTCGGGATACGCCAACGTCGACGTGCATTATATGACTCAGTTTGAGGCGTATGACATTTGCGGCGCTAGGGTTACGGGTATCCCCGCAAATCACAGCCCGAAGCACCACCCGCAGCACTTTGTTATCGAGCGCGGCGAAAAGAGCTTCTTCTACGGCTGCGACGGCGCGTGGTTCTTGCACGACAGCTTTAAGTTCCTAAAGAACAAGCGCCTCTCACTCGCCGTCTTCGACTGCACGTGCGGTGACTACGTGGGAGATTTCAGAGCGGGCGAGCATAACAGTATACCGATGATAAGACTGATGCTTCCCTCTCTCAAAACAATAGGCGCTATTGACGAAAATACGAAAATTATGATATCGCACTTAGCTCCCTCACTGCATAAGCCCCACGACGAAACCGAGAAAATAATCGCGGACTTCGGTACCGTCGCATACGACGGACTTGCGCTTACGCTCTAAATAACAAAAGGAGCGGCGGGACTCATCAGAGCGCCTGCCACTAAAAAATATGAAACTTGGAAACAGAAACAAAAAGAGATATACAAGCCTTGTCGAACGGTTCGATACAATGGAAAAGGGGCGTAAAAGACTCGTTTTCGCCCTCTCGACCCTGCCTACCGTCCTTAATCTTCTCATCTACGCGCTATTGATAAAGGAGCTTAGAGTTTTCCTCCTCATTTGCGCGGGCGTGCTCGCGGCGTATTTCGCGCTCGTTTTCTTCTTCGAGATAAAGGACGGCGAATGGTCTGTTTTCGCCCTTGCGGGAAACGCGCTCGTATCCTTGCTCGTATCGGTCTTCTTCCCCTTGGCTTATAAGATCTATCTGTGGTTTATCGTCATAGCTATCGAGCTTGCGGGCGTTATACTTATCTATATCTTCCGTGAGAGGATTGCGGAAAAATTGGGTAAATGATATTAATTATTTACATAAACGCAGTAAAGGAGCATATACTGTGAGAAAATTCATACTGGGCACCGATTGGTGGACCGACTGCGACGATGCGGTTGCCTTAAGGCTTCTTACTCGGGCGCACCTGGCTAAAGAAATCGAGCTTCTCGGTATTGTTATTAACGCGTGCATGGAGCATTCCGTCAGATCGGTTGATGGGTTTCTTTCTCTCGAGGGGGCTCGCGGTATACCGCTCGGTATAGACCTCGATGCTACCGATTTCGGCAGAAATCCGCCGTATCAGGCGCGTCTTGCGCCCTTCGCTATAAATTACAAATCGAACAGTGACGCCGAATGCGGCGTTAAACTCTACCGTCGCCTGCTCTGTGAGGCAGACGGCAAGGTCGAGATAATAGAGATAGGATATATGCAGGTCTTCGCTGCTCTGCTAACGAGTCCGCCCGATGAGATATCAGATATGAGCGGTATCGACCTCGTGCGCGAAAAAGTAACACGCGTATGGGCTATGGCGGGAAAATGGGACAAGGCGGGCGAGAGCGAAAACAACTTCGCAAGAAATGAGCGCGCTATTCGCGGCGGCAAGATTTTCGTCGATAAGTGCCCCGTTCCGATAACCTTCCTCGGCTGGGAGGTCGGATTTGACGTTCTGACCGGCGGTAACCTTTCACATACCGATCACCTATGGCTCGCGCTTTATGACCACGGCTCGGACGGGGGCAGATGCTCCTGGGACCCGATGCTCACGCTCCTCGCTCTTATAGGTGACGCAGAGTCTGCAGGATACCGCGAGGTGCGAGGTACGGCAAGAGTTGATGACGAGGGCAGAAATTACTTTACCGAAAGCGACACGGGTATGCACTCGTACGTCATAAAGGCGCGCGAGAGCTCATACTACGAAAACATAATAAACGAAAAAATTATTTGAGGATATAGCTATGCCAAAAATCTTCGAGGAATTATATAAGGAAATATAATATGTTAAATAAGAAAAACTGCGAGCCGGAGTTGCCCGAGGGCTACAGACAGGCCTTCAGAGTCAACGCAAAAAGCGCCGGACTCGGTATCGCGATCAATCTCATAGCGCTTGCCGTTATGCTTGCCGGTACGTATTTCTCCTTCTTAATAGCAAAGGTTTTTAACCCCGACTATTTCACTTTTCCGAAATACGGTACGAACGATGAACTTACAGCATTTTACTTGAAGCTGCTCGTATTTTGCATGATACTTTTAGCCGCTGATCTGCTGCTGACCGTTGTGCACGAGCTGATACACGGTATCGCATTTAAAATACTCACGGGAGCTAAGCTGAAATTCGGACTTAGCTGGAGCTGCGCATTTTGCGGAGTACCCGATGTTTACGTGTACCGTAAGGCGTCTATCAAGGCATCGTACGCACCTATGCTATATCTTTCTCTTTTACTTCTCATATTAACCGTATGCTTATACTTCGCCGACCCGCTTTACTATCTCGGCGCGGCATTCCTGTTCTGGATGCACCTCGGCGCCTGCGCGGGTGACGCCTACGTAATACTTATTCTTAACACAAAATTCAAAAGCAATAAAACACTAGTCAGAGATACGGGACCCGAGCAATTCTTCTACGTTCCGGAAAAGAGGTAGTTATGGACGAAAATACGGTTTTATATCAGCTCACGGAAACGAGCAAATTTATGATGTCGTTCGTTATCGTAACGAAGAGAAACAACGCCATTGTTATCGACGGCGGCAGACAAGAGGATATGCCGCTTCTCAAGGAGTACGTCGGCGGACGCCATATTTCAGCGTGGATACTCACCCACGCGCACGGTGATCATATAAGCGGCTTTATCAGCGAGATCAAGAAAAACGGCGGCGCGGATTTTGATATCGAGAGAGTTTACTACAACTTCCCGCCCTACGATGAGCTGATAACAAAAGAGGACGTACCCGACCTTAATTACTTCCGCGCGGAGCTTAACGGTGTGCTCCCCTCATTCCGTGAGATCGAGCCTCTGATAGCCGATATCTCACATATAGCGAAGCAGGGTGAGAGCTTCACCGTTGACGAGTGCGAGATAGAGTTTCTCTTCAGCTACCACGACGGTCTGTACTCAAACCTTATGAACGACTCGTCTTTAGTCTTTACCGTTACGACACCCGATAAAAAGGTTCTCTTCCTCGGTGACCTTGGCCCCGAGGGCGGTGACGTGCTCTACGAGGAGTCACGCCACAAGCTAAAGGCAGATATCGTGCAGATGGCGCACCACGGTCATATGAACGTCGGTATGGAGGTCTACGCGGCAATTATGCCTTCGACCTGCCTCTGGTGCTGCGCCGAGTGGCTCTATAACGAGCCCGAGATTCCAACCTACCTTGCCGACAGAGAGAAGCTGCGCAGAATGCAGCGCGAGCGTATGTACGGCACGGCGGTAACACGTAGGTGGATGGATATCCTCGGCGTAAAAGAGCATATCGTAACAAAAGACGGAACAAATAAAGTGGTTTTGTAGGAGAACACTATGAACGATAAAAAAGAAACAGGTCTTTTACAGAAAACGGGAGAGCTTGGCAAAAAAATCGGTTCGGGAATAAAAAAATCAATTTCCGCGTTTTCCGAAAAAATAAAGAACGACTCCCACTCAAAAAGACTCGAAAAATATAATCCTCTCTTCCCCGACGTATTTCGGTCGGACGACTTTAAAATACCAAACGTAATCAAAATAGTAGACGACGCCGAAAGACGTGATATAGACGTTTGCGAAGGAGCTGTCGGTTGGACGAAGAAGGTAGACGGGGTTGAAATACTGTACCTCTACGATGAATTTATAAGTGAATGTGATCTTACCTTTATTCCTCTAGTAAAATGCGATAATATTTATTGCGTAGATAGCTTTGACAGATGCACCTTTATAGACGTGACAAGCGTTTTTACAAGAGCTGTTCAAGAGAAGATAGCCGAACTAGAGCACATTGCTTTCTCTCTCGGTGCAAAAAAATGCTCGGTTGAAATAATAGAATCCGAATCAACGTTAACAAAGTTGAAAGCAGATGCAAAAAAAGGTAAGTCTAAAATTGATCTCGAAAGCTCGGGTAATGAAAAGGCAAATCGAAGCGCAAAAACAGTATCAACGTTCGACGGTGGAGCAAAGCCTAAAGCACCAACTCTCAAATGGTTTGCAAACGACGAGGGCATAAAAAGAATCATAGATATGAGATGCTCAAAGAGCAACTCTATTCAATACAAAAAACTCGAGCTGAAAAGCTCTTCTACTTCCTCGATGTCATTAAAAACTGCTTGTGCCATTGATAAGATAGGAAAGCTATCGGGCTCAATGTCTATGGAAAAGCAGGCAATAAAAGAGCAAGACAGTATATTGATATACGAAATTGAGTTTTAATAAAATAGGTGATAAAAATGAATATTGCATTTTTAGGTGACAGTATAACCTTGGGATACGGACTTTGTGACAAAAGCAAAAGATATGCGACACTTGTTGCATCCGAGCTTGGTATGACCGAAGAGAACTACGGAATATGTGGTACGCTTATGGCTAAGGCGGGACTCAACAACTCCGACGGACTCGATTTCGTATCAAGGCTGGGACTTATCGAAAGTGCCGAGGTTGCCGTTATTTTCGGCGGTACGAACGACTACTTCTGGAGCGACAAGGGGCTCTTCGGTGACACCGATGAATACTTTGCTCACGCAATTGATACCGTTTGCCGTTTCGTTACAGAGAAGAGAGCGGGCAAAACAACGCTTATCGTTACCCCCTACCCTCATAACGGCATAGGAAACTACCTCGGCGGTGAGCATTGGAGAAACAGCAACGGAAGGCACGATACAACCGAGAAAAACTTCACGGGTAACACTCTTGCCGATTATGTAAAAATAATAAAGGCAGCAGCAGAGGCGCATGGCATTCCCTGCCTTGACTTGCACTCGGACTTCCCCTTTGACCACAGAATACATACTTCTGATGGCTGTCATCCAAACGAAGAAGGTCATGAGCTTTTATGCAAAGCAATTGTGAAGAAGCTTCGTGATATTATGGTATGAATTAACTCGTACATTTAAACGTTTGTTTTTGAAAATAATTATTTACATTCAAGGTAAAAAAATGAAAAAACGCGCTTTGATTTATATAATAGCGGCAGGATTGCTTTGGGGTACTTCGGGTATCTTCGTGCATTATCTCTCGCCATTCGGATTTTCGCCTTACGAGATGTCGCTCGTACGGGGTACGGTATCCTTTCTTATTATGGCGGGCTATGCCTTGATTTTTAAAAGAAGCTTATTCCGCATAAGTATAAAGCAGCTTTTGCTTTATATCGGTATAGGCATCACCCTATTTGCAACTGCAAGCTGCTACTACTCCGCAATGCAGCTGACTAGCGTATCGACCGCGGTCGTGCTGATGTATACCGCGCCGATATACGTGACGGTTATATCCGTTTTGTTTTTAGGCGAGAAATTCTCACACGGTAAGGGGCTTGCTATTTGTATTATGCTTATCGGGTGCTGCTTCGTTTCGGGACTTATCGGCGGATTTAAGTTTGATATTGTCGGTATTCTTATCGGCATTGTGTCGGGTATGACCTACGCCGCGTATAACCTTTTAACGAAGATCGCTCTTCGGGGCAGCTCGAACGCTATATCTGCTACGGTTTACGCCTTTCTCTTTATGTCGCTTGTGGCGCTTATCTTTGCTTCGCCGAAGGACGTTATAACGCACTCTGCCGCAAATCCCGTAGTGACAGTCCCTCTACTTATAGGGCTCGGCATTTTCACCTTCGTTTTACCGTATTTTCTTTACACGCTCTCGATGCGCGATCTCTTTGCGGGTACTGCGTCCGCGCTCGGTATTATAGAGCCTATGGCGGCATGCATATTCAGCTTTGCGCTGCTCGGGGAGAAGCTCGACTTTTTCTCCGTGCTCGGCATTGTACTTATTCTCGGCGCGGTATTTTTGCTCAGCTTAGCTGAAAGCAAGGTTAAAGACGAAGACGATATGACAGCGAATACCGACGTTGGCTATAAGGTTTGCGCGACCGAGAGCAAGAACAAGGTTAGGTAAAACAAATGAAAAACAAAAGAAATAAAAAATTCGGAGCGGCGTTCGGCGAGGCGATAGCCGAAATCATACTTACTCTGCTTGCCGCCGCAATAGGCTTCGGAATCTTCAAGCTCTTCGGCGCATCCGATGATTTTATCGGAAGGAACTCCGACCTTATGATACTCGTCGGACTCTTTATTCCCGCGCTTGCTCTGGCGGCGCTTATAGTGATACTTATGAAATTTTTCGGTGAAAAGAAGCCGAAGAAAAAGGAAAAGACTCTCGATATCATTTTCGATACCGACATCGGCTCGGACTGCGACGATATGATGGCGCTCGCGTACCTCGTTTATGCGAAGAGAAACCTCTCTGTGGATATCAAGGCTATTACGCACTCGAACTCCTGCCCCGAGGGTATCCCCGCGATGCGCGCGTTTTTTAGGCATTTAGATAAGGCGGCTCCGCCGATAGGTAAGCCCGAATGCGATATCGAGTACCACGATAAATACGCGAAAGCCGTTACCGAAAAATTTGCAAACGAAGAGTGCTACGCGGCGGCGGACAGTGCCGTTTCGGTTATGAGGCGCGCGCTTCTCGAAAGCACCGATGCGGTCATACTCGGCATCGGACCTATGACGAATATCGCGGCTCTGCTCGATTCCGCACCCGATGAGATAAGTCCGCTTGACGGTATATCCCTCGTTCGCGAGAGGTGCAGAAAAATCGTGCTTATGGCGGGTGACTTCACGAGCGGCAAGCCCGAGTGGAACGTCAAGCTCGATATCCCCGCTATGCAGACGGTAGTAAATAAATCCCCCGTGCCGATAGCCTTCCTTCCCTTTGAGGTTGGTTACGGTATGATAACGGGTAAGCCGATAATGGACGAGTTCGGTGAGGATAATCCCCTCTCGCTTTCATTTATGCGCTTCCCCGGCACGGATAAGCTCGGCGGCAGACATTCCTGGGACCCCGCGGCAGCGGTATACGCTGCGCTTGGCGACTCGGAATACCTGACCGAGAGTGAGCCGCAAAGAGTTACAGTTACCGACGAGGGCGTAACGGTTGCAGCTCCCGAGAGGGGCGGTATGCATACCGTCATATCACTGAGAATGCGCGAGGGTGAGAGCGAGGCTGACGCTAAGGCGCGAGTCGCGGCTTATATTGACGGATGCGCTGTCGAAATATACAATAAACAATCGAATAAATAACACGAGGTGCAATATGATAAGACGAACGGCAAGGCAAATAATAAAACTCGTAGCGTTGATACTTACGCTGACGCTTCTTTTCGCGACGCTTACGTCCTGCGAGGCGAGGCGGCTCGGCTTTGGCAGTCAGAAGATTACCGACCCTCTGGAATACGGTGACTTCGGCGTTATTGACGCTCCCGCATTCTTCCCCGAAAAAACGGAAGGATTTACCGTCAACTCATACGCGTTTACGCTTGAGCTTTATTTTGAAACCTGTTACGAGCTGTTTCTTGACCTTACAGTTAGCCGCGAGCAGCTTGATAAGCTATTGGCAAGGGCGAGAGTTCAGGCGGGCTTCAAATACGAGGAAACCTCGTTTTACAACACGAGCTACCGCGAAATAGTGTACTCGGATTACTACGTAGAAGGCGTAACCGATGACTCCACGGGTGAGAGGTCTGTTGGCTACGCGCTGATAGAAAAGGTTATATTCAACGAAGCTTGTGGGAATATTATCTACGTTTCCTTCGTTGCGAACGATTGGGGCGTTTACTCACTCTCGGACGTCGAGTATTTCAATAGATTCAAGATTGATGAAAAAGAATACGTAGAGCATCTTAACGATGATAAATACGGAATTTGAGGAGATAAAAATGAAAAAGAAACTGTATAAGCTCTCCCTTATTATGCTGATAATCGCGCTCGGCGTGCTTCTTATCAACTATTTCTTCTTCCACTTCGTGACCGACGAGGGTATCACCCTTATCTGGCATCCCGAGGCGGGTAAGCCCTTCGTTGCCGAGCTTATCGGCGACCTTGCCGTGCTCTTTATCTTCGGCAGCGTTACCACGGCGCTCGCGGCTACCGTTCTTTTCGGTGAGGAAAACGATAAGGAGTGACAAGGCCTTGATACACAATTTTAAGCTTAAGGAAGAGCCGTTCCGACTTATCGAGTCGGGGAAGAAGACTATCGAGCTCAGACTCTACGACGAAAAAAGGCAGAGGGTGAAGGTCGGTGACATTATCGTTTTCGTCCTTGACACCAACCCTGCTCTGACACTTACCGCCACGGTGGTGAAGCTCCACCGCTTCGACTCGTTTGAGTCGCTTTACAAGGCTCTGCCCCTTGACCTCTGCGGATACACCGAAGAAAATATCTCCTCGGCTCACCACTCGGATATGGATAAATACTATTCCCGCGAGGAGCAGGCGGCGTTTGGCGTCGTCGGAATAGAAATCAAGCTTCGAAAGAGAAATATGGATAAAAAAGGAATATACGTATTCGACCTTGACGGAACGCTCGTAAACTCTATGCCGTATTTCAAGCGCGCTATGCTCAGCATTGCCGACGACGAGGGTATCGGGTACGACGACGAGCTTATAAAAATACTCACGCCCCTCGGCTACGTGGGCGGAGCTAAATACTATATCGAAAAATACGGCGTTGACGCGACGGTTGAGGAGCTTTGCGAAAAGGTGCGCTCTCGCCTCTCTCGCGAGTATACCTACAATATCAAGCTCAAGGATGGCGTAAAGGAATATATCCGCGACCTCGCGGGCGCGGGCTGCAGACTCTTCGTCTTGACCGCAAGCCCTCACTCGGTGACCGACGTTTGCCTCGCGAACAACGGCGTTTTCGGTCTTTTTGAGTCTATATGGTCGGTCGAGGACTTCTCCTTAACGAAGAGTGACACGCGCATATTCTACGAGTTGGCGAAGACTATCGGCTGCGAGCCGTCCGAGATACATTACTTTGACGACAGCCTTATCGCGCTGGAGAACGCACGCGCGACGGGCTATATCACCTACGGCGTTTACGATTCGCAGACCGACGATGAGGTTATCAGAATGCGCGACGAGCTTTCGGACACGCTCGTTATGAGCTTCACCGAGCTGAACAAATAAAGCTCAACAAAAAAGACCTTTCGGTCAAAAAACAATACGGAAAAGATATGACGAAAAGACTTTTAATTATTGACGGGCATAATCTGCTCTTTCAGATGTTTTTCGGGATGCCATCGCGAATTGCAGGCAAGGACGGACGTCCGATACAGGGCGTTATCGGATTTGTGGGCGCGGTGAACAGACTTATTGATATGCTCTCTCCGACTCACGTTGCCGTGATATTCGACAGCGAAACACAGAATCCGCGCTTTGAGCTTCTCGGCGAATACAAGGCTAACCGCCCCGACTACTCGGCGCTCTCGGATGATGAAAACCCACACTCTCAGCTACCCGATATTTACCGCGCGCTCGACTTTATGGGTATAGCCCACGCGGAGGCGCAGTGCGCCGAATGCGACGACGTTATCGCAAGCTACGCGCTGAGCGCAGACGCGGATACCGAGGTCTATATATCCTCGTTTGACAGCGACTATTTCCAGCTCATCACCGAGCGTGTTAAGGTCGTAAGGTATAAGGGCGCGGCGAGCGCGATATGCGACAGAGAGTACATAAACAAAAAGCTCGGTATCGAGCCCGAGCTTTACGCGGACTACAAGTCCCTCGTCGGCGACACGGCGGACAACATTCACGGCGTGCGCGGTATAGGCCCTAAGACTGCGGCAAAAATAATAAACAGCTACGGCGCTCTTTGCGAACTGCTCTCCGACACCTCGTGCGTATGCGAGGACAAGCTTCGCGCCTCCCTTGAGGAGAGCCGCGAGATTCTTATGCGGAACTTAGCTCTCATTCGTCTTGACGCTCACGCGCCGCTCCCGTTTGATTACAGGTCGCTCGAGATACCTACGGTAAAATACAGAACTATGGACGTAATTCGCGGAATAAACATATAATTTTGTAAATAATTGTTTTAAAAACTTCATACAAAAGCTTTTTTGCGGCTTCAAACAAACCGATATTTTTGCGTTACGGAAAGCCAAAATTATTCAAAGCAAAAGGAGAAAAAATGAAATTCAAGGACGTGATTTGGGTACTCTTCATCTCGATGGTACCGCTTATTGAGCTCAGGGGCGCTATTCCCGTCGGAACGGTGCTGAAGCTTCCATACTATATAAACTACTTGGTGGCGGTAGCAGGAAACCTTATCCCCGTTCCGTTTATCCTTCTCTTTATACCGAAAATACTCGATTTTCTCGAGAGATTCAAGCTTTTCCGCCCGATAGTTCAGTGGCTTCACAAGAAGGCTGACAAGAACCGCTATAAAATCGAGAAGGATATGGTCCAAAACGGCTCCGCAATTGAGAGCTCAGGCGCAAATAAGGTCGATGCCGAAGGACTGTATACCGATACTGCATACGAGCAGTTAAGCGAAATTTCCGATGGCACAAAAGGCGAAAAACTTAACACGGATAGTGATATTCTTTCGAATGCGGAAGAAAAGGCATCTGAAGGAGCAAGAGGCAGAATGTCAGCAGCTACATTCCTCGGGCTTATGCTTTTCGTGCTGCTTCCCCTCCCCGGTACGGGTGCGTGGACGGGCGCGCTCGTTGCCTCGCTCTTTAACTTCCCGAGGGCAAAATCCTTACTCTCGATAGCCATCGGCGTTATGGGCTGCGGAATTATTATGTGCCTCGCAAGCTACGGCGTGCTCGGCTTCCTTTCGTTCCTTCTTTGATACAGAGCTTTAGCATCAATAGGTAAAGATACAATTAACTGTATACGTATCAGACTATCTATCAGGACTTTTATAAAAACAAAAAAATACCCACACCTCAAATCTTGTGAATAATCTCACACGGTCGAAAGTATGGGTATTTTTTATTCTTTTGGTTGAGTTAAAAGCATAACTAATATGCTTCCATCAATCCCCGGTTTTATTTGTTATAAAACTTTACATACCAAATAACTGTAAGAATGATTCCTGTGACAAGGAATAAAAGCCCCGTTACAAAAATGCTGCTGTTATCTCGCTTATGTGCTTCGCTCAGCTTGCGCGCGCGATAATCGACATATTTCTCATGCTTGGCTCTGCCCATCGGAATAAAGGCAAGCACAACGTTTCTGAGAACAAATCCAATGCCTATGAGAGCCCCTTCGCCACTGACGAACAGCATTCCCGCAAATAGCGTCATAAACGCTCCTGCTACGAAAAAAGCATCCGCCAAAATTTGAAGGTTTACTGCCGCGCTTTCAGTGAAAAAGCCCTTTGACCATATCACAAAAAACGCAATAAGTGCTTCAACTGCAAAACAAACGCCATATTTTATTAACTTAACTTTACTTTCCTGTTGCACTTTATTTAACCATCCATCTGTTATTTAACCATCTGCTTATATTTTTCCTCTTCAGCATCATTGCAATATACGAAGTGTCCGGGAGTGATTTCGCGGAACGAGGGAGCATTTACCGAATAATCGTGCTCTGCGATGGGATTATAGTGAATTCTTACACGCTTCTTTTCATATACGGGATCGGGCAACGGAATTGCCGAGAGAAGCGATCTCGTATAGGGGTGCAAGGGATTCTTGAAGAGCTCATCCGAATCGGCAAGCTCAACCATTCTTCCGAAGTACATAACGCCGATTCTGTCAGAGAAATACTTAACTACCGACAGGTCGTGAGCAATGAAGAGAATGGTAAGACCAAGCTGCTCCTTAAGATCGTTAAGAAGGTTGATTACCTGTGCCTGAATAGATACGTCAAGCGCGGAGATCGGCTCGTCGGCAATTATCATTTCGGGGCGCATAATAACAGCTCTCGCTATACCGATACGCTGACGCTGACCGCCCGAGAACTCGTGAGGATAACGGTCTGCGTGCTCACGTACAAGACCGACCGTTTCAAGAATCTCATAGACCTTTTCGTTGATATACTTCTTATCTGTGACACCGTTTATAACGAGTCCCTCAGCAATAATATCACGCACGGTCATACGAGGGTCGAGCGATGCGATAGGATCCTGGAAGATCATCTGTATCTGCGTAATAAGTCTGCTCTTTTTTGCTACGCGGATTCTGCTTTTATATTCACGGTTGAGAACCTTAAGCTTTTCGGGATCACCCGTTGCAGCGCTGATTTTTTCAGCATACTCTGCCTCAAGCTCCTCGACGAGCGACTCGGAGTACTGCTTATCAACCGCCTTGCTATTCGACCTTGCATCCTGAATAAGAGCTCTGTTCTTATCAACTATCGCGCCAAGCTCCTCGTTGATCTTTTTAATTTCTTCCGAAATAGCAAGCTTTCTTGCCTCGTCAACGTCCTTTTCAGCGCGGAGCGCTTTGATCTTCTTTGCAGCAGCACGGCGAGCATTTGAAATCTCATCTTTATAGGAACGTATTCCGGCGCATATCCTCTGACCTTTGAAATATACGTTACCCGATGTGATGTTATTCAGCTTGATAATCGTACGGCCCGTAGTTGTTTTACCGCAACCGGACTCTCCTACAAGACCGAACGTTTCTCCTCTTTTTATCTCAAAGCTTACGTCATCAACCGCTTTGAGATCCTTGCGTCCCAAGCGGAAATACTGACAAAGGTGGTCCACTTTTAACAATACGTCATGATTATTCTCCATGGTTGCCTCCTCTTTCTTTCATTCGTTTGATACGCTCGGTAATAATTTTTGGAATTTCTACCTTGGGTGCGTTAGGATGAAGTAACCAGGTTGCAGCATAGTGTGTAGGAGAAACCTCATACATCGGAGGCTGCATCTCAAAGTCGATCTCCATTGCATATTTGTTTCTTTCTGCAAACGCATCGCCAACGGGAGGATAAATCATATTCGGGGGTGTACCGGGAATTGAATCCAGCTTCTCGTTGGTATCAAGGTCGGGCATAGAGGAAAGAAGCGCCCAGGTGTAAGGATGCTGCGGATTATAGAATACTTCTTCCGCCGTACCGTACTCTACGATCTTACCCGCATACATAACCGCAATTCTATCCGCCATATTTGCAACGACACCGAGGTCGTGTGTAATAAAGATAATAGAAAGGTTATGCTCGCGCTTCAGCTTGTTGATAAGCTCAAGGATCTGAGCCTGGATAGTAACGTCAAGCGCAGTTGTCGGCTCGTCGCAAATAAGAATATCGGGGTTAGCCGAAAGAGCAATAGCAATAACAATACGCTGACGCATACCGCCCGAGAACTCGAAGGGATACTGTCTGTAACGCATTCTCGCTTCGGGTATACCAACCTCTTCCATAAGCTTGATAGCCTTTTCCTTTGCGATACGGGGAGTAAGGGTATAAACGACCTGCGAAGCTTTTTCCTTGAGGTAGTCGATAAGCTCAACGCAACGCTTGTCGGCATCAAAGCTGCCTGCAGCCTCAATGTCCGCATTAAATCTGCCTAGAACGCGGCTAAGAACGGAAACGATAGATTCGATCTGCTTCTCGGGTTCAATTATTGACTTAGGAACGATCTTCCAGTCAACGGTTTTACCCTTTGCAAGCAAAGCATCTCTCTTTGCGGTCTGACTCGCAAAGCGAGCTTCTTCCTTAGCATTATTCTTGATATAGAAGAAATATTTCTTTATTTCTCTCTCGAGCGCACCGCCAAACGTGTATGCCACGTTATCCTTGATAACGGCAAGCTTATCAATTGCTTCAACAACGCTCTTGTTTACCCTCTTGCAAAGAGCATCTGCTTCCTGCGCGGTAAAGTCGCCTCTTTTGAAGAAATCAATTGCATTCCTGAGCTCTGTGACCGCGATTTTTTTATTCTCAAAAGACTTATTGAATGAATACTGAATCGCAATCTTTTCAAGTGCAAGGAACGAATCCATATAGTCCTCGCTGAGGAACTTTATTGCAATTTCATTTGCCTCATCGGCAGGCATCCGGCTCAGATCGGTTTCGGGCTTCTTGTATACATAGTAACCTATTCTGAAGAAATTATACTTAGGCTCATCAAGTAGCTTCTCTGCGGTTGCCTTAATAGCTTTAAGCAGCTCTACCGTTTCGGCAGATGCCTCCTTCTTTGTCGCGCCTGCACCAACGAGCTTCTTTACGAAATCCGAAGCCTTGAACTTATTACGCTCCGCACGCTTTGCTTCATCAAGAGCTAAAACGTGTTTGCTGAGAATCTCCGCGTTTCCGGAAACAAAATACTTATCGTCTATCTCCTTAAGCTTACGCGATATAAAAGCAAGCTTAGCACCAACGTCTACCTTTTGCTTCTTTTCCGTAAGGAAGATCAGGTCCTCGATTGCCGAGATCATTTCCTCCGCAGCAGTTCGCGCAGCGTTGTAGCTGTTTTCGAGCTTGATTGCCTGAATGTTGAAGTTATCAAAGGTTTTGATATACTGTTCGATCTGTTCTACCGAATATCCCGAGTCGGATTTCTCGGCAGTTGCCTTTTTCATCGTGTCGGACAAGATAGCGAGCATTTTGTTGAACGTTGCTCTGCCTTCCTTGCGGTTTGCCTTATTTTTAAGGAGCATCGCTTCGGTGATCTGCTTACCGATTCGCATAATGGGGTTAAGAGATGACAAGGGATCCTGGAAGATCATTGCGATCTTATCCCCGCGAAGCTTGTGCATCTCCTCCTCGGGAATACGGAGAAGGTCTTGTCCGTCATAGAGTATCTCTCCGCCCTCGTGGATAGCGTTTACTGCGGAAATACCCATAATTGCCTTGGAGGTAACCGACTTACCGGAGCCGGATTCTCCAACTATAGCAAGGGTCTCACCCTTGTAGAAATCAAAAGAAATATCACGTACCGCCTGCACCTTACCTGCATCCGTACGGAAGGAGATCTTCAGATTATTAACTGATAATTTAACTTCTTTATTATTCATACTTATTCCTCCGCTCCTCTGAGTGACGGGTTGAACGCATCACGTAATCCGTTACCGAACAAGTTGAAGCTGAGCATCAAAAGAACCAGGAACAGACAGGGGAACAGAGCAACGTATCCCGCATTTGCCGTAATCGACTTCTGACCTGCAGCAATCAGAGTACCAACGCTAGTTGTGTTTCCTGCCTCAAGGTTGATGATACCCAGGTAAGAAAGTGAGGTTTCTGTATATATCATAGAGGGAATAACGAGCGCAACACTCGTTACGATGGTACCAAGACCGTTCGGGAAAATATGCTTAAACATGATTCTCCTGTCACTTGCACCGAGTGTTCTTGCCGCTAATACGTACTCCTGATTTTTGAATCGGTAGAACTGCATACGCGTTGTACCTGCCATACCGATCCACCCTGTCGCAAAGAATGAAATAAACAAGACTAGCGCCTGGCTTGACGAGCCCATATGATATTTTAAAAGCGTGATAACTATCATAGTAGGAACAGCACCAAGTATCTCGGAGAATCTCTCCATCGTGAGGTCGATTCTACCTCCGAAGTAACCCGCAATCGAGCCCCAGATAACGCCAACGATAAAGTTTACGACTGCAACTGCAGTTGCAAAGAGGAAGGAAAATCTTGCGCCGTATGCAAGGCAAGCTAAAATATCCTTACCGTCACCGGTTGTACCGAACACAAAGAGCGGCTCTTCGATACCGTCTTTCTTTACCTGGGTATGCTGATAGATATAATATTCGTAGTATTCGGCTCTAACCTCAATACCGCCGTCAACCATTCTGCCGTATACGTTGTAGTACCGCTTGCCATCCTTCTCAACACCGTTCTCGCCTTCGATTCTTAAGGAGTTGTAGTCTGCCATAAGATTGTCCTTGCCTGCCGAGATCTCGTACTGCCAGTAATTAGGAATTATATTACCATTACTGTCAAGCTTGGGACGGAGAATAGATACGTTCGGATTTTCAACCTGATAATAAATATTAGCATCGTACTTATTCTTCTCAAGCGTAGGTCTTTCGGACGATTTAACGATGGGATAAAGCACCTGCCTGCCGCTTTCGTTCTGATATCTCTGAATGTCCAAAAACTCTTCCTTGGAGATGATCTTATACTTACCGAATCCTACTCCGTAATAGGTGTCGTAGCGATAGGAATAGCTAGTGCCGTCCTCGCTGACGGTATACAGCGAGAAGCTGAAGGTGGTCACGCCGTTCTCGCTGGTCACATTGATGGTTTCTTTGTGCTGTTCCAGAATGGTTTTGACGATATAGAGGCCAAGGCCCACACCATCCTTATCCCCGCTGCGGGATTTATCACTCTTATGGAACCGCTCGAACAGCAGAGGCAGTTCCTCAGGAGGAATGGTGTCGCCGTCGTTGCGCACCGTCACCCGGACCTTGTGGTCCGTGTCGGTGACACCCAGATACAGCGTAGAGCCCTTGCGGGCAAACTTGGCGGCGTTTTCCAACAGGTTATAGATG
>JAFQPR010000078.1 GCA_017411605.1 Clostridia bacterium | reverse complement strand
TATGTTCGAAAAACTCTATGATCTCGGCGTATTTGACGAAATATTCAATTACTACGACTCTTTAAATGCTTAATCCAAGAAAGGAGTAATGATTATGAAAATAACAAAAAAATATGAGTTACCCGAGCTTGAGATTGTTTTCGTAGACAATACGGACATCATAACAACTTCTCCCGGAACCGAAACGACTCCCAAAGAGGATAACGACGGAATTTGGGATTTCGATCTTGGATAACCGAAATTTAAACAAGAGAATCACCGAAAGCGGAATTTTGCTCCACTTTCGGTGGTTTTTTGTTTTATTTTATCAATTCTAACGGGTATATATTTATTTTAATTGGGACTATCCTACACAGTTGACTAAAATCATTAATCGTGCTATAATACTTTTACAATATTATTTACGGAGCGATATATGAAAAAGGAAGAATTATTAAAGCTTTCCCCGGGAGAGCTTACCGATATGGGTATCTGCCCTACCTGCTTTAACAAAGAATGCGGAGGCGCGCTTTATGGAGACAACTCAGATAAGCTTATTTATGAGGACGAAGACATCGAGTGCTTTTTCGTCGGTAATCCAAGAGCCCCGGGACATATGTGTATCTCCACCATAAAGCATTTTCACGATATGAGCGAAGCTCCCGACTATATTAACGAGAAGATTATCAGATTTGCAAAAAGATTTATGAAGATCATATGCGAGGTATACGGCTGCGTACGAGTTTATATGTGCACGATGTGCGACGGCCCTAATAATCATTATCATATTCAGCTTATACCAAGATACTCCGAAGAAAAACGTGGCAGCGGAAACTTCGTAAAGCCTCGCAGTAGCTACGTATACGATAAGGAAAAGCTTGAGATGATAAAAAGGCTGATTAATGCTGCTATAGCTTAGCATTAGATTACTTGAAACCTTAAAAAATTTTTAACGTTATTACAAGTAGATTGTAAAACACCGAACAACGGAGAAAATAATATGAAAAAATTAACTTCCCTATTGCTTATCATAACACTTCTTGTACTATCGCTCTTTATCTTTTCCGGATGCAAAAACTCCAATTCTACCGATAAAGAAGAAAAAATACCCGTAAGAACCGAGATTGAGTTGAACGAGTATAACTATTGGAAATACATAAATGTTACCACTGATATCGGTAGTGTTTTTGCGGGAGGAAAAGGTTCGATCTCTTATAATATAAACGGAGTTCTCGATTTCGCTTTATATGAGGATGTAGTATTTATTTTCGACGTTATTTATTACAGGGACGGTCAAACCGAGGAAGAATATCAAGGCTATACGATGAGTATTGCCTGCAACGCCGCGGGAGATGCAGCCTTCGAAACAACGTATCTCGGTATTACCAACGTTACAGTCGGTAAATGGCTGGGCACGAGCGGTAATCTCGTCAGCTTTGAAAACTATAATTGGAAGATTCATTTCAAATCCGTTTCGGGAAAGGTTATTTATACGGCTTAAAGCAGAGGAGGTTCGATATGAAAAAAACAAGCATTATACTGCTTATTTTTCTAACCACGTTCACGCTGTCCTCCTGTTTTCTGTTCGGTGACGTTACCACCCATCCCGATATGGTGGAATACACCGAGGACGAAATTTTGGATGTCGCAAAAGAAAAATACAGCATTACCGAGTGGATATTTACCGGCACGGAAATTACGGGTAAGACTTGGTATGATTCCGAAGGTGATTTTTGCCTCAAATTTTACAACGACGGTCAGTTCGGTACAGAATTTGTGAACGGTGATAACATCGAGGCAGCTATGCAAGCCTTTGCAGGTAAGAACGGAAATCACGATATACAAGGCAGGTATTCTATTTTCCTTTGCTACGTTGCCCTCGGAGAGTGCGCCGACGGCTCTATGAAATTCGTCTATTACAACACCAACATACAAAAGGATGCGAAGATTGCTGATACGATAGGCGCATCAGATTACACCTTTGAGGTGTTGCCGTCAGAGATTACAAACGATCTTTTTACAGTTGATTCAAAATGGACGAATATGCAGCTGTTCTTGAATGATTACAAAGACGGACATCCTCGTGGCTTCTATTATTCCGGGGAGCGATTGACAAGACGGCGTAATGACAAATATAACGGTTATATTGAGCTTGAATTTTATAAGGAAAATGACAAGGTCGTTTACGATATTTACTACACGAATGATGAAGAAAAGCCTGACGAAAGACGACTTGTCTATTCTACGTCTGAGCGTTACGGTGTAATATACAATTATTACGGACTTGATAAATCGGATTATTTTGATATTACAACGACTGTAACGCAAAGCACCAAACAAGAAAGCTGTATGTCCTTGAAAGCTCACGTCAAAGCGAAGGAAATCGGCGGAAATGTGCTATATTCAAGGTTTTTATACTCTGCAGAATATTACGTTCTAAGGGAGGATGGTCCCGTATTACACGGCACAGCCACTGAAACAGTAACGGATAAGTTGGATTTTGAATTTGGCTGGATGCTTGATAAAATTGATGGCATAGACCACGCAGAAACGGCAAAATTCTATTTTTCGCGCTTCTACATATTCTACGAGAAGAACATAGAAACCGAGTAAAAGGAGGTAACGAAAATGAAGAAAATAGTTGCAATATTTTTTATGCTTTTACTTATTCTTTCCTTTGTCGGTTGCGATACCGCTAAAATTGAAGTCGGTGCAGAAAATGGTGTTGCCTATTTCAATTGCGGAACATTAACGCCAACAATCCTACTGAAAGGTGAAACCGATACTAAAGTTGAGGACGAATACTTTTTTGGAAAGTTAGTTAAAGCAATCGAAGGAAAAGCTACCGTTGATCCTGTATGTGAATGTCAGCCGATATACAATGTCGGCATTGATAAATACACCTTCGGATTGCATACGCACGGAATCACGATATCTTCTCCTATGGGAAAAAATATCAAAGTCAAAAACATTTTCGCAGTTGAATGTACGGAAGAGGAAATTAATGAGTTGCTTGATATTTTGGATTCCGCAAAATAATTAATTATTAATATTATGGGAACGAGCCGAAGAAGCTGCCGAAACAGATAAATACAATTTGGCGGTATGGTTGTATGCTACTCTAAGCGGAGAAAGCCGATGATTCAAAACAGGAACTTACGGAAAAATTGAATACAGTTATTATAATTCAGGATTAATAAAGCCCTTCAACGAGCTTATTGAATAAAAGCAATAAACAAATCAAAGGAAAATAAAATCACCATGAAAAATTTTCTTGCATTTTTAATTTGCGCTATTATGTGCGTAACCCTTCTTGCATCTTGCAATAAGGAATGCGATAACCACGCTGACGATAATGAAGATGGCATTTGTGATGCTTGCAGTTTTGAGTATGAATTCCTATTCAAGCTCACATACGACAAATCCGGATACGAGCTTGACAGAGTTGGTGCAGGATACCCGGGTGGCGATATCGTTATTCCATCCAAGCACAAAGGACTTCCCGTAACTCAAATTGGATACGGCGCATTTAAGAGCGAAAAGAAACTCACCTCTATTGATATTCCCGACAGCGTAACACTTATTTCCGATGATGCCTTTGAAAATCAAACATCTCTTACAAGTGTTAACGTCGGTAAGAACGTTGTTACCATTGGCGTTAGCGCATTTGAAGGTTGCACGAATCTTCAAACAGTTGTAATCGGTGATGCTACCGAGTACATTTACGCAAGTGCTTTTGAAGGTTGCACCGCGCTTGAAACTGTTACCCTCGGCAAGAATGTAAAGGAAATTACAGGCTCTGTATTCGAGAACTGCACAAGTCTTAAAACTATTACAATCCCTTCTTCTATTGAAAAGATGGGTTCGTGGGTGTTTAACGGAAATGATATGACCGATATTTACTTTGGTGTGTCTGCTCCCGGCGAGAATTGGAACGAAAAATGGTCAGAAGGTCTTAATGAGAGCGTAAACATCCATTGGACTGAAGCAGATAATTAACGCCTACTATAAATTTAAATAAAGCTGTACTGTTTTTTTGCAAAAAAAATAAGAATAATTTAAAACAAAAAACGAGTAAATCATAGTTTTACCTTGATTTACTCGTTTTTTCATTTAATAACAAATGGCACAGTGATTCGAACAAAACATTTTTGTTTTATTTTTATTGTTTCGGGAGCTTTGGCGCTTTAATTCTTCTGAAAATCGCACCGATAGCCTTTAATATCTTTCCGTTACCGAGATGAACAAGAGCTTCGGCAAGGTTATAAGAAAGGGTTTTGCCCGCGCTCATTGCCATAGAATTAGGAGTGTTTGAATCAAGCATATGCTTTAAGAACAGCGCACCCTTGATCCTATTTTCTCTTTCGTTCCCTTCCGGGAGCTTTTTTGCTGCTTTAATCTGACTTTTCGGCATTGATAGCACGGCATTGTAAATTATTCTTCCGAAGAACGTGAGTTTGAAATCTGTAAATCTTGATTCCATAGTAAGCGGAAGCTTGGGCTTTTCCTCGGGAATCTTCACACCGCTGAATGACTCGAATTGCGCATCCGTCATTCCGACTACTTCTTCGGGCGTAGGATAGCTCTCGCTCTCAAGCTTCTCACCTGAAACAGTAACAACAGCCGAAAGCATAGGCGTCATAGAATCCTTTGCGATCTCAAATACGTACTCTCCGTCTTCTACTACGTAGCGCGATTTTGCTATAGAATAAACGGCTAAGGCACTTTCGGGAACAAAAAGAGTCACTTCTCTCTGCTCACCCGGAGCAAGATAAATTTTATCAAAGGCGCGAAGCTCTCTTACAGGTCTTGCAACGGCACCGTCCTTTTTTGAGGAATATAGCTGAATAACCTCACCGCCAAATGCACCGCCCGTATTGGTTACCGTAACGATAGCAGATATTACCCCACCGTCGCTTGATATTTTGAGGTCGGAGTATTCAAAGGTCGTATACGACAAACCGTAGCCGAAGGGATATCTGATATTTTCGGGATATGATAGTTGATATCTGTATCCAACGTAGATTCCCTCTTTGTAGACCTCGCGCTCTTCCTTTGAATATGTATCTCCGTTTGGAATGGCCAAATAGCTTTTGACCCAAGTTTCGGCAAGTCTGCCCGAAGGGTTAACGTCACCAAATAGAATATTTGCCACAGCGGTACCGCCGTTTTGACCCGGAAGATACATATTGAGTATGGAGGATGCCTTATCTGCAAACGGAAGCTCAACCGGTGAGCCGCCGAAGAGTACGATAATTATTTTTTTATTAAGCTCGAGCATCTTTTCGGCAAGCTTTACTTGATTTTCGGGAAGCTTCATACTCTCTCTGTCGCATCCCTCAGTTTCGGTATTATCCGTAAGTCCGATGAAAAGAAGCACCTTGTCGTATTCACTCACGGTTTTTAACGCCTCAGAAATAAGCTCTTCGTCTACCGCTGCCTTATTCTCTCGGTAGCCTTGCGCATAGGCGTATTTTATACCGCGCTCATCGAACGCAAGCTTCGGCGACGTAACCTTCGTTGCATTTATCATAGAGCTGCCAGCCCCTTGATAACGCATTTTGTCGAAGAGCTCTCCTACAACTGCGAACCTTTCGGAAGAATTTAACGGTAAAGCACCGTCATTTTTCAAAAGAACTGCGGAATCCTCTGCTATTCTCGCCGCTAACTCGTGATGAGCATCAAAATCAGCATCTGTCTTTTTATTATCCGCAAAGCGTTCGGCAAGCGTTAAAATTCTTTTTGCGGACTTATCAAGCGAAGAGGCTATGCCATCGCGTGAGAGTTCGTTATATATTTCGGCACGGCACACCGTAGTATCTCCCGGCATCTCAAGATCAAGTCCCGCATCGAGAGCTTTAGCTCTGTTGTGCATAGCGCCCCAATCGGTCATAACTGCGCCCTCAAATCCCCATTCGTCACGGAGGATGTCGTTAAGCAGCCACTTGTTTTCAGAACAAAACGTACCGTTAATTTTATTGTAGGCGCACATAAGCGTATCGGGCGCAGCTTCCTTTACTGCGATTTCAAACGGCTTAAGATAAACCTCTCTCATAGCGCGCATATCAGCAATACTGTCACCGAGAAATCTGAAATTCTCGGAATTGTTCAAGGCGAAATGCTTAAGAGAAACACCTATACCGCGACTTTTTACACCGCTGATGTGAGCCGCGGACATTTTTCCCGCAAGATATGGGTCCTCGGAAAAGTATTCGAAATTTCTTCCGCAGAGAGGATTTCTCTTTATATTGGTCCCGGGACCAAGCAAAAGATCGACCTCGTAATTTTTACACTCCTCAGCTATAGCTTCACCCATTTCTTTTAACATCTCGGGATTGAAGCTGCAGGCGCTGAGTGAAGCGGTAGGAAATGCCGTTGACGGCTCACTTAAGGCTATCCCGTTATCATATTCGTCCATCTGCTTGCGAAGTCCGTGCGGCCCGTCGGAAAAAGAAACCGACTTTACACGAAGTCGCGGTATACCGTTGGTATACATAAAGTCCTTACCCGATACCAGAGCGATTTTTTCCTCATCGGTAAGCTTTTCGAATATTTCCCTATAATTCATCTATGTATCTCCGATAATTACAGTTTTCATCATTGTTTCAAGCTCTGCACTTGAAAGTGGTCTGAATTTACCACGGGGCAGGTCTTTATCAAGAAAAACGCCGCAAATAGCAATTCTTTCGAGGTAAACGACTGTAAGACCTACGGATTTTGCCATTTTCTTTACCTGATGCTTTTTTCCCTCGGTTATAGTCATCTTAAGGCGTACGACGGGAACTTCGCCGTATCGAGTGTAAATGAGGCGCGCGGGATTTTCATCAAGCAGATTCGCTATATCGGATACTTTACCTTCCGCAAGCTTTTCCACCTTGCAGCTTGCCTCTATATCTCCGCGTTTCGTACTAATAAAAACACCTTGACGTAAAGCATCGAGTTTATCGTCAGTATACTTACCTTTTGCCCAAAATACGTATGTTTTCTCTACACGGTATGAAGGGTCACTTATCTTGAAGCTGAATTTCCCATCATCGGTAAGGATAAGAAATCCCTCGGTATCCTTATCAAGTCTGCCAACGGGAAAAAGTCCTTCTCGCTCATCCTCGGGGATAAGGTCCATCACAGTTTTTTGCCTCGCATCACTGCATGCAGTGAGATAGCCTTTCGGCTTATTAAACATATAATATCTCATTTATCAGCCCTGCCACCGATCAAATTGCGCATTGAATTAAGTATAGCAAGCACTGCGACACCGACGTCGGCAAATACAGCGAGCCACATATTCGCTATACCAAATGCGGAAAGTATCATAATAGCTATCTTTACACCGAGAGCAAATACGATATTTTGCTTTGCGATACGCAAGGTCCTTCTCGCTATTATTATAGCTTCGGGAAGTCTTTCGAGATTATCGGACATTATGACAAGATCGGCACTCTCAATAGCGCTATCGCTTCCGACAGCGCCCATAGCTACGCCAACATCGGCAAGAGCGAGCGCGGGAGCATCGTTTATACCGTCCCCGACGTACATCACTTTCCCTTTGTTTTTATCTATCTCACGCTTAAGCAAGTCATACTTATCTTCCGGAAGAAGCTCCGACTTGATTTCATCAATTCCAAGCTCTGCGCCTATGCTTTCCGCTCGGCTCTTTTTATCCCCCGAAAGCACTAAAGTGCGCGATACGCCAACTTTTCTTAACATTTTTATGGCATTTCGGGCTTCATTTTTGATTTTATCCGATATTTCTATTGCTCCAACAAAGTTTTTATCTATGGAAACAAAAACTAAGGAATTGTCGCTTAAGAGAGCTTCTTTTGGCAGATTTACGCCTAAATCACTCATAAGCAGAACGTTTCCGACTACTATACTTTTGCCGTTGACAATACCGACAGAGCCTCTGCCCGCAAGCTCTTTAACGTCAAGTGCCGCGAGTGAAGATGATCTTTTCTTCACTATTGACCTTGCGATAGGATGATTTGAATACTGCTCTATCGCAGATGCATATTCAAGAAGCTCATCCTCGGGAATAGTGTTAGCCAATACACCGATGACAGAAAATTCACCTACGGTAAGTGTTCCCGTTTTATCAAAGGCTACGGTTTTTGTTTTCGCAACGGGAGAAAACGAGTTTCCACCCTTGTATAGTATCCCGCGTGATGCAGCAGAGCCTATTCCCGCAAAGAATGCCATCGGAACTGAGATTACCAGAGCACAAGGGCAGGATATTACCAGGAAAATCAATGCTCTATATACCGAGTCGCTCCATTCGGTAAGACCGAATGCGGGAGGAATTATTGCTATAAGTATCGCAAGTCCCACGACTATCGGAGTATATACCCTCGAAAACGCTGTTATAAAGTTCTCTTCCTTTGCTTTATTCTCGTTTGCATTCTCTATCATTTCAAGGATACGAACAGCGCTTGATTCCGACGCGCACTTCTCTGCTCTGCAAACCAGAGCTCCGCCGATAATTATGCTTCCGCTTTCAATATGACTGCCCGGACTTACCGCCCGTGGTACAGACTCGCCGGTTATCGCCGAGGTATCAGCATCGGCAAAGCCCGACAAAACGATAGCATCTACGGGCACTCTGTCCCCTGCTTTAATTATAACCGTATCGCCTACCTCGACCTCGTCTGCATCAACTACCGTTTCCTCACCGTCACGAACCACGGTCGCTTCATCGGGGCAGATATCAAGAAGGCTTTTAATCCTCTTTCTGGAGCTGGTGACCGCTTTATGCTCAAACAATTCACCAAGCAAAAAGAATAGCATAACCGCTACGCCCTCGGTGTATTCACCTATTATCATAGCGCCTATTGAAGCTATCGACATTAAGAACTTTTCATCAAGAAAATCACGGCGCAAAAGTCCCTTAATCGCATCAACGTACACCGAAAAACCCGAGGTAGCAAGCGCACAAATATAAAGTATAAGAGATACTACGGAGAACTGTTTGATATCAAACGCAAGCGCATTGATAAAAAATACCGCTCCGATAACGAATCTGCCAAGCTCACTGCACAAGAAATCTATTATTTTTTTCATTTTTCGATTTTTACAGCCTTATCAAACTTCTTTGCCGCAACATTAAGCACGTCAAGAAGCGCTTTTTCGTCAAGTGTTGATTCAACAGTTATCTTCTCGGTTAAGAAATTGATCTTTGCGGAGTCAATTCCATCCTTTTTTGCAATTAGATCGGCAAGCTTTGCCGCGCAGTTAGGGCAATCAAGTCCTGTTACCGTAAATTTGTATTTCATAATTTTTCTCCTTTTATTAAATCTTATTAGTTCTCTTCCGCGATATGCTCGAGTGCCTTTTCTATTATATCTCTTACGTGAGAATCTGCAAGCGCGTAGTAGATATGTTTGCCGCGGCGCTCACATTTTACGAGATTGCTCTGCCTGAGTAGCTTCAACTGATGCGACACAGCGGATTTCGTCATCGACAAGAGCTCGGATATCTCGCAAACGCAAAGCTCGGTTCGGTCGAGCGCAGTTAGTATCCTTATCCTAGTACTATCCCCGAAAAGCTTGAAAAAATCGGCCAGCTCAAACATCAGCTCCTCATCGGGCAACGTCGCAACCGCTCCGACACATTCGCAGGAATGCTTGCGATTCCCTTTTTCGTTTATACTCATATTTACCTCCAAAAAACAGTTGAACAGTTGAACAACCGTTCAACTGTTCTCAGTATATAATATTTTTTTGGAAATGTCAATAGACTCAATAAGAAAATTTTGATTTTATTTATATAAATCTTCATTCATTATTAAGAATTCATTGATTTTTTCCGCCGGTACCGCGAGCGAGTATTTGAACTCGCCGTTTGAGGTTGCGACAGCATAAACTATCCCAACTATTTCTAGGTCGGTATCCAGTACCATACCGCCCGACGAGCCTTGTTCGGCATAAGCATCAAGCCACAGTACGTCAAAATCTATTTGACTTGAGCCACTCTCGTTATTTATTTCAACACTCTTATAATTAACGGCATTGCCGAATGATACCGCATTAAATCTTCCGCTTGGTGAGCTTAAGCATATGAGAGTTTCTTTGTTCGACGGTATTCTTTTGTCAATTTTTGCTACAGAGAGCTTTATTCCGGATTTTTGAGGAAATCTGATTATAGCAAGATCGTATTTTGGGTCTCCCACTATAATTTCGGCGTTATATTCATTGCCGTATACGTCATAAGTATAGTACTTTTTTCCAAGCTCCAAGCCGGAATAAACTACGTGATAATTGGTAAGGGCATAATAGAATCCCGAATCCTTATAGAATATTACTCCGCTTCCCTGCGTTGTTCGTTTATTCAGAATATCTATGGTCGCTGCAGTCACCTTTACGTTAAACAGCGCTGCCTCTGTATTCACCTGCTCCAAAAGCTCGGTTTGATTTATTTCCCACTTGGCGTAAAGAGTAATATCGGTTTGGGGTACTCCTTTAAAGCTATAAAAATCTGTAAGCTCAGCATCGGTGCACCACCCAATGAAATTATATCCGTCCTTTTTTGGATCCTCGGGCTTTTTTAATCCCAAAAGCGGAATATCTTCGGTTTTGTTTTCATCTCCATTATTATAAACGTACGTTACGCTTGCGCCCTCTTGCTCGGTGATATCTATTTTTTTACAAGAAGTCAATGCAGATACAAGTGTAATCAAAATAATCAATAAAATTATTATTTTTCTCGGTTTCATAAGCGCTCGTCTTTCTTTTTTACTGATACTATTTTAACAAATCCTCTCATAAACTTCAATAGAATTTTTTAAAAAAGCTAACTTTTAAATTGGTAATTTTTGTTTCTTTTGCGAAAAGGGTTGATTTTTAAGAGATTTCGTAGTAAAATATTCAAGTATGCATAAGGCATTTACGGAGGAATTTATTATGGAGTATAAACGCAACAAAAGAAAATTATATTTCAGAGCCTTGAAGAAAATTATGAAATTAAGATATAAAGAGCCGAAGTTTGTTTACCTCGGAGAAGAGATTACGGGCGGTGCTCTTATTATAAGTAACCACGAAGGTACAGATGCTCCTATGTCGCTTGAGATATATCTTGACAGACCTATTCGCATGTGGGGCGCATCCGAGATGAATTCGGGACTTATTTCGCTTTATAAATATCAGACGAAGGTTTACTATCACGAAAAGAAGCATTGGAATATTCATCTCGCGCGTCTTTTCTGTCTTATCGCAAGCCCTCTAACAAATCTTTTCTACAGCGGTCTTGATCTGATTTCCACGTACCGCGACGCAAGACTCGTAAAGACTATGCGTGAAAGTGTTGCGGCAATCAAGGACGGTAATAACATCGTTGCCTTCCCTGAGCGCTCCGATAATGGATATCTTGCGGAGCTCGAAGGCTTTCACGAGGGAGTTGTTATGCTCGCGGAGGTATGCCGAATGCGCGGAATTGACCTTCCTATATTTGTCACCTATTTCAGAAAGAGCGACCTTACATATATTATTGATAAGCCTATTCTCTATTCCGAGCTTGCAAAAGACGGAATGAGCAGAGCCGAGATTGCAAAAACGCTTTGCGACAGATGCAACGCGCTTGGTAAGATGAAGTTTGATGAAGGCGAAAGCGCAAGCTCCGCAGATGACAAAAAGAAATCCAAGATTTCATAATTTAAAGAAGACCGATTCGGGTATTTCGAGTCGGTCTTTTTGTTTTTTAGAGGAGAACAAACAATAAAAAAACGAAAAGAATGAGAAAAAGTATAGAGAAAAATATTTTAAATAATTTCAAAAAATATTTTTAAAAAACTTTCAAAAACCACTTGACTTTTCATTTTCTTTATGATATAATACTCAATGTTCTGCGGGAGTGGCGGAACTGGCAGACGCGCACGTTTGAGGGGCGTGTGGTTTTACCGTACGGGTTCAATTCCCGTCTCCCGCACCAACAAAAAGAGGATTTCCAACCGGAAATCCTCTTTTTGTTTTTGTGGGAGCGGTTGAACCCGCTCGCACTACGCACTTTTGCTCCCCTTTCTACCATAGTCAGTAACCGCACTTTGTTTGCACTCAAGCTCGGGTGCGAATCGGGTGCACATACCCCACTCGAAGTTCGAAGAGCTCGCTCTTCAGGCGCAGAGTGTGGGTATATTCGCCAAAGGCGAAATTCCCGTCCTTTTCCGGAAATCCTCTTTTTGTTTTTGTGGGAGCGGTTGAATTCGTTTTTTCAACTTACTCCATTGGTTTCACTTCATGCAATTTTCTATAATCATATTTCATTATTTTCTTTTCAACACTTGTAAATCTCAAAAAATGTGATATAATAATATTGCCAAACAAATTTAATAGTAGAATTAGAGGTATTTTTTCTTTAGGGGATAACTATACCTTTTTTTGCCATAATCATATTATATTCGGTAAAAGTGCAAATTCCGTTTAAATGATTATGGTAGTAATACTCTAGTTCTATTTAAATTTGTTTGGCGACAATTGGAGTTTGCGTTTTTCGGTGCGCTGACTCTCGTTGGCGCACTTTTTTATTTTACAGGAGGTTAAAATGGCAAAATTAAAACAAATACTAACACATAAGTACAGCGAAGAAGAACTCAAAGAACTTTCGGACGCCATTGCGGAAGAAAGCGAGGAAGAATGGATAACAACGGAAAAAATCGCCGAATATAATAGTGCGATTGATAACTATGAGGTTAATACTCTAGACAAAATTCTTAGATTTTTATTCATCACACATCCCTATATAGGCTTTTTGTGCGTATGCTTACTACCTGCGATTATTCTCTTACCAACACTTCTTTTAGACGGAATGATCGGTGGAGTTCTTGTTGTTTTCGGATTATTCATAGGTTTTGTTATCGGTAGCTTTATTTTTCCAAATTTGGTTTCAAGCTGCAAAAATTGCGGAGCTATCAAAAAATGCGACCGTATTTTCTCTTATTCTTTTGAAACAAAAGAACATACAGAAAAAAGAACTGTTAACGGCGTGACATATAAATATCTTATCACGGACGAGCTCGTATTCTGTATTTACGAATGCACAAGATGCAAAAGCCGCAAAATAGAAGTACTTATACTTACATCACAGGAAAAAATATAATTATACCTTGCGCCAACATATTACCGAAAGTTACATAACACAAAAACTTGCTAGCATATTTGTCATAGCCACAAACAAAAGGTGCTAACACATTTAACAAAAGCAGCAATACTCAAAACTAATTAATTGACTTATGCTGCACAAAATTGAATTTTACTATACACCGTCAAGGGCTGCCTCAAGTTGTATTTGAGGCGGCCTTATTTTAAATCTGCCTTTTACGATATACGCGCCAAAGGCGAAATTCCCTGTCCTTTATTAGAAACTACAAGTATTTATTGACAGAAAATATTATTTGTGATATACTGAAGCCAAATAAACAATCTCGGAGAATCTTATGGGATATTTTGCGGAATTAATTCTCGAAATACTGGGATACGCTAGGGGTACACCGGAGAAAATGCCCGATATCGACTATAAGCCGAGCTTTAATGTCTGCTGTAACCGAAAAAAATCTATAATTGAAATAGCAGTATCTTTCATCATCGTTACGGTGTTTTCTATTCTCTGGATATTTATCAAGCACGAAACACGGTATTTATTTTTAGTATTTATTGTACTTGGCGCGATGCTTCTTATCCTCTCTGTAATATCTTTTTCATATAAATGCTCGTTTGACGATAAAACTATCGTTAAATCTTTTAGCGGATGCTTTAAAAAGACAATTCTATGGGAAGATATCATTTGCGTCAGAAAAGTCGAAAACACGGATGAAAAACACGTTATCATCGCTCTTTACGTCAAAGACGGAAAATGCGCGGTTGACTTAACGTCGGATATGCAAAACGCCTGGTACGCAGTTAAAATGGCAGAACACCTGGGTATTGAGATTAAAGAAGAACGGGACCTGACACTAAAAAAGCTTGCAAAGCTATAAATAGTTATACGTAGGAGAGTAATAAAATGAATAGATTTGAAAACGGAGCCAGAGTATGCTTTATCGGTGACAGTCTTGTTGCCGCAAATCAAACACTACCAAGAATTATCGATCATTATAATAAGTATTTTCCCAATAGTGACGTACGCTTCTTTAACTGCGGTACGTCCGGAGGATCATACCGCTCGCTTATCAATTTTTTCGAGGACGACGTGCTTTCACATAAGCCGACTCATGCGGTAGTTGCCTTTGGCGTTAACGATTCTCAGCGAGATCTGCTCGGCGAGCCTCGCAGCGTTTCCAGACTTAATAAGCTGAAAGCTGCCTTTGAGAACTATAAAAAGAACGTTAAGGAGAGCTATGATCTGCTCACCTCCCACGGAATAAAAATGATAATTTGCACCCCTGCTCCGTATGACGAATATACTCCCGGAGAAAATCCCGGCTACCGCGGCGGATATGCTATAATGCTTGGATATGCCGACTTTATTCGCGCTTTTGCAAAAGAAAACAGTATAGAGCTCTGCGATTATCACGCATTTCTATCCCAAATGCTTGAAACGGAAACTGAACCCGTTTATTCTCCCGACAGAGTTCATCCTCTTCCCCACGGATATTATCTTATAGCTAAGTGTTTCCTTGCTCATCAAGGTCTTGAAATAGACGAAGAAGCACCTATTCCCGAATATCTCGATGAATGGATACTGACAGTTGGAAAGCTTCGCACGATTTTTGGTACGGAGCATATGCTTATTAAAGACTATAAAAAGCCGCTTGAGGAAAAAATGGCGCTTATGGAAGAAAAGGTGCGCACCGAAAACTGGGGACGTCCTGTTTTTGAAAGATTCATTCGCGGATTCGTTGCCGAGAAACGGAATCAGGATGAGCTTTATAAGAAAATAGACGAACTCTACGAAAAAGATATTATCGGTCATTATTCAAAATAAACAGAAACGGTGACATTTAAGAACAACAAAAAACGAGGTAGACATTGCATAAAAATGCAGCATCTATCTCGTTCTTTTATTATTTACCAAGGCAGCAGCCCGCTTCCTTATATCCGTCTTCTATGAGTGAATTTATATCACCCGTATACTCTTCCCTGTTTTTATCGGATATTTTTGCGGCATTTCCGCAAGTTGATTCGTGAATAAGCTTTGAACTTGTGTTGAGAATATAAGTCTGCCCTTCGGCATTATTGCCGTTATTTATATCATTTTCATCCGAGCTGTCGCTTTCGCTATTATCGGGTGCTTCGCCGCTGAGCCAGGATTTACCCGTCAGATAATCTATTGTGATTCCCGGCTGATTATTATAGAGAAATACGTTAAAGGATATACCGTCGCCTTTGTCCTCAACCGAGTAAGCCTCCATAACAACACCCGCGGCAACAAGATCGTTACCGACGAATATCGGCGTAACTCTGTACATTACGTGGTTATCTGTTTCTTTTATGTAGTCAGCTATCTGATTTTCAAAGGGAATCATAGCCTCGTTCATAAAACGGGTACCCGTGATCAAATTCTCTTCGTTATCGTTCTCGCCCGTAAGCTGGAAGCCGATAAGATGACTTCTGTTATATAGATATCCGCCGCTGATAACGGCAGTATCGTATTTTGCCTGGACCCAGCCCGAAGGCTTGACAGAGGCGATATCTCCCCTATCCTCGGTAGGCATAAGATCTTTACCTATGCAAGCAATAGTCAACGTGCATCTGCCGAGGGCATCAAGAGGATAATACTTTTCATAGGACTCCGTTACTATCTCATCATCCTCGAAGAAAGGCTGATTATTATTGAGTATATAAAACTCTGTTCCCGAAAATCCCGGAACGGTTATAGGATCGACACCGTCGAGCTTCAGCTCTATACTCTCATATCCGCCCGTTTTACCGGACTCGTCTGCGGGAACGCACGAAGCTATACCAAAGAGCAACGATAAAATGACGAACAGTGATAATAGAGCTTTCACAAAATTATGCTTCATTTTTTGTATATCTCCTTGGTTATTTTATCGTGAGAGCTTCCCACGTATTCCGCAGTACTGACAAGCTTATAGCCGGCATTCTTCACATTGACGTCAAATTTAACATCGGAATGATACAGCCTGTTCCATCTGTAAATAATCAAGGTATCTATTATATCAAGATATGGTGAGAGCGAATAGTTTTCAATAAAGCAAACGGCTCCGTCGGGCGCTTCCTCAAGAGGATTTTTGCACATATTAACGCTATCATAGCTCTCAAAAAGGATTTTTGAAAAGTCGCTGACGTATATCGGTGAGCTGCCTGCCGATTCAACAAATTCGGCAATCATAACTCTATCTCTACTCTGTCTTTTACCAAAGAGGAGCATACCTTCATTATCGTCAAGCACGACCGCAACAGTAATTTTTTTCATTTTCACCTATATTATAGTTAATTATGGTAGAGCTTCTTAGTCTGATACATTGGCTCGCAGGAAAGGTGCATACCAAGCTTGCGGAAGGTGCTTTCATCGACCTGAGAAAGAATAACGGTCGAATGCACCTCGGTATTGCGAAGCTCGGGCAGAACCTTCATAGCAAGCTTTGCATCATCGTCGTATGCCGCCGATACTGAAAGTGCGATAAGTACCTCATCCGTGTGAAGTCTCGGGTTATGATTGCCGAGAGTTTCGGTCTTAAGCTTCTGTATCGGGCGGAGAATATGCTCGGATATAATATCCTTTTCCTTTGGAATATTGGCAATAGCCTTAAGAGCGTTGAGCAGGCAAGCAGCGGATGCTCCGAGAAGAGATGAAGTTTTTCCCGTAACTATCCTACCGTCATTAAGCTCAATTGCAACGGCGGGCGCTCCCGTTTCTTCAGCACGGAAGAGAGCGGCATTCACACATTTACGCTCCTCGTTTACGTCAATAGTAAGCTGACGGATAAGAAGCTCTATCTTATGAACCTCTATTTCATTATCATTACCCTTTCTTAGATTGCAGAGAGCAGCATAATAACGGCGAAGTATCTCCTGCTTTGCGGCAACGCAAACAGCCTCATCCTCATAAATCGCAAAGCCTGCCATATTTACGCCCATATCTGTGGGCGACTGATATGGACATTCGCCAAGAATGCCTCTTAGCATAGAGCGAACTACAGGAAAAACTTCAACATCGCGGTTATAATTTACCGTCGTTACCCCATATGCTTCAAGGTGAAAGGGATCTATCATATTTACGTCGGCAAGATCTGCTGTTGCCGCCTCATACGCAAGATTTACAGGATGAGAGAGCGGAAGATTCCATATCGGGAAGGTCTCAAACTTTGCATATCCCGACTTAATTCCGCGCTTATTCTCGTGGTATATCTGCGAAAGACAAGTAGCAAGCTTACCCGAGCCGGGACCGGGAGCGGTTACTACAACAAGTGAACGTGTGGTTTCGGCATATTCATTCTTACCGAAACCATCATCCGATGCAATAAGCGGAATATCGTAAGGATAGCCTGCTATTCCGTAATGCTTATATACTTTGATGCCGAGTGCCTCGAGCTTTTTCTTAAATGCTTCGGCAATCGGATTATCCTTATATCTCGTCATTACAACCGAGCCCACATATAGCCCATAGCCACGGAATGCGTCGATTAAACGAAGAACATCAAGGTCGTATGTTATACCAAGGTCTCCTCTTACTTTATTCTTCTCTATATCAGCCGTATTTATAGCGATAATTATCTCAGCCTCATCCTTGAGCTCGATAAGCATCTTTATCTTGCTATCGGGAGCAAAGCCCGGAAGAACACGCGACGCGTGAAAATCATCGAAAAGCTTTCCTCCGAACTCAAGGTAAAGCTTTCCGCCAAAGAGATTAATTCTTTCTCTGATCTTTTCCGATTGAAGCTTTAAATATTTGTCATTATCAAAACCGAGTTTAAACATCTTTCTACCTCTGCTTTGTCTTTTTAAAAAATACATAATAATTTTACCATAATTATTCCGACATTGCAAGCAATAAAACAACTTTGTAAAACTAATTTTTAACGAAAAAAGCATCTGCTTTTTAGCATTTTTTCATAAATATTTATTTGTTCATATAAAATTATTGTTTTTATCACAATTTAGTGGTACAATATAAAGACCACTACACGGAGGTGTTTTATGGATCACAATGATTTTGAACAACGCGGAGGCGGTGAATACTCCGGCGGTACTTATTATTCCACACCAAGATGGGATGACTTCACTATAATGGATGAAAAGCGAGCACGAGGAAGATTCTCACGCTTCTTCCTTGCAGTTTTTGTATATATGCTTGCTGCAAATATAATCGCTATCGCAGCCGAGCTTATAATAACTTTTGCCCTGCCGGACAAGGCTGAAGCTATTTTCGCGCATAAGCTTTATATCTGGGGATTGAACGTTTTTGCAATGTATATCATTGCCTTTCCGATATTCTATCTTATCATTCGCAAGATGAGAAGCGTTACAAGAACAAAATCAAAGCTTAAAGCATCAGAGTTCTTTATTCTTATCGCGGTAGCGGAAGCTCTTATGATGATAGGAAATCTTATAGGAACATACCTTAATGCGGTAATAGGTGCTTTTCTCGGCAGAGATATAACAAATACGACGTCAGAGCTTATTGAAAATTCTCCTGTATGGGTTATTTTCGTTGTTGCGGTAATTATCGGTCCTATTGTTGAAGAGCTTATTTTCAGAAAGCTGCTTATGGATAAGCTCGGAATGTACGGTGACAGAGTTGCTATCTTCGTTTCCGCAATCGCATTCGGCATCTTCCACGGAAACCTCTATCAGCTCTTCTACGCAACGCTCCTTGGACTTCTGCTTGCTTACGTTTATTCTAAAACTTCGAATATACTTTATCCCATCGGTATTCATATGATACTCAATTTCCTCGGCTCTATCGTACCGCTTCCCTTAGTTGATTATATGGAGAGATACCTCGAGATCATGGAGATCATAGCCGTAGGCGGTGAGTACGATCAGGCGGAATTCAGCCGCCTTGCTCTAATCGTAGGCACTTATTCTTTTATACAGATGGCTATAGCAATAACGGGATTTGTTTTCCTTATTAAGAGAAGACGCAGAATATTTGTTTCGGACAGATGCGAAATTCTCATCCCGAAGCGCCGCCGCGCCGCCGTTATTCTCGGAAACACGGGAGTGATACTGTTTATAATTCTTATGGCAGCTACTATGGTTTTAAATATTTTTGTGGCATAGCATTCGGAGAAAAATATGAAAGACTCTGTTTATACGACCTTGATAACTCCGTATGCCGAGAAGATGGACTATGATCATCCGTGGAATATATATCCACGCCCTGCCTTTGTCAGAGATTCATTCTTCTCTCTTAACGGAAGATGGGATTTTGAGGTTATAAGTAAAGATAATATACCCGAAAAATATACCGAAACAATTATTGTCCCTTTCCCGCCCGAAAGTATTCTCTCGGGAATAGAACGCAGGATGCCTAAAAAAAGTTACCTTGCTTACAGAAGGTATTTTACTCTGCCAAGCGGCTTTATGAAGGATCGAGTTATCCTCTACTTCGGCGCGGTAGACCAGGTATGCAAGGTTTATCTTAACGGAAGCTTTGTAGGTGAAAACCGCGGTGGATATATTCCTTTCTCCTTTGATATCACGGATCATCTTCGGGGCACGGACAACGAGCTCGTCGTTATCGCGAAGGATGCGTTATCGAAAAAGTACCCCTACGGAAAGCAAAAGGATAAGCGCGGCGGAATGTGGTATACTCCCGTATCCGGGATATGGCAAACCGTTTGGATTGAGAGCTTGCCCAAAAAGGCTATTCTTTCAATCAGTATAGAGCAAAACAGTAAAAACGCAAAAGTAACGATTAATTCCGAGGCAGAAAGTGCAAAGCTCGTTCTCATAGATAGCGGCGAAACATTTGAATTTAAGTGTAACACAGTTACGGTAGAGCCAAAAGACGCCAAGCTCTGGACTCCCGATACACCTTATCTTTATAGGTTTTATATCGAAACCGAGTATGACCGTATAGAAAGCTATTTCGCTCTCCGTTCACTTTCAATTACGGAAGTAAACGGAAAGAAACGTATGTGTCTCAACGGTGAGCCGTATTTCTTCTCTGCTCTTCTCGACCAGGGATATTACCCGGACGGTATTTTTCTACCTGCAACCGCCGCAGGATATGAAGATGATATCCTTCTTGCAAAGCGACTTGGATTTAACACGCTTCGTAAGCATATCAAGATTGAACCTATGATATTCTACTATCTCTGTGACAAGCTTGGCATGATAGTTTTCCAGGATATGGTCAATAATTCCTCATATTCATTCATTCTTGATACGGCGCTTCCGACTATAGGTTTAAAAAAGATGCTGCCGAAGCTAAGACACAGAAACAACGAGGCAAGACGCATATTTCTTACGGAAATGGAAAAGACGGCAAAGCTCCTATATAACACGCCATCGGTATGCCTCTATACCGTTTTTAACGAGGGATGGGGCGAATTTTGTCCCGATGAAGTATATAATAAACTTAAGAAAATCGACTCCACAAGATTTATTGATGCGACCTCGGGCTGGTTTTACGGTAAAGAAAGCGACCTTGACTCGAGGCATATATACTTCAAGATGCCTTATATCAAGAAGCCTAACGGCAGACCTTTTTTCTTAAGTGAGTTCGGCGGATTTTCTCTTCGTGTTGACAGACATCTTTTCGGTAAGAAGAATTACGGATATTCTATTTACCGCGACAAGGAAAGCTTTACCGATGCGGTATATAAGCTTTATACGGAAGGAACAGCTCCGCTCATAAAAGACGGACTTTGCGGTACAGTATACACTCAGATATCCGACGTTGAGGATGAAACGAACGGTCTTATCACGTATGACAGACGCGTAGTTAAGATCGACGAGAGTAAAATGCGCGAAGCAAACGAGTGCTTGTATCGCGAATTTGACATTGCCGTGAATTCTAAAAAGTAAATATTTAGCTCTCCGTCGCAAGCGATTATCCGAATTTTCGCTTGATTACGGAGAGCTTTCTTATAGTTTGTCATTTTTCAATCGGGTACGGCATATGATTTGGTAAAAGCATCTTGAAAAGGAGACGAAAGATGAGCGAAAACCAAATCTACGAAACGATAGCAAAAAGGACAGGCGGAGATATTTACGTCGGAGTCGTCGGTCCCGTTAGAACAGGAAAATCAACGTTTATTCACCGTTTTATAGAAAGTATTGTTATTCCAAATATCGAAGATGAATACGAGCGTGAGCGCACGCTTGATGAAATTCCGCAGAGCGGCTCGGGCAAAACTATAACAACCACAGAGCCGAAATTTGTTCCCGGTGAGGCTGTAAAAGTAAATATCGACGGAACAGACCTTAACGTACGCTTAATTGATTGCGTCGGATATATGGTTGACGGTGCGCTTGGCGCTGAGGAAGACGGAGAGTGGCGTACGGTTATAACTCCGTGGTCAAGTGAGCCTATGCCGTTCGCAAAAGCGGCAGAGATAGGTACAGAAAAGGTAACGCGCGAGCATTCCACTATCGCTATGCTGGTAACGACCGACGGAAGTATCACCGATATTCCGCGTGAAAGCTATATTGCCGCTGAAGAAAGAGTGGCGCGCGAGCTTAAGGAATCGGGAAAGCCGTTTACAATCATTTTGAACTCTGCTGCGCCAACAACCGCAGAAGCGCATAAGCTTGCCGCAGAGCTTGAGGAAAAATACTCCGTGCCCGTTGCACTCGTTAATTGCACGGAAATCAACGCAGATGACGTATCCGCAATTCTCGGGCAGACCCTCGGCGAATTTCCAATAAGAGAATTAAACTTTACTCTCCCCGAATGGACTTCCCTTCTTCCCGATGAGCACGAGATAAATCTTGCTATTATGGAAAAGGTCGAAGCGATTACCGATAGCGCGCGCAAATTCAGCGACACGGCACGACTCACCAAGGAATACAATGATATTGCACAGGTATCGCTTGATGCCGGATGCGGTGTCGGCGAGTTCGAAATAACAGTTCCGAGAGAAAAATACTACGCCGCAATGAGCGAGCTTTCGGGAACGGAATTCTCAAACGATAAGGAGCTCTTCTCTGCCGTTATAAGTATGGCGGAAGCGAAAAAGGAATATGAAAAGATAAAGGATGCGCTTGATGAGGTAAAGACGAGCGGATACGGTATAGTTATGCCCTCGGCAGATGAGCTTATGCTATCCGAGCCCGAGCTTGTCAAGCAAGGATCGGGATACGGGATCAAGGTTTCCGCAGAAGCCGAGTCCATACATATGATTAAGACTAAAATACGCGCAGACGTTTGCCCAACCTTTGGCTCTGAGGAGCAATCGGAAGAGGTCATTAAGCATATGAACGCCGAATACGACGAAGACCCGAAGTGTCTTCTTGCGTCAAAGATGTTCGGCAGGTCGCTTTACGAGCTAGTTAATGACGATATGTGCGCAAAGCTTACTCATATGCCCGACGAATCACGCAGAAAAATGAGCCAGACACTTGAACGCATTATTAACGAAGGCGCATCGGGACTTATCTGCATATTGCTATAAATTTTAAATTTTCTATTATAAATTATTAAAAATTGCACTATCGTCTTGAAGTTTTCTCCGTCAGGCATTATAATTATGATATAAGAAGTTATCTGGCATATATATAATGCTGCGGAATGGAGAAAACGGTATGGCTTGCAAATATCCTATTATTTTAGTTCACGGCTTGATGATCAGACACAGTAAGAGATTTCGAGCCTTTGGCAAAATAGAAAAAGTTCTTGACGATGCGGGACACAACGTTTATGTTGCGACTCATGACGGCTTCGGTTCTATCGAAACAAACGCTGAGCAGCTCAAGGAATATATACTTAAGGTGCTTTCCGAAACAGGAGCCGAAAAAGTAAACCTCATCGGTCACTCTAAAGGCGGACTCGACTCAAAGTATTTGATAACGCATCTTGGTATGGAAGAAAAAATTGCATCCTTAACTACTCTTGCAACTCCTCACCGCGGCTCTGCCATAGCATCTCTTATCTGGAAATTACCGAATTGGATAAAAAAGTTCATCGCTTTCTTTATCAATTCATTTTATAAATTGCTCGGTGATAAGCATCCCGATGCTATGACGGCTTGCTATCAGCTCCGAAGCTCGGATGCCGCAGAGGAAACACTTTGCTTCTCCGACAAGGTTTATTGCCAGAGCTTTTCCGCAACACTAGAGCGAAGCAGGGACTGCTTTGTTATGGCTATACCTAGAAAAATCTATATGAGGTGCGAAAAAACGGAAAACGACGGACTTGTTTCACGCGAGAGCGCAAAATTCGGCAATTATCGCGGAGAATGCCTCGATATATCCGTTTCTCACGCACAGTTAGTCGATTTTGCCGCAAGAAAAAAGCAGAGAGAAAGGATCTTCGATTTCTATAAAAAGGTTTGCGACGAGCTTAGCGAAATGGGCTTTTAAAATTACATAAAGACAGCAGAAGCTTAGTTGATATGCGAAACAAAACATTCGTGTTGCATATCGATATCAAAGCTTCTGCTGTTTTTTGAATTATCGGTTATTATTTATTTTTTTCTTTTTCTACCATTTCCGCATAACGGACTGCTGACATTGCATCCTTGCCGTAAAAATCGGCACCTAGCTTTTTCGCATATTCCGCATTAAGAACCGCGCCGCCTACGATAACCTTTGCCTGCGGTAATTCTTTGCGAATGAGCTTTACCGTCTCTTCCATTGCAGGGATTGTCGTTGTCATAAGAGCCGAGAGCGCAACAATATCTGCGCAATTTTCTTTGGCCGCTCCCAAAATATTCTCGGGCGGAACGTCCTTTCCGAGATCTATAACCTCAAAACCATAATTCTCAAGGAGCAGCTTTACGATATTTTTGCCTATATCGTGAACATCTCCCTTTACTGTCGCTATTACAATGCTGACCGTGCGCTTTGACTCGGATTTTGGCATAATCAGTTTTATTTCTTCAAAAGCGCATTTTGCAGTTTCGGCTGAAAGAAGAAGCCCCGGTAGAAAAATCTTCCCCTCCTCAAATCCTTTGCCGACAGTATCAAGGGCAGGAATTATATCCTCGGTAATAATACTCATTGACTCCTTGGACTTCAAGAGCTCACGTGTAAGCGCGGCTGCGCTTTCCTTAAATCCTTTTACAATTGCATCGGTTAGATTTTGGCAGCTGACCTTATTATCGGTAAGCTTTATCGCCTTACCGTCAGACGTTTCGAAAAACTCTGATGCTGAAACAAAGCTTTCAAAATTATCGTCAAAGCCGAGAAGCGCTTGCGATGCATAATAAGTTTTCATCATCTCGGAGGATGCGGGATTCATAATAGCCGCAGAAAGACCTGATTCCAATGCCATCGAGAAGAACGCGGAATTTATCGCCTCTCTCTTCGGTAATCCAAACGATATATTAGATACGCCGAGCGAGGTATGACAGCCAAGCTCGGTTTTGATCAGTCTGACTGTTTCAAGAGTAACACGCGCGCTGTTTTTATCAACGCTTACCGCCATCGCGAGGGGATCGAAGATAATATCTTTTTTGTCAATACCATAGCTTTCGGCTACCTCAAGTATCTTCTTTGCTATGTTCATTCTTCCCGAAACCGTATTTGGGATTCCTGCTTCATCAAGAGTCAATGCGATTACCGCTCCGCCGTATCTTTTCATAAGCGGAAATATTCTTTCCATAGACTCTCGCTTACCGTTGACCGAGTTAATTAAAGCTTTACCGTTATACACTCTGAGCGCTGCTTCCATAGCATCGGGGTTCGAAGTGTCAATAACCAACGGGAGTGGCACGGAATACTGAATTGCGGATATAATATTGGGCAGAAACACAACTTCATCACATCCGGGAGCTCCGACGTTAACGTCAAGAGCGTGAGCCCCAAGCACCTCTTCATCAACTGCGATATTTACGATATAGTCAATATCGCACCCCTCGACTGCGGTGCGAAGACGTTTTTTACCCGTCGGATTAATTCTTTCACCTATCAAAGTTATTTTTCCGTCAAAGCTATGAGCTTTACAGTAAGAGGTGATGACCGTGTTGTGTTTGGGGGTGATTTTACAGGGGCTCACCCCCTCAAGCCTTTGGCATAGAGCGAAAATATATTCGGGAGTTGTTCCGCAGCAACCGCCAACTATTCTCGCGCCCATTTTTACCGCGGTGTAAACCTCTTCGGCAAACGATTCCGCATCAAGATTATAGACCGTTTTTCCGTCCACTATCTCGGGGAGTCCCGCGTTAGGCTTAAACACGCACGGGAGCGAGCTTTCACTTATTATCTTTCCTATAACCCCGAGCAATGCATTGGGACCTAAGGAGCAATTTGCTCCAATATAATCCGCTCCCATACCTTCAAGTATAGCTACCATAGCTTCGGGTGACGCACCCGAGAGCAGCTTACCGTCGCTTCCGTAAGCATTGGTTACGATTACGGGAAGAGTCGAGCTATCCTTTGCGGCAAGCAATGCAGCCTTCGTTTCATACGAATCGTTCATAGTTTCTATAACTATAAGATCGGCTCCGTATTTCTCACCCAGGGTTACGGTTTTGCAAAACGAGCGGTAAGCTTCCTCAAAATCAAGGTTACCGAAGGGCTTAAGAAGTCTGCCCGTAGGACCTATATCTATCGCTATAAACTTTTCTTTTTTGCTTTTTGAGCTATTTCGGGCAGCCTTAGCGCACCCAAGCGCGGCTGACACAATTTTTTCAAGCTCCTCTTCAGCGTATTTGAGAAGATTTGCGCCAAAAGTATTGGTATTTATTACGTTGCTTCCCGCATCAAAATATGCTCTGTGGATACTTGTAATAATCTCGGGATGAGAAATATTCCATTCCTCGGGCGCTTCTCCGGGAAGCATACCGTAGCCATCAAGAAGGCTTCCCATACCGCCGTCAAGTATTACGAGATTATCCTTTGCAAATTCACGAAACGTCATATTAATATCCTTCATCATTTTCCTATTATATCGGAAAGATTTGACATTATTTTCTCGGCAACCTCGGGATTATTCATAGAATAAACGTGGATATGCTTTATTCCGTTGGCGTAAAGATCGATGATCGGATCTGTTGCATATGCAATTCCCGCCTGCTTCATAGCCAGCGGATCGTTGCCGAATTTATCAACGAGCTGCTCAAATCTATGCGGCATATACGAGCCCGAGAGCTGCTTTGCGCGCTCGATCTGCTTAGCATTTGTTATTGGCATTATACCCGGTATCACGGGAACAAGAATACCTTTTTCTCTTATTCTGTACAAAAAGCTGTAAAACAGTGGGTTATCGAAAAACATCTGCGTGGTAAGGAAATCTACGCCCGCATCTACCTTTTGCTTTAAATACTTGATATCTGTCACACTGTTTTCACTCTCGGGATGTACCTCGGGATAGCACGCAGCTCCAATACAAAACTCAGCATCAACCGAGCGCAGCTCGCGGATAAGGTCATCAGCGTGAAGATAATCTCCCTTTACAAGCGATTTATCGGCGGGAATATCACCTCTGAGGGCAAGAACGTTTTCGATCCCGCAAGCACGAAGCTTTTCCGCCATCGCTCGTACGGTTTCTTTTGTCGATGAAACGCAGGTCATATGCGCAACCGTCGGTACTTTATATCTATCCTTTATATTCTTTGCTATGTCAAGCGTGTATTCGCTTGTTCCGCCGCCTGCTCCGTAAGTTACGCTGACGTAGGCGGGAGCGAGCGAGGCGATTCTTTCCGTAGCAGTTTTTACGCTCTCAAATACCGTATCCGTCTTTGGCGGAAACACCTCAAAGGAAAGAGAGAGCTTTCCGCTATCAAGTATTTTAGTGATCTTCATTTTTTTCTCCTTAATATGAAAGCTACTCCGCAAGCTCACTTTCAAACTCATAAATAAGTGCATCGGTATTCTCCTCGGAATACTCGATTTCTGAAGAATAAATTCTTGCAAGCCCGATCAAATTCTCAACGTTGCACTCCTGCGCACGCTCAATCAAATACACCAGAATTTTTACGCTCAAAATAGAAAATCCGAGTTTCGCGCGAAGGTTAAGGTACGAGCTCGACGCGCTTACGTGGCGATAAACAAAATAAACAAGAATTCGCTCGAGGTTAGGATATAATTCGCAGCAATCATGTTTTCTTTCGGACACCGTAGCCGAGTTTAATATTTCTTCCCATTTTTTATCAAGAATTTCGAGCTCTGTCAATATACCGAGCCATTCGTTCATGCTATGTATATTTACGTTTATTGAATACTTATTCTCAAGCATTTTAATTTTTACGGGAAGCGTCTTATCCGATTCAAGAATCAACGATATTATATTATCCCTCTCGGGCAAAGCATCGAAATCGCAATCGATAGGCTCATCGTCGCACTCTCCAATCTTTTCAAGAGAAAAAAGCTCGTCATCTCCGATGATTATTCTCGCCGCTTCTTCGCAGACAAGACCAAGTCCTACTTCACGTCTTTCCGATATGCAGTTATAAAACCTCGGGTGATCACGACAGATATCGGCAATATAATCCTCGCCGTAATCGATTATTATTCTGCAGAGTCCGTTTTCCAGAAGATGTGGGCATCTTCCGTTTTTAAGTTCGAAATATCTGCAGCCGTCAGATTCTGCTATATTCTCTTTCAGATAACCACCGACGGAAAGATATTTTTCGTACGTTTTTTCGTCTACGTCTATTTCCCAATCGATGCAGCAGCTGTTTTTGCACCTATCGGCTATGCATTTAAAACGTTTATAATAGCTCGGAGCATATAAGTTCATTTTATAACACCATTCTTTTTTCTTAAGTTTGAGTATATCACACGGCGACAAAAATTACAAGTGTTTAAATAACATTACTCGTGTTTATTGACGAACAAATTCCATATTCACGTGAGTTGACGTAAGATAGGCGGCATTCTGCTCATAATTTGTATCAAAATAAATCGCATTTTCATCGTTTGCAAAGAATAATCCCGCCGCAACAACCGAAGTAAGATATTTACACCCTAAAAAAGCTTTTGCTTCTATTTTTCCAACTGAATCGGGTATATTAATACTTTCTAAGGCGGTCGCGTTCAGGAACGCACAGGTTCCTATACTTTTACAAGACGAACCGTTTTCAAATAAAACGGACTTTATATTTGGTGAGTTTTCCATACTATCGCTATCGGTTGCGAAAAGATATGCAGGAAGATTGCTTACTTCGATGCCAATAGTTACCGCCACGCCGTCTGTTTCTCTTCCAAGCCCACAAAACGCACGACTTTCAGCAGAGAGCATTGCTACGCTTTTTGCACCGAAATAAAATGACGTGACATTTACGCACTCGGCGAACGCGTAATTACCTATTGCGGTTACGTTTGCTGAAACGGTTATGCTTTCCAGCTTATCCATTCCGTAAAGCGCATAATCGCCAACCATATAAGACTCTCCGCCAAAGTTATCGGGAAGCACAAGATTGCTATCTTCTCCGCTATAATAAACAAGCTTGTATTTGCTCTCGTCGTTAATATACACAAAGCCCAAGGCATCTTCCTTAAGAATACTCTCATCTTCCATTGACTTATGTATTTTTTTCGCATATTTTGCTATACCGCCAAAACCTTCATCACCCAATGCAAGCTCCATATCGGTAAGGTTATAAATCTCTGTGAGCCTATAACAATTCTTAAATGCTCCGCTTCCTATCTCGGTAAGCGTTGCGGGTAATGTCACGCTGAGAATATCGCTATTTCCGTAAAATGCATCCTGACCTATCGCCTTGACCGCCACTCCGTCAATAGCTTCGGGTATCACAAGCTGATATGAATCACCTGTATATCCGAGTACTTTTATCTCATTTTCATCGGTAATTTTATATCTTAATCCTCCGGAGCTTGTCTTAATATCCGAATCGTAGCTCCATATCACGGGACAACCGTCGGGATTATAATCGGAATCCCAACCGCCGGGTGCAGATGATGCCACAGCGCATATGGTGAGCATCTCACAGCCGGTGAACGCATTTTTACCTATTTTTGAAACATATTCCGAAATAACTATCTTTTCGAGCTTTTTACAGTTCAGGAATGCATTCTCCCCTATTTCCGTAACCGAACTCGGAATTTCTATTTTATTAAGGTTAGCTGCGCCGGAAAAAGCTTCGGTAAGTATTGTACTGACCGTTTTATCGAGATGCTTTTCGGGTATAGTAATTGTATCGAAATATAGCTGCTTACCCGCGGTGACACCGTACGTTCCGTCGGGAAGGAGATAAAAGTCAAGCGCATTTTCTTCTGTTGGCGCTGTTACTTCCGCAACGATCTTTCCGATCTCCGTCCACGTCCCCTCGGTTTCGCTGAACATAAGATAAAGAATTCCCTCTTCTATCTTGATATCAACGATACCGTTACCGTTTTCGCCATCATTACCGTCTTGTCCTTTCGCAACAATACCGGTATCTTCACCGTCTATCCACCAGGTATTTCCCGATATATACGGAGTTGCGCCATCTTTACCGTTTTTACCGTTTTCGCCATCTTTACCGTCTTTACCTATAGCAACAAATCCTGTATCAACTCCGCCTATCCACCACGTGCCGTTTTTGATAGCGGGTGTAGCTCCATCTGTACCGTCCTTGCCGTTTGTGCCCACGGCGAGTATACCGGTATCATCCTCACCGAGCCACCAATTGCCGTTATCGCCTACGTGAGGCGTTATTCCGTTTATACCGTCCTTGCCGTCAGCGCCGTCTTTTCCGTTAATACCGTCAACTCCGTCCGTACCGTTTATTCCGTCTTTACCGTTGGTACCCTCGGCTCTTATGCCCGTATCCGCATTGCCGAAATACCAATTTCCGTTTTCACCTATATGCGGCGTTATTCCGCCAATCCCGTCGACTCCGTCTTTTCCGTTTATACCGTCCAATCCGTTTTTGCCGTCTTTTCCGTCAGCGCCGTCTTTTCCATTCTTTCCGTCGACACCGTTTATGCCATCTTTGCCGTCTTTTCCGTTAGTACCGTCCTTACCGTCGATGCCCTCGGCTCTTACGCCCGTATCGTAGGATCCGAGCCACCAATTTCCGTTCTCCCCTATATGAGGAGTGATGCCGTCCTCTCCGTGAATGGTTATTACTTCTTTGTTATCTTCATTTTTCGAAGTTGTGTTTTCGCCGCCTTGCTTTACCATATTTCTTCCCAGAATAAGAATTGCAGTACAAAGCGCAACAATCAATAGTGACAATGAAATCGCAAGTATGATCTTTTTTCTCATAAACAATCTCCAAGTAATAAGTAATCCCCCTAAGTATAGCATTTATAATGATAAAATGCAAGATTTGTAAAAAAATGTCGAGTAATTCAAGTTAATATCTGTTTTACGTCATATACAAGGAGCTATTATGATAAATTTGAATATAAACAAAAAGATTATTTTCGGAGCTTTAAGAAATACTTCGCTCGTTATTCTGGGAACTGCGTTGCTTGCTTTCGGTACTGCGGTATTTCTCTTTCCCTTTGGACTTATTACGGGCGGTGTTGCGGGACTTTCCATTATCGTTGAGCAGGCACTCTCGGGTGCACTTTCCAAGGATAGCGCGGCAGCAATTCTGACGTGGCTTACCTTTTTCGTCGGTCTTGCGGTCCTCGGTCGAAGCTTTGCTATAAAAACACTTGTTTCGACGCTCGTTTATCCACCCTCACTATCGCTCGCTATGCTTCTTGTTTCAGATAACGTACTCAACGGTTATTTTTCGCTTGACGGCAATGAGAGCAGCTTGATATTAGCCGCAGCGGCAGGCGGAGCTCTTATCGGCGCCGGCTGCGCGCTTTCCTTCCTCGGCGGAGGCTCAACGGGCGGGACGGACGTTTTCGCGTTCATTATATGCAAGCGTTTTCCGAAATTAAAAAGCTCCAAGGTCATATTTGCTATCGACGCAATGATAATACTTCTCGGAGCATTCATTATGAGGGATTTGGTCATTACCCTTCTCGGTATTTTTTCGGCACTGACAGCGGCGCTCGTTATAGATAAAATATTTCTTCGCGGCGAGCGAGCGTTTATCGCCGCTATTGTATCTGACAGATACGATTATATAGCCACGCTCATTATCAATGAGCTCGGACGCACCGCAACGATCATAGATACAGTAGGCGCATATTCGGGTGAGCATAAAATTATGCTCACGGTTTCCTTCACTATGACCGAATATTCAAAGCTTATGAGTATAGTAAACCGTGTTGACCCCTCTGCATTTATTACCGTTCACGCGGCTCACGAAATCGGCGGCGAAGGATGGACAAAATAATAATCTGTTTTTAGGAATTTTTTAATGCAAAAACTTCAAAAATCAGAGACATAATGTCGTAAATCTAACAGAACTTATTGTTTGCCACACATTTTTACCATAAAATCTTCTTACACTTTATGTTGACATTTAAAAATTTAAATGTTATACTATAATAGTATTAATATAATCAGCCGACGGGCATTTTGCATTTCGGCTAAGGAAGGGTGAGGCTATTTTGAATAACAGATTTACAAGGCTATTCGGCAACGATAAAACTAAGCTTCGTCTTTCCGAGGCAGCTATAAGCAATACTCTGCCCCACGCGCTTTTGATAGTCGGCCCTGCGGGCTCGGGCAAGCATACCCTTGCGACAGAGATCGCTGCCGCCGCTAACTGCCAAAATCTCGGAGTCAAATTAGACGGAGCAAAGCTTCCCTGCGGCATCTGCAATAACTGCAAGCGAATTTACTCGGGAAGCTTTCCCGACGTAAATCTACTCGGGCGAAGCTCGGGTAAAGCAACGATTGGAGTTGAGGAGCTTCGTGATTTCAGAGAGGATATGTTCCTCTCCGCGACAGAGGCAAAGTTCAAGTTCTATATTATCGAGGACGCGGATCTTATGACACCTGCGGCGCAGAACGCCCTGCTTAAGGTGCTTGAAGAGCCGCCAAAACTCGTTCATATCATTCTCCTCTGCACCGAGGCGGATAAGATTCTTTCGACAATCAAAAGCCGTACGCAATATATACAGACCGAGCTTTTCGGATACGACGAGCTCCGCGCTCACGTTCGCGCTCTTTCAGAAAAGGCAACGATACTCGAGAGGAGCGATCCCGATAAATTTGGAGCAATACTTCTCTCCTCCGGCGGTGTTATAGGACGAGCTCTCGATATGCTTGACGATGGACGTACCGATGCGATAACGCAAAGGCGTGAATGCGTTATGGCCTTTATTGACGCTCTGCCGAAAAGAGCTCCGTTCTCGAAGCTATACAGCGCGACGCAGGCTCTGCCGTCAAAGCGCGAGGAGCTGAAATGCGTTCTTGAAGACATTAGAAACGCGCTGCGTGACCTTGTTGCAAGCAGGGTTTCCGATGATATTGCGCCGATATTCTTCTTATCTGTCGAGGAGCGCGAGAGGTCGGGAGGAGCGCTTAATCAGAAAAGGCTTATCGAGGTTTACGATATTATCACCTCGGCTATTGAGGATATTGACAAAAACGTAGTGATCTCTACGCTTCTTACCGATATCGCGGTGAGAATAAAAGGAAAGGTTTAAAATGAAGGATAAAAAGATTGAAAAAAACACCGAAGCGACCGAAAAAGCAAAAGCAACCGAAAAATCCGAAGCAAAAAAGTCGGTCGAGATTGTCGGTATAAATTTCCGTGAGGCAGGTAAGATCTATTACTTCTCGCCGGGTGCGCTTAAGCTTGCAGAAGATGATAGGGTTATAGTCGATACTGCTCGCGGAACGGAGATGGGTACTGTCAAGATACCTAACAAAATGGTATCCGAAGATGAAATTGTTTCCCCTCTTAAGGAAATAACCAGGCGTGCCACAAAAGAAGATATTTCAAGAGATGCAAAAAATCACGATATGGAATTCGAGGCAGCGCTTATATGCAAAAAGAAAATTGCCGCTCACGGACTCAGTATGCGCCTTGTCGGTGTTGAATACACATTCGATAACTCAAAGCTCATATTCTACTTCACTTGCGAATCGAGAGTTGATTTCAGAGAGCTCGTTAAAGACCTCGCTTCTACCTTCAGAACGAGAATAGAGCTTCGCCAGATCGGTATCAGAGATGCCGCTAAGCTTATGGGCGGACTCGGAGTTTGCGGAAGAAAATATTGCTGCGCGGGCTTCCTTTCCGACTTTGTTCAGGTTTCCATAAAAATGGCAAAGGAGCAAAACTTCTCTCTTAACTCCGCTAAGGTTTCCGGCGCTTGCGGCAGACTTATGTGCTGCCTGCGCTACGAGCATGAAACATATGAGGATGCCCTCAAGGTTACTCCCCCCGTAGGCACTATCGTTATGACCGGCGATGGCGAGGGTACGGTTATTGAGATAAAGCCGCTCGCAGGCGAGATCAAGGTTAAAATTACCGACAAAGAAAAGGATGCGACTAAGCTCTATAAGATATCCGACGTTAAGATACTTAAGACTCCAAAGAAGAGTAAAATCAAGGAATCTGAGGATGATGAGGATACTATTCCCGAGGATTAATTCCATTTAATGTAAATTTTAGCTATAATTTTTAGCGGAGGCTTGTACTTTTTTAAAAAAAGACTTGATTTTTTCGCGAAATATGTTAGAATAGAAATGTACCAAATAATATGGAGGTAAAATTATTATGGCATACAAGATTTCTGACGATTGCATCGCTTGCGGCGCTTGCGCTGATGCTTGCCCCACAGGTTGCATTTCCGAAGGTGATGGAAAGTACGTTATCAATGCAGACGAGTGCGTGAGCTGCGGTTCTTGCGCTGAGGCTTGCCCTGTTGACGCTCCTGCTGAAGAGTAATTTCTTCGTACTTATGGGTTGAGGCACCGTATGATGCGCTCAACCCTTATTTTTTAGATACGATAAGGGTGGTTTTATGACAGAGATTTTTGACGGCGAAAGAATCGACGAGGTCAATGACAAGATTAAACTTATTCAAAAGAGCGACGGTCTTACATTCGGCACTGACGCTTTGTTGCTTGCAGGTTATATAGGCGGCAGAGCCAAGCTGGGACTAGAGCTTGGCGCAGGCAGTGGGATAATATCATTTCTGCTGCTGACGAGAGAAAAACTCGCCTCAGCAACAGCGCTTGAGGTTCAGAAAAGCTATGCCGAGCTGACGAGAAGAAATGCGGAGCTCAATTCCCTTTCCTCGCGAGTGGATATTCTTAATATCGATCTCAGAGATTTTAAAAGCGGAGAGGTATACGACATTGTTTACACAAATCCTCCATATATGACAGTCACGGGCGGAGCTGAAAATGCCGTTACCGCAAAGAATCTCGCAAGGCACGAGGTTATGGGTAACATTGAGGACTTCTGCAAATGCGCGGCATCCTCGCTCAAATACGGAGGAAAATTCGCCGTTGTGTACAGGCCCGACAGGCTTACAGCGCTCCTTGCCGCTATGGGAAAATATAAGCTTGAGGCAAAGCGCATAACCTTCGTTCACGCGGATACCGACTCGGAATCCTCTATGGTTCTGATAGAAGCCAAGCGCGGCGGTAAATGCGACGCAAAGCTGACAGCGCCCCTTATCATATACAAGGATGCTCTTCATAAAGAATATACGCCAGATATGGATTATATAATGGAGCACGGCTCCTTCCCCGATAAATTTTACAAGAAGTGAGAAAGCTATGGCTGCTACGGAAAAGAACAAAATTGAAAAAAGCATGGTTTATCTCGTTGCAACGCCGATAGGCAACCTCGCCGATATAAGCGAGCGAGCTGTAAAAACCTTATCCGAGGTTGATTTCATCGGCGCTGAGGATACGAGAAATTCGCTGAAGCTGCTTACCTGCCTTGGAATAAAAAAAGAGCTCGTGAGCTATCACGAGCATAATAAGAAGATGAGCGGTGAACGCATCATAGCAAGAGTGCTTTCAGGAGAGAGCTGCGCTATAATTACCGATGCGGGAATGCCCGCTATCAGCGATCCCGGCGAGGACATCGTAAGACTCTGCGCGGATGCGGGTATACGCGTTTCAGTCATCCCCGGGGCGTGCGCCGCGGTTTCCGCGCTTTCCCTCTCGGGACTTGCTACGGGAAGATTCTGCTTTGAGGGCTTTATATCTCCGAATAAATCCGAACGCGCCGAGCGTCTTGAGAAGCTTAAGCGCGAGGAGCGAACGATGATAATATACGAAGCTCCCCACAAACTGAAGGCTACGCTCGACGACCTGCTCTATACCTTTGGAGCTGAAAGAAAAATAACGCTTTGCCGAGAGCTTACAAAGCTCAACAAGGAGATAGTGAGAACGACACTCGGAGAAGCCGTCCGCTATTATACCGAAAACTCACCGCGAGGCGAATACGTCCTAATCCTCGAGGGCGCTGCCGAAGCAGGCGTCGAAGTTAAAGAAGAGAATCCCCTGCTCTCCCTCTCTCCCGAGGAACACGTCATGCATTATGAAAACGGCGGTATGAAGCGAATGGACGCAATCAAAGCCGCCGCTAAGGACAGAGGTATGAGCAAGTCGGAGCTCTACAAATTACTTAACTGCTAAAAGCGACACGTTTCTTACTAAGCAAAAAATAATTATAAAAAACGGTCGGCTCTCGTTTTAACTTGAGCCGACCGTTTTTTATTCGGGCAAATACTTAAATTCGGCAATACGGAGAATATTTTCGTCTGCCAGATAGAATAAAACAAGATACTCACAGCCCGAAGTAAACATAGAGACATAAGCTCCGTCATCCGTGTCACATATAAAATAATAATCCGAAGCTGTTGATATTGTTGCGGATTTAAAATACGAAAGCATTTCAGCTGGCATCTCGTTTGTTTTTTCCCATTTATCCGTCTCTGAAATATCAGTCTCTATAAGAGCCGCGTATTCATCTGTAAAGTATATCTCGGTTTCGTGCTTGATTTTAAAAAAGCCGTATTCCGATTTTTCTTTCAAGGTGTTTTTTCCAATGTAGCTTGGAATATCTATATCCGCTATTTTTTCGGCTTTACGTATCGGATTCGACAGGATTTTTACGGAAACGAAAACAGCACACAATGCGATCGCTGTCGCAAGAATAGCAGAAACTGTAATTATTGCTGCTTTTTTATATTTAAATTTCGATTCTTTTCTTATTTCTCCAAAAATTGATGGGTCTGAAACTAATGAGGTATCAAGTTTTATTTTAACGTTTTTATAAGTTACGATTATTGTTTTCCCTCTTATTTTAGCTCTTTTAATTCTTTCTACAGGGAAAGAATCTTGCGAAGTAAGAAAACCGCGGACAAATCTATTAATAACAAATTGATTCCCACGAATCTCGCAAACAGTTCGCTCATCGCCGCTTATTCGTTCGCCCCAAATGGAGGTTCTCATAGAAATAATACGCGAAACTGAAATTGTAATCAAAGCAATGCTTAAAGCAACCGCGCAACCAATGATAATACCGTCAAAAAACGAAGGAAAAGGACTTAACGCAGCATATATGATCAACAATGTTAAAGCAAGAATACTCACCGAAAGCAGCGTTATCAATAACGCATAGGCGGATTTGCGCATTTTCCTTTTTTTCTCTGATGAAACAACAAAATCACAGACCGTTATAGGTTTATTCTCTTCGGTTTCAGCGACAGAATTTTGCTGAGGTACAGCTTCCGAGGTTTGCTCGGATAAATCGGGGTCGTTCTCGCACAGAATCGCATCTGCCGAAGTTCCGAATATCTCGCGCAGACGTATAAGATTATCTATCGTAGGCAAGGTTTGCCCCGTTTCCCAAAGGCTTATCGTCTGCCTGCTTACGTATAAAAGACTTGCGAGGTTTTCCTGCGATAAACCTATTTTTTTACGGTAATACTGTATATTTTCGCCTATGGTCATATTATTTTCCTTTGGTTTTTATTTCTCATATTCGATGCATACCGAATTGACAAGTCCGCTTTCGTTCGTATACGACAGCGATTCAAGTCTACCATCCGAAAGTATTATATCAATAAATAACACCTCACCACGCCCGCCGACATCTACCGAAGGTCCGATATACGTATAAGTCTCGTCAGTCGGAGAATAAACAAAGCAAGATGTGTCTACCGATTCAAATAAAGCTTTTAAATATGATGATATCTCATACGGTACGTTTTCTGAAGAAGAGTATGACGTTGAAATTGTTTTCCCCGCCAAATCGTACACTTTTGTAAAGCAATGATCCTCCGATACGGTAATCTCGGTCTTTCGGTATTCGTCTCCCCACTCTTCTTTTACTATCGCAAGATCCCCCGTAAAAGAATCCGCGCGTATAAGACTATCTAGCTTTTCCGAAGTAAGACGCTCGGGCATAAGCTTGATTTTTCCCCATTCTGAAAAAGAATACTTCTGTTTGACATTTCCAAACAAGAATCCAATATCAACGGAAAAAGCAATCTCAAGCAAATTGTCTTCCATAAAAACTACCCTGCAATCCGAATAAATGTATTTGGATTCATCAAGCGAGAAATCAATTCGGTCTGCAGTATATACACCGTTCCCCTTATGAACAAAGGCGTCATAATAGTCCGAAAAATCAAATTCCGCAAGAATTGCCCTTCCTGAATACTTATAAGAGTCGTCTGTTCCTACTCTGACTATATCTTCATCAATAAGGTAAATGTCACTTGATGGCAAAGAACCCATATAAAATGTCTGGTCAATCCGCATATTTTCAAAAGCAAATGCTCTGATCCAGCTTTCCTCGGGCATTTTAGGAGGCAACTTTTGTAATACTTCGTTTTTCGAAGCGCCGCAAACAGAACACAGATATCTCGCGATTCCCTCTTCCTTATCGGTGGGTTCCTTTATCACGGAAAAGCTTTCGAAGACATGCTCAGCCTCATTATACTTATAACCGCATCCGGAACAAGCGTACCAATGAGAATTGGTATCCGAGGTTACTGTCTGTTCGATGCTATGTGTATGCGATAATGGTGGAATATCAATCTCGCTTGCCGCTCCGCAAACGGTACATACAGCACGGGAAATTCCTCCATTTATTTCGGTTGGAGACACAATCTCTTCGTAATCCGACCAGGAATGCAAGGAAAGCCCAACCTTTTTTTGACATCCTTCATAGCGGCAAGACTTCCAATGTGAGGTTCCGTCGTACGACCATTCGGGCTCAAACGAATGCCCGTGATCTTCAGCGCATCCAACTAAAAAGAGGCACAGCAAAAAGATAAAAATCGAAAATAACCTTTTCATTTTATTACTGTACCTCCTTTTTTGTTAGTATTTAATTATTATTCTGCAACTTCACTTTCAATAACGGTTATTCCGTAATCAAAAAAGTCGTAATTAACATTTATACCTTCTGCTGTAATGAAATATACGGCAGAAAGGACTCCGTTTTCGATACCGATAAAAAGATCGGATATTTCTTCGCCGCCAAACGATGCCGTTCCGCCATAAGCAAACATTTCTTCAACTAACGAATAAGTGAAGTTTTCCGCACTAAGCGAATTCAACATTTCAAAGAGATCCGCGTTATTTACCAATGCGGCAACGGTTCCATCATCCGTGCTTCCCTCCTCTGTGATATAATCATCCTCTCCGACAATTTCACAGAGATAATTATTTCCGTCGTAGTAATACGTTATATATTCAACGTCGGTATATTCATCGTCATATCTGAATACGTCTAATGTTACGTTTTCGAAGTTTTCAGGATCAATAAGCTCTGCAAATTCACCCTCATTTAATGTAGGTTCTTCGTATTCTACTATTACTTCTCCCCACATTGAAAACGTATAAGCCACCTGAACGCTGATTCCAAAGGTATTCATATTATAAGAGATACTTGAAATAACGCCATCGGTAATCGTAAGTATTACGTCGGAAAGCTCCGCAACTTCCATACCTTCCTCTTCTATCATTACAGATGCTGCGGTATAAACGTTGTTACCGATATGGTTAAAGGAATCATAGTCATTTGAAAATACTATATCGCTGAAAACGGTTCTGTCCGCATAATACTGTCCATCGGTATCGGGGTCGCAAAGAACTATATCTCCGTCAACAAGCATTACCGTTTCAACACTTCCGAATGCGTCCATATCAGCAGATGAATCAATTCGAACGTTTTCGTACGTAAATAAGAGGATCCATTCCGTCTCACTCATTTTTGACGGGAGCTTTTCAATAGCTTCAATTTTTGTTTTATCACAAACTGAGCAAATAGACTGACGCTCTCCCTCGGTATCAGATGTAGGATATTTAGTAATCTCCGACTCACCGAAGCTATGCTCGGCTTTATCGCTTACCTTTGTGCAATCCTCGCCGGTGCAGATATGCCAATGATAGTTGTCATTTGACGTCCATTCCTTGGAAAAATCGCAAGTATGAGCAGGAAGCTTTTCGATAGTTTCCGTTTTTTCAGCACCGCATACAGTGCATTTATAAACACGTTTTCCTTCCGCCTCTGTTGTTGGCTCGGTAACCGTGGGCTCACCGTAAGTGTGAGCAGCTTTTGCGGTAATTTCTTCGCAGTCTTTACCCGAGCAAACCTTCCAATGTTGAGTTGCGTCGGTCGTCCACTCGGAACCGAACTCGTGCGAATGAGCAGGTTCGCAGGAAACTGCAGTTAATAAGATAAGTAATGATAGGATGAGAATAAGATACTTTTTCATTTGGTGTTTTTCCTTTCGTTTTTGGTGATAATGCCATTATACCTGATAGAAAATTTTTTTCAAGCAAATATAACTTGCACGTCGCAAGTAAGACTTGCATTATTCAATAAAATCATCACCCGTGTCAAAAAAACGCACGGGTAACAATTTCCTGTATATTTATTGTTTTGTGCATTTATGTTATCGGTTTTATTAAGAAATAAATCAGAGCAAGCTTACAAGTTTAACTGCTCCCGATACGAAATATGAAATATTATCTTCGTCAAACACAGTATCGCGCTTGGTATGTATTCTGTTCATATAGAGAATACCGAATCTTTTGCTCTTTTTAAGAGCGCAAGCGCCGACACCGCAAGGAAATTTTGCCTGGTCCGACGGATAGAACACACCGCGGGATAAAAATTCGGGAGCATACTCACCTTCGGGGGAGTATGCTTTTTTAAGTGCGCTCTCATACGGGAATGCGCTTTTTTTCATTACGAAAAGAATATTCTTACCGTCCGACACGCAATCAAAGTTAACTATAAGCTTATTAGCGAGCTTCGTCTTATGCTTTGCATAATACGAGGATGAGCCGACAAGTCCGACCTCTTCAAGGTCAAAGAAAATAAACGCCACGTCGGAACGAAGCTCCTCGGGAAGCTCCTTCATTATCTCTATAAGTGTTGCGACGCCCGACGTATTATCATTTGCGGTATGCTTATTTGCAGGCCCTACCATTATAAGCGCAAGCTCGCCTATAAGCATTATATAAGTTACAAGAAACGTCAGCTCACCTACGACTAGCTCATCAAGCGCGGTAAGGCCGAGAAGATATCCTGCAAATCCACCGATAAGCATCGGAATAGCAACAAGAACTACCGTAAGCACAAGCTGGTACAATAAGTATATTCCTATATTCTTCGGGGTAATAAAATTCGGGAACGGTAGCCTCGGACAAGTGTCGTAATGCGCGGTATAAGTCACCTTTGCGCTTTCGGGATCTCCTATAACGATATTTCTGGACCGCAGGCTTCCGCCTTCAACGTGAGCTTTATATCCGTGCTTTTCCGCATACCCGAGCATATGCTCGATAAATACGCTTTTTTGCTTACGGGTTTTCCGTACCTCGTGCTTTTCAAATAATTCCTTGATTTCGTCCGTCATTGTTTTTTCCTTCTTTTTGATTAATGTGAATTTATTCAGTTACGTCAAATGGCGGTATAAAACTCTCACTTGCAGACTCACGCTCCTGAATATACGCGTTTTTTACTCCCAGCCTTTCAGCATACGAAACGAGCTCGTCATATTCCGCGACCGTTACCCTTCTGTCAAGCGGCTTTGGCATATTGCCAAACGGCGTATACTGACTCATAAGGCTGATATATATATTATCACCATAGGTGTCATAAAGATACTTAAGGTTAAGCTTAGCCTCGGCAAGATGCGAGGGCAGAAGAAGTATTCTCACTATTACACCGCGCAACATTATTCCATCAGTATCAAAGCTCGGCGCTCCCGCTATATCGACCATTTTCGCAATAGCGCGGCGAGATACCTCGGGAAGATCGGATGCGTTCGAATACCTTTTGGCAGTATCGGATTTATAATACTTCAAATCGGGTAACCAGACGTCTACTGTGCCTCGAAGAAGCTCAAGAGTCTCTTCCCTCTCATAGCTTGATGTGTTATATACGATCGGGATATCAAGCCCGCGCGCTCGGGCATCCGACACTGCGGATATGATACTCGGTACAAAATGAGTAGGGGTAACAAGGTTTATATTGTGAGCTCCCTTTTCTTTAAGCTTAAGGAAGATTTCCACAAGCTCATCATCACTTACCTCTCGCCCCACGGCATTTCTCGATATTTCTCTGTTCTGACAGTAAATGCAACCGAGTGAGCAACCCGAGAAAAAGACGGTACCCGAGCCGCGGCTGCCCGATATGGGCGGCTCTTCCCACATATGAAGGTCGGCTCTCGCTATCCTCACCTTATCACTTGCTTTGCAATATCCGACAGTATCCGCTTCTCTGTTCACACCGCACATTCTTGCGCACAGCTTACATTCTTTATACAAGGCTCTCGCTCCTGTCCGTAAATTTGATTTTCTTTGTTGACAATGACTCGTCTTTATGATAAAATATTTTTATACTAAAATCGGAGGTGACGTTATGTCCGACAAAAGAGTAGGTTATATAAGTTGGGATGAATATTTTATGGGAGTTGCGCTCCTTGCCGCAGAGAGATCAAAAGACCCAAGCACTCAGGTTGGCGCTTGCATAGTTGACGAGAATAACAGAATTCTCTCAACGGGATATAACGGCTTCCCAAGAGGATGCTCGGATGATATCTTCCCCTGGAACAGAAACGAGGCTGACGGTGAAACGAAGTATCCATTCGTTGTTCACGCAGAGCTAAACGCAATTTTAAATACGAGAGGAAAATCTCTCGTCGGCTCAAGAGTTTACGTTGGACTCTTCCCTTGCCACGAGTGTGCTAAAGCAATAATCCAGGCAGGTATAAAAGAGGTCATCTATCTATCCGATAAGTATAGAAATACGCCTTCGGACGCAAATTCAAGAAGAATGCTATCGGCTGCCGGAGTTAAGCTCACAAAGCTCGCGACCGAAAGAAAAACAATAGTTCTTAAATTCGATACGGATAATAGCTGAGTTTACCGTCTCTCATAGCATAATTACAAAAGGAAAGGATATCATATGCTTTTAGCAATAGATATAGGTAATACTCACATCTCTATCGGAGCTTTTCTTGATGATGAGCTCTGCTGTGTCGTAAGACTTTCAACAGATACTAACAAAACCGAAGACGAATATGCGAGCGGTATACTAAGCGCTCTATCGCTACGCGGTATAGAACGTAAAGAAGTAAGCGGAGCTATCATATCCTCGGTAGTTCCCGCTCTCAATACCGTTATGAAAAAAGCAATGCGACTTATGTTTTACATTGAACCTATGTTCGTAGCTCCAGGTATAAAGACGGGTATTAATATCAAGTGCGATAATCCATCTTCGGTAGGCTCAGATATTATATGCGCAGCCGTTGCTGCTCATCATATTTACGGTTCCCCCGCACTTATTGTTGATATGGGAACGGCGACTAAAATGATTGTTGTTGATTCGCGAGGATCTTTTATCGGCGTTTCTATTATGCCCGGTATAATGATGGGGCTTCAAGCATTATCAAACGGTACGGCTCAGCTTCCTCAGGTAGGACTTGACGCTCCGCCATCGGTTATCGGTAAAAATACCGTGGATTGCATGAAGTCGGGCGCTGTTTTCGGAAATGCATCTATGATAGACGGTATGATCGACCGCTTTGCAGAAGAATATAAGACCGAGCTTCCCGTTTATGCGACAGGAGGTCTTGCTCCCGCAATAATAGAGCATTGCAAGCATAAAATCACACTTGACACCGATATGGTCCTTAAGGGGTTAAAAATTATCTATAATAAGAATATTTGATTTGGTATTTTCCGTATTGACGGTAAATATAAATAAGCGTTGTACCGCGACAACGCAGAGTATGTTGAGACTCTGCCTCCGAGCGGATGACAGCTAAAACAAAAGGAGAAAATAAAAATGAAAAAAACGAACTCAACAATTTCAACCGTTCAGCTTACTGAAATGGCTATACTGCTCGCGCTCGTAATCGCGCTTCAGTCTATGTCAAGCTTCGGAGTGGTTACCGTCTGCTTATGCCTTGTGCCCATAACACTCGGCTCTATCGTTCTCGATTGGAAATGCGGAGGAATGCTCGGCTTTGCCTTTGGTCTTGTCGCGCTATTCTGGGGAATTGTCGGAAAGGACATATTCACTCTCTATCTTTTCCAGGCTAATCCTATTATGACGATACTTATCTGCGTGGTAAAGGGTACTCTTGCAGGTATGGTCCCCGCACTAGTTTTCAAAGCACTAAAGAAGTACAATCAACTGACCGCAAGCATCGTAGCGGCAATTTCCGCTCCCGTTGTTAACACGGGGATTTTTGCCCTCGGATGCTGGATTATTAAGAACGACGTTATTTCGGTTGCCGGCAAGCTTGATATTACCGCAGCAAACTTCGTAACGCTTCTCTTTGGAGTACTTATTACCGTTAATTTCTTTATCGAGCTCGGTATAAACGTCGTTTTCGCTCCGTCACTCAACAAGCTCAGAGATATTATGGTTAAGAAGATTAATAAATAATTTTTGAAATAATACTAAAAAAGCTTACCAATAAAAAATAAATCTTCACCGGACTGCCTCAAAAACTGAGGCAGTCTTTTTATATATTTTTAAAATATTTTTTTATTTCTTGCTCAGTAGCGGAAAAAGTTCCGCTCGCCATTGGCGCTCTACCGCCGCCTCTGCCCGAAAGCGCAGAGTTCGCAGACTTAACTATGTCCGCAAAATCCGCTCTCTCTGACATAAGAATATAACGGTAGTTCCCCTCATCACCCACTATACCGACAAGAATACCGCCGACCTTCTCCTTAACAAGATTCATAAGACAGCGAAGCGCATCATAATCAAGAGCCGAATAATGAAGAACTGTATTCTTATCCGTTGGCGCAATACTGCCCGCTATAAGCTCCGCCATTTCTTTACCTACCGATGAAAGCTTATAGGAAAGCTCATCGCGGGAATTGAGAAGCTTCTGTACTTCAGTCGATATTTCGTCAGCGGGAGCTGAAAGCATTACGGATATCGCCGATGCCTCGCAGGAAATTGTATTTACGTAGTCATACGCTCTCATACCCGCGAGCATAGTTATTCTGCTGCCCCCTTTATGCTTTACTGCGCAAACGAATTTAAGCAGGCCTATTTCACCCGTTGTATTAACATGGGGCGCGCAGCACGCGCACGAATCGTAACCTTCAATATCTACTATTCGAACGTTTTCCTTAAGGTCAAGCTTTGAGCGGTAATCGAGCGTATGAAGTACATCCTGCGAAGGAAAGCTCGCGCTGACCTTGACATTTTTCTGTATCGCAATATTTACGAGTCTTTCAACCGTAGCAAGCTCTTCTTTTGTAACAGGACGTGACGTATCAAGAGTTACTGTCTCGGCGCCGAGATGAAAGCCCGTATTCTCTACTCCGTATATACTGTGGAAGAGCCCGGAGATGATATGCTCAGCCGTATGCTGCTGCATTTTATCGAATCTTTCATCAAAATCTATGACACAATGCACACATTTATTTACATTTATAGGTGTTTTCGAGTAATGGTGCATTATTCCGTCTGTTTCCTGAACGTCATAGATCTCCGCATCGTCAATAAAGCCTTTATCCGAATACTGACCTCCCCCTTCGGGGAAAAAGGCGGTTTTATCGAGTACTATATCGTACCCCTTTTCATTTTGCTCGACAGACACGACCGTCGCGTCAAACTCTTTTATATATGCATCTATGTAATAAAGCTTTTCCGTCATCAACTCTGCATATCTCCTTCTATGCTATATTTATCCTCCGTGAAGATATTCCAGGGATATTCATTTATATCGGGGCGAGCTTTTGCTATAATTCTTTTACCGAAAAGCATAAACGAAAGATAGTAGGAAAACAGCGCGGGCGTACGCCTTTCGGTATCGCGGCTACCATACTTCTTATCACCAACAAGAGAATTTCCCCTAGCGGAAAATTGCGCTCTTATCTGGTGAAATCTCCCCGTTATAAGCTCTACGGACATAAGGCTCATACCGCTTTGCTCGTCAATTTTACGAGCGTTAAGTATCGCTTCCTTTGCTCCTCGTCTTTCTGTTTTAACTATATATGCTTTACTTGTTGCATTATCTTTGAAAAGAAAGTCACGGTATTCACCCTCACCTGCACTTCCGTGACACACGGCAAAATATTGCTTTTCCATCTTGCCGTTTTTTACCGTCTCCGAAAGAGCCGCAGCGCTTTTTTTATTTCTCGCGAATACTATGAGACCTCCGACTGCCCTGTCAAGCCTATGGACAAGCCATAGGTCAGATGACTCACCAAGAGAAGCGAGAAGCTTCGATGTTTTACTCATAGCATCATCGTCACCGCTGGGGTCGGGCTGCGAAGGCATACCTACGGGTTTATTTATGATAACCGTATTTTTATTTTTGAACACAATTCTGATACCGTCTTCCATATTATCTCCAAGTTAAGGTGGGTAATGTACCTCTTATTACTCTTAATTATGATTTCGAGTAATAGATAGCATTGATTTACAGTAAAACAATAAAAGAAGAAGGTATTTGCGGATTCTGTATCATTACTGCAAATGCCTTCTTCATGCATATTAATTGATTCGCAAATCTGTTCTGCGATGCCTATTTTGTATTTTACTGCTATATTATAGCATAAAACATTACTCTTTTCAAGGGGGTAGCTTATTTTTTCAGCAATTAAACGTGAACTTTTGCGCTATTCAATCTGTACGCTTTAGCTCTCTGTATCGGATTTTTTCTTTGAGGTATGCGCTTTTTTTGCAGATCCTCCCGTAAGCGCTATCATCTTTACCGCGGAAAGACTGAACGAATTTGCTATCACAACAAGCGGCTTATCTATCACGCCTCTCGCGAGAATCTTTACCTTCCCCGCATCTTTTGGTATAAGCTTTTTCTCCTTAAGCTTATTGATATCTACGGTATCGTTAGGCGCAAAATTCAGAGACACGGTATCTATATTAATTATTGCTTTTTTTCTTCCCTCGGTTTCAACCGTTAAAGCCGAATCCGTTACAAGATTCTTTGCGAGCGAATCGGATATAAGGCTGTTTGCGTGCACCTCATCAACAGCTAGGAGCGTTTCAAGCGGCGGATCGGCCGGCATTTTTGGGGAGGTCGCTTCCAACATATTCTTTTCTTTATTTGCATCTCCTTCACTTTTAAGGCGCTCTTTTATACTCGCGAATGCCAAAACCAATATTCCCCACCTTTTGCAGACGATAAATGCTGCGAGCAGAATAAGAATTACGAGAAGAACGACGAGGAGTATCAGCCACAAATTATCCTTACCCTCTTTTGCGGGAATAACCGTAAGCTCGTAATCGGGATTTGATATCCGCATATATACAAGGCCGTCTTCGGTAAAATATTCGGGGGAGAGCTCGTCATCACCATATACGTTACCCGATACCAAGGTATAGCCTTTACCGTCCTTTGACACCTCAACCGTTATCGGGCTTTTTAGTATTTCGAATCGTACCGTCGGATCTCCTGCAAAGCGATAATTTTTACTATCCTTAAGAGTGAATACCACTTCGTATACACCTGCATGGACAGCACCTTTGAAATCGGTAGTATAAAGCGCACCGTCGGGAACGGTATACGTCTTAAGACTTCCGTCATAAGATACGTTCGCTATCTCCGGTAGCTTTACCTCGCAAGGCTTCACCGTGAGCTTTCCCTTCGGTGAAATCGGTGGAAGATAGTTTTCAGAATCATAAAGCAGAGATGCCGAAAGCTCGTATTCTCCAACATCTATTCCGGAGTTTAAAATATATTTTTCAACGCTTACACCAATCGGCAGTCCTACGAGCGAGGAAACGTTTTCCCTGCCGCTGTAAATTACCTCGGTCTTATCCCAATAAGCGCCGCTCATATCGTATACCGCCTTTTTTACGGAAATATTATAGCTTGCTTTAAAGCCTCCGTAAGAAAAAGATATACTGCCATCCTTTGCATAGAGCTTTTCTCCGTTCTCATATTCTACGGTTAAATCACCGAGCATCAAAACGGTTTTGCTCCCGTCATTATTTACCAGATAAGCTTTGATATCCTCTTCCCCAAAGCTGTGCATTGCTACAAGGCTCGACGAAGCAATATCAACAAATATACTTATGGGTACGACTTTGGTAATGCTGAATTCTATCGGCGCATAGGAGAGATAATTATAGTTTTTACTCTCGGGAACATAAGCTACCGCGTAATATTTACCCGCTTCGCTCGGAGGCGCGATAGGCTCTGTGAGTGCTGAATCGGCATAGTATGCGTATAACACTTCACCATAATGGGCATCCGCGTGAGGTGCAGGGAGTCTTCCTTCAAACTGAACACCTACGGCGGGCGTAAGCTTCCAGAAGTTAGACGCTCTCGCGATAATGAAAATAACTTCCGAATTGCTGATAACGTAATCAATATCGGTAGTTTCCGCTTTTGCAGTATACGTGCCCGCATCTGTAGCGTCGCCCGTTACGGTAATACTGCATTCAGAGGCGGTAGCTGTTGGAATTTTAGAAGCTCCGTCATAAGTAAAGTTAAGGTTTTCCCAATGTACGTTAATCGGCTTCGGGTTGATTTTTACATATGCGGTAATATCGGACGGTGTATTATAATTCTTGCTGTCGGCAATGAAGCTAACGGTTATCATTACCCGTCCCTCGCTTACGTGAGTTACTCCTTGTGAATACTTATATTCGGGGCTGCTTCCGTCAGCGCCCGTCGGAATACTGCCAACAAGCGCCGGATAGTGTATTTCTCCGTCAAACGTATATTCGGAATCAAGGAATAAACAGTCGGAAAAATCATAATCTGCAGGAAGTATACTCCAATTATGAGTTATGGGCTGCGGAGTATTATAATTTTTTGCGTCGTATATTATCGATGCCGTTGCAGTGTATTCACCTGCATTAATAAACGATGAATCCGTGTAGCCTACAAACGTGACGGTATCGGGAAGTCCGTAAACGGTTACCGAATGAGTTTCACCGGAATAAACAAAGCTCTCTTCGCTCCACGTTACTTGTGAAAAATCAAGGTCAGCCTTAAGAATTTCAAATTCCGCTTCCGAATTCTTGAGTATATAATTCTTGTCCGAAAGCTCCGCTTTTGCCAAATAAAGACCTGCATCTGTTGCTACTCCGACAACCGAAAGGGGTAAAATCAAGCCTTCGGCTCCATGCGCTGTTGCAACAGGTATTTTCGGTGTGCCGTCATAAACGAATTCTAGATTTTTAAATTCAACCGAAATCTCAAGCGGCGAGATAATCAGCTTTTTTTGAATGGGAGCGGGTAGCTTATAGTTAAGGCTGTCACTCGTAAAGCTGAGCGTAACATCGTATTCACCCGCGTCTATTCCTCCCCCCGTGACCTTAAGGACAAGCGGTATTCCGTCCTTTCCAATCACCTCACCCGCAACAGAGAGAGTCTGACGTTTGCTGTTATATACTGTTTTCAGGGAATCGAAAATAATTTGACTGATATCGTATTCAGCTAAACTGACATTCACAGTTACCGGAACTGACACATTCTCGAAATAAACTATTGCGCACGAATCCTCGGCAAGAAAACATTTACCATTTTTATATTTGACAGAAAGAGCTGCGTTGTCCGCTTTTTCAACCCTTCCGCTGTTATAAGTTACCGAGAATTCGGCACCGTCAAGTATAAGCTCCTCAAATGCGGTGTAATCGATTTTGTCGGGCGCTTTATCGAGCTTTATTCCAACCGGAAGCTCAGCGAGAATTTTAAACGGTAGGATCTCCGATTCAAGCAAATAATAATTATCGCAATCCGCGACGTGCAGCTTAAGGAAATATTCACCGGCAAGCATCGGAATATCCTCACTAAAATTAACTCCGTCTATAGAATAAAGAATTTTCGGCTCACCGAACTTTACTGTTGCAATAACCGACGGCGCATTTCCGCAAAAACTGTCTTTAACTATAGGCTCGGACAAAAATGAATTTTCCGCCTTTAAGATTTCATAACTTGATGCCGTATATCTCGTATCACTGTCTTCCCATTTGTAATTAACATAATCTGTGAGAGTAAACGTTACAGGATATGTTCCGACATTCACGGATGGGGATACAGAATAGGTGTATAGCTCAGACTCGGCAATAGTCGGCATAATCGGTTTTCCGGTATATTTATACGGCTTTATATTTGGTTTTGTTACTATAGCTTTTTCAATCCAAACCGTCACTTCCGGCGTGGTAACCGTAACGTAATCACCGTTATATGAAAATGTTAGTTTACATTTATATGCTCCCGAGTCGGAAACAAGTGACAACGGAATACTTTCCGAGCTATAAGGGATCACCTCCGAATCCTTAAACCATTCGAAGCTGAAGCTGCCATTATCATCTAGAGGATGCGTAAGCTTTTCGAAAGAAAGAGCATACTGCTTTCTATCAAAAACAAAGCTTTTTGAGTTTAAAACGAACTCGGGCGGCATGAGCGTAAAGCCTGCAAAAAGTGAAAAATCAGCGCTCTCCGACGAACCAAACGTATACGCATTATTTAAGGATGAATCAGTAAACCAAGAGTCAAATTTATAGCCTTCCTTCGTTGGGGATTCGGGAGCAACGATAGGTTCATTCTTGAGAAAGCTGACCGTGCTGTAAAGCGCGCCCTCACTGTAAAACTTTGCTGTATGAGGAAGGTAAACTGCCAGAAAATCTCTTTCCGAAATGTGGTCTGAGCTTTCGAAAAACGTCAGATCCACCTCTTCGCCGATAGCATCATAAAGCTTAATATTTGATACCGAATCAATTACAGAATCTCTGAAAACGGGAGTTATCGTTCCCTTTTCAAAAGTCTCGTCGTATAATACCTTAACATTTCCTTTGAAGCTCTCTTTCGCATATGAAAGATTGATCGGCGCTTCTGTTCGTATATCAAACTCAAATCCCGTAATATTCGGAGTTCCCGATAGTATTAGTGTCGATTTGTTTTTTACTGCATAGCCATAGAAATTAGATATCTTTCCGCCGCTTATTATTACACTTCCCATAGATGATGTTATCGCTCCGTCGGTCGTGGCAGCGGATATCTCTCCGCCTAAAACGGTAAGCGATGAGGATGCGCTATAATCAAGAATAAACGCGGAGGACGCTAATGAGACGACCACTCCCGAGCGCATCTCGACGTTTCCCGAGCGTACGTATATGCCTCCCGATGACAAACTGATATCTAATCCATCGATGACGAGTTTTTCTGATGATACGCCGAGGTTCCCGCCGGAAAGCGTGAGTTCTCCCGAGAGGACCACGTTTTTTGTAAAATCAAGATTTCCGTATGACTCTACTTCGTCAAAAGCTATCTCCAAGCCATCTTCTTCGATTTCGGAAATAAGCTCCTGCAACGTCGATGCTTCTCTTATTATCCCGTTTTTCTCTGCTACATAGCTTCCGCCGGATACGGATATTATGTAACGTATATCCGATACTTCGTTTGAAGCCAGCGCATAATCTACCGTCGAAACCTCGGGCGCATCCCCGCTCTTCTCAATACGCCTTTCGACGATAACACTCGCATAGCCCGCAAGAACATCCACAAACGCGAACAGCGCAAGAAGCATAGCTATACTCAAAAATGATAAAAGCACTTTGTTTTTTAATTTCATTTTAACACTCCTCTTACATATTTTTCCATTTTTGTGCATATCATTATAGCAAATTTTTTTCGGAAATTACAATGTAAAGGCTCATAAAGATATCGCATTTCTTTCTCTTTTTCTTTTTTTTCGGATTTTTTGCAACGTTGCAATTCTGTTTTTTTGGATAATAAGCATTATTACACTCGAAATATGTAAAATGTTTTTTCGAAGCATTTATCTTTTATTTATAAGGATTTTCACCATTATGGTACAAAATATTTGTTTTCTTATATTTATTCCGCTTTTTTCGCTTGGACGAGCGAAGGCTGATCCGAACTCTCCTAAGATGCCAGACCGGTAAATTAACAAAAGATACAATTTTTTTATTGACTTTTTTCCGATAAAGTAGTATACTATTTTATATTTTTATTTTGCGCGCGAATATTTAATTTACATAGTTACATATTCGTTATGAGGCAAACTGTACGAGGTATTTTAAATGAGAGATCTTAAAGATATAAGAGTTGACATTAACCGTGTTGACGATGAAATGAGGCGTCTTTTCGTCGAGAGGATGAGACTTGCCGAAGAGGTTGCGGCGTATAAGAGTTCGCACGGACTTCCTATTCTTGACGCAGTGAGGGAAGCTCAGGTGATCGAGAGCAATGCAACTAAGCTTGACGATGAAAAGCTCAGACCATACTACGTTAATTTCCTGCAGGGTAATATGGAGGTATCGAGAAATTACCAGGATATGCTTACCTCGGGAATGAAGGTCGGTTATTCGGGAGTTGCCGGAGCTTTCGCTTACATTGCTTCCTGCAAGCTTTTCCCGAATTCCAGAAAGATCGCATACGCAAACTTCGAGGCAGCTTACAAGGCTTGCGTTGACGGTGAATGCGACGCAGTTGTACTTCCTATAGAAAACAGCTATAACGGGGAGGTTGGCGCGGTTACCGATCTTATGTTTTCGGGTCCCCTTATCGTTAACGGAATTATCGACATAGATATTACTCACTGCCTGCTCGGTACTCCAGAGGCAACTCTTTCCGACGTTAAGTGCGTCGTAAGCCACCCTCAGGCGCTGGCTCAGTGCAAGTGTTATATCAGAGATCACGGATTTTCCGAGGAGGAATTCGAGAATACCGCGCTTGCTGCAGAGGAAGTTGCAAAAAGAAATGATAAGTCCGTTGCGGCAATCGCAAGTGAAACCGCTGCTTCTCTCTTCGGACTCAAGGTGCTTGAGAAAAATATAAACGCATCAAGAAGCAATACGACAAGGTTTGCAGTATTCTCCCGCTCCGAGCATAAGCACGCGCCGAGTGAGAGCGGAATACACAGTATAATTCTCTTCACCGTTAAAAACGAGGCGGGCGCTCTTGCAAAAGCTCTCGATATAATCGGTAAGCACGGCTTCAATATGAGAACGCTCAGATCAAGGCCCATGAAGGAGCTTATGTGGCAGTACTACTTCTACATTGAGGCTGAGGGAAATGCGAATTCAAAGGAAGGCAGAAGAATGCTCGAGGACCTCGAGGAATTCTGCGACAGACTTAAGATCGTTGGATCTTACGCAAGAAATTAAGTGAGGATAATACCATGTCCGATGCTAAAACTTTACGGGTCGATCTCGCTGACAGGAGCTATGATATAACTGTCGGCAAAGGACTTCTAGACCTTGCAAACAAGCATATGAATTTATCCCGCCGCGTCGCTATCGTTACAGATTCCGGTGTGCCTAAGAAATATGCCGAAGTCATAGCGTCCCTTTGCGACGAATCAAAAATTATAACCTTCCCGGAAGGCGAAGAAAGCAAAAATATTGGTACTTATACCTATATTTGCGAACAATTGCTTACATTTGGACTACAAAGGAAGGATGCCATTGTTGCCGTTGGCGGTGGTGTAGTCGGTGATATGGCGGGATTTGCTGCGGCAACATATATGCGCGGCGTTGACTTTTATAACGTTCCGACAACCCTTCTCTCTCAGGTTGACTCCTCTATCGGCGGTAAGACTGCAATCGATTTTGGCGGAGTAAAAAACATTCTCGGAGCGTTCTATCAGCCGCGCGCGGTGCTTATAGATACGGACGTCTTGTCAACCCTTGATAAGCGTCAGATCTCATCGGGACTCGCCGAGGTAGTCAAGATGTCACTTACCTCGGACAAGGAGCTCTTCGAGGCGCTTGAGTCAGGTCTTTGGAAGACCGATATTGCCGATATGATCATTCGCGCGTTAAAGATAAAAAAAGCCGTTGTTGAAGCAGATGAGCGCGAGGGCGGACTTCGTAAAATACTCAATTTCGGTCACACCTTCGGTCACGGAATCGAAGCTCTCGGAGGACTCTATCACGGCGAATGCGTTGCTCTTGGAATGATACCCATGTGCGCCGAGGAGCTTCGTCCGAGAGTAAAAAATCTTTTAAAGAGTATGGGGCTTCCCACCGAGTTTTCGGGTGATCACGATAGTGCGTTTTCTTTTATGAAACACGACAAAAAGGGGGACGGCGCAAAGACCGACGCTGTTTTCGTTGATGCGCCCGGTAGCTACAGACTGGAAAAGATCGAGTTATCGAAGCTCTGCGAATATATAAAAAAGATGTCGGAGGTATAAGCCTTGAAAAACACTTTCGGAAATAATCTTACCGTGACTCTCTTTGGAGAAAGCCACGGACCTGCCGTAGGCTGCGTTATCGACGGTCTTGCCCCCGGCATAAAGATAGATATGGAAAACGTAAGGCACTGCCTTATGCAAAGAGCCGCGCGAGGTGACATTTCCACACCAAGACAGGAAGTGGATGAGGTTGAAATCCTTTCCGGCGTTAAAAATCTAACGACCGAAGGAACCCCGGTTTGTCTTATTATCAAAAACACGACGAAGATCAGCTCCGCTTACTCGGCTCTCGAAAATACTCCCCGTCCTTCTCACGCGGATTACACTGCAGAGATGAAGTATCACGGTTACCAGGACAAGGCGGGGGGCGGTCATTTTTCCGGCAGACTTACGGCTCCACTCGTTGCCGCGGGCGCAATAGTCAGACAAGCCCTTCTTGCGCTCGGTATAAAGATAGGTACGCACATCAAGGAGCTTCACGGCGTTGCTGACAGAGCATTTTATGATCTACCTAGGGATATTGACGAAATAAATGAGCAGAGCTTCCCCACCTTAGACAAAGGCAAAGCTGAGCTTATGAAAAAAGAAATAATAAAAGCTAAGGAAGCTTACGACAGTGTTGGCGGAATACTTGAGACTGCGATTATCGGTATGCCTGCGGGAGTTGGTGAGCCGTGGTTTGATACGGTAGAAGGTATTCTCTCTCACGCGCTATTCTCTATCCCCGCCATTAAAGGCGTTGAGTTCGGTGACGGATTTGCATTTGCCGATATGACCGGAAGCGAAGCAAATGATCCTTACGCTTATATAGACGGAAAAATTGTTACAACAAAGAATTCGAACGGCGGAATTCTCGGAGGAATAACAAGCGGTATGCCAATACTCTTCAAAACCGTTGTAAAGCCTACCCCTTCAATTTCGCAGCCGCAGAATACAGTTGATATTAAAGCCTTAACGAATACTGTCATTTCGGTCGAGGGCAGACACGATCCCGCTATCATACACAGAGCGAGAGCAGTTGTTGACGCAGTTACGGCGCTCGCGCTCGGTGACCTGCTCGCAACAAGATACGGCACGGATTTCCTTGCCGGAGGTAAGACTTTATGAAGTACGGATGTATCGGCGAGCACCTGAAGCACAGCTTCTCAAAGGAGATACATGGGCTCATCGCTGACTATGACTACGTTATCCGCGAGCTTCGTCCAGAAGAGGTTGACGGCTTTATGAGAGAAGCTGATTTCCTTGCCATAAACGTCACTATTCCCTATAAAGAAACAGTTATTCCCTACCTTTCTTATATCGATGAGGGAGCAAGACTAATCGGCGCAGTCAACACTATTGTGAACCGCGACGGAAAGCTTTACGGATACAATACGGACTTCTTCGGAATGAGCGCTCTCGCGCGCCGTGCAGGCATTGATTTTAAGGATAAAAAGGTTCTCATACTCGGAACGGGCGGAACGTCAAAAACCGCATATGCCGTAGCAAAAGCTCACGGCGCAAAAGAGGTAGTAAAAGCATCAAGAAATCCTGCAAATGGCACGGTTTCGTATACAGATGTTTACAATATGCACACAAATGCAGAAATTATAATAAATACGACACCCCTTGGAATGTATCCGAATATTATGGGCAAACCCATAGAATTATCAAAATTCAAAAAGCTTTGCGGAGTTCTTGACGCGGTTTACAACCCATTGAATACTCCTCTTATTCTCGAGGCGAAAAGGCTTGGGATTCCCGCTGACGGCGGACTTTATATGCTTGTCGCTCAAGGCGTGCGAGCATCGGAGATATTCCTGGATACCACATACTCCCCCTTGCTTCTTGACGAGGTATATGCGAGGATTGAAAAGGACAAGAAGAATATTGTGCTTATCGGTATGCCCGCATCAGGTAAAACGACGGTGGGAAAAATACTTGCTCAAAAGCTCGGACGGGAAATTATCGATACCGACGACCTAATTGTAGATACTACGGGCAAATGCATTCCCGATATCTTCCGCGACTCGGGTGAGGCGGAATTCCGCCGTATAGAGTGCGACGCTGTTGCATTCGCTTCAGCAAAAAGCGCGGTTATAATTTCTACGGGCGGCGGAGTTATTCTCAATTCGGAGAATACCGAAAATCTCTCGAAAAACGGCAGAATTTATTTTATTGACAGACCGCTTGGTATGCTTATTCCGACGGGTGACAGACCCACGGCATCAACGCGCGAGGCAATAGAAAAAAGATTTGCCGAAAGATATGATATTTACAAGGCTTCCGCTGACGTATGCATTGACGGTAGCGGATCTGCCGATGAGGTTGCAGATGCTATTCTTAATGATTTTCTTCAAGCTTAATTCAGGAGATAAGCAATGAAATTATATATTATTAACGGTCCAAATCTTAATATGCTCGGCATACGCGAGGTTAATAAATACGGTACGGACAATTATGATACGCTTTGCGCTCTTGTTAGAGAGCATTGCGCCGCGCGCGGTGTGGAAACCGTTTTTTATCAATCTAATCACGAGGGCGACCTCGTTGATAAAATACAAGAGGCTTACTTTGAGGGCGCTGACGGTATCGTTATAAACCCCGGAGCTTATACCCATACGAGCATTGCTCTTCTCGATGCAGTCCTCTCGGTAAAGCTTCTCTGCGTTGAGGTACACATCTCAAAGGTTGAGGAGCGCGAGGATTTCAGACAGGTCAGCTACATAAGACAGGCTTGCGTGGCCACTATTACCGGCAAGGGCCTTTTGGGTTACATCGAGGCTTGCGATATTCTTATAGGAGACAATCAGCAGTGATAGCCGAATTTAAAAAAAGCACAGCGCACGGAGCTATTAACGCTCCAACCTCGAAGAGTATGGCTCACAGACTTCTTATATCTGCGGCTTTGGCTGAGGGAACAAGCGTTATCAGCGGTGTGACGCCGTCTGCCGACGTTCTCGCGACAGTAGATTGCTTAAGAGTCCTCGGCGCCAAAATCGAGAATGACGGTGACACATACACAGTCCGTGGATGCGATATGCTCGCTTCAAAGCCAACAGATACTCTATTTTGCCGAGAGAGCGGGAGTACGCTTCGATTTATTATCCCCGTTGCGGCACTTTCGGGAGAAGACGTCAGACTTTCGGGTGCTGCGCGTCTGTTGGAAAGACCGCTCGGCATTTATGAGGATTTATTTGCCGAGCGAGGACTAATTCTTGAGAGAAACGCAGATTCGGTTAAGCTTCGAGGTCCTCTTCCCGCGGATACTTACACAGTTAAGGGAAACGTCAGCAGTCAGTTTATTTCGGGTCTGCTCTTTGCTCTTCCGATTACTGACGGTGACAGTATAATAAAAATCATTCCTCCGTTTGAAAGCAGATCGTATATCGATCTTACGATTTCCGCTCTTCGGAAGTTTGGAATACAAATATATTTTGAAGATGAATTAACTATCAGAATTCCCGGGAACCAAAGGTACGTTGCGGGCAAATTTACGGTTGAAGGCGACTACTCGGGCTCGGCATTCTTAGATGCGCTCAATCTACTCGGATCGGATATTCACGTTTTGGGACTTGATCCGAATTCACTTCAGGGCGACCGCGCGTATCTTGAATTTTATCCGATGATAAAAGAAGGTACGCCGAAGATAAATATTGCTAACTGCCCCGATCTTGCGCCTATTCTCTTCACTCTTGCCGCATATTTCAACGGCGCGGTCTTTGAAGGTACGGCAAGACTAAAAATAAAAGAAAGTGACCGAGCAGCCGTTATGGCAGAGGAGCTTAAGAAGCTCGGCGCGGCTATTGAGGTGCTCCCCGACTCGGTGATAATAAAAAAAGCCGAGCTGCACCCCCCGTACGAGGTACTTCACGGTCACAACGATCACAGAGTAGTTATGTCACTATCGGTGCTTCTTTCCGTTTTTGGCGGTAAAATCAACGATGCCGAAGCGGTAGAAAAGAGCTACCCCGACTTCTTCGGTGATATAAAAAAAGCAGGAATTGAGGTAACTCTTTATGAATGAACTCAAATTAGATACTAAAATTTTAATTGTCGGTCTCGGTGTTATCGGAGGCGGCTACGCGAAGGCGCTGACATACGGTGGATATAAGCACGTGCGCTGTATCACCAAAGAGCCTGCTGACGTTGATTATGCTATTGCTCACGGTATGATCGAGTACGGTACGCACGAGATAGACGAAAAGCTTATAGCGGAGTCGGAGCTTATCGTATTTGCGCTCTACCCTCATATATTTAAAGAGTGGATAGAAAAATATCAGCATCTTTTCTCCCCCGGCACGGTTATTACAGACGTTACGGGTGTTAAGACCTGCATAGTTCGCGAGATTCAGGAAATGCTTCGCGGCGACGTTGAGTTTATTTCCGCGCATCCTATGGCGGGACGAGAAAAAAGCGGCGTTGAATACAGTAATGCAGAGGTCTTCCGCGGAGCTAACTATATAGTTGTTCCCACGGAAAAAAATACGGAAAACGCTATCAATATTTGTAAAGCGCTCGGAGATGCGCTCGGTTTTGCTAAGATCAGCACGCTTACTATCGAAGAGCACGATAAGATGATTGCCTTTCTTTCTCAGCTTACGCACTGTATAGCCGTTACTCTTATGACGGCAAACGAGGCTCCAAACCTCGAAAAATATACGGGTGACTCATTCAGAGATCTGACACGAATAGCTAAGATCAATGACAAGATGTGGAGCGAGCTTTTCATACTTAACAAGGATGCATTGCTCGAAGAAATGGATGCTTTCGCAAAAAAATTCACCGAATTCAGAGAAATGCTCGCAGCATCCGATAGTGAAGGTATGCGTGAGGAAATGCGCAAAGCCACAAAACGAAGAGAATTATTTGATAAGCCAAATGTGAATTAAAGAGGTAAATATTATGAATATGCAATTCTATCGCAAGCTCCCTATTCCTATGGAGATAAAGGAGCAATTTCCCGCAAGCGCAGAGGTTAAGACAGCCAGAGAAGCTACCGTTAAGCAGCTTAAGGATATTTTATCCGGAAACGATGACAGATTTATTCTCGTTATAGGTCCCTGCTCTGCAGACCACGAGGATTCCGTGCTTGACTACATATACCGTCTGCGCGGTGTTGCTGAAAAGGTTCGCGATAAGATACTTATTGTGCCGAGAATATATACGAATAAGCCGAGAACAACGGGAGAAGGATATAAAGGTATGCTTCATCAACCCGACCCTAACTCCGACCCCGACCTTCTCAAGGGTATCGTTGCAATAAGAAAGCTTCATATGCGCGCTATCGCGGAAACAGGCTTTGGCTGCGCCGACGAAATGCTCTACCCCGAAAACCACAGATATCTTTCCGATATCCTCGCATACATTGCTATCGGCGCGCGTTCCGTCGAGGACCAGCAGCACAGACTCACAGCAAGCGGACTTGATATTCCCGTGGGCATGAAAAATCCTACCGCGGGTGATATTTCCGTTATGATGAACTCCATTAAGGCTGCGCACGCGAGCCACGTATTCTGCTACCGCGGATGGGAGGTCAAGAGCGCCGGAAATCCCTTTGCTCATGCTATTCTGCGCGGATACGTTGACGAGCATGGAATATCGCATCCCAATTACCACTATGAGGATCTCGCGCACCTCGTGGAGCTATACGCCGCATCGGGACTTGCAAACCCGTCGTGTATAATAGATACCAACCACGCTAACTCAGGCAAGAAGTATCTTGAGCAGCCGAGAATCGCGAACGAGATAATCGAGAGCTGTAACTACAACTCCGAAGTTAAGAAAATGGTAAAGGGTCTTATGATAGAAAGCTATATCGAAGACGGCTGCCAGAAGATATCTCCCGACGAGATTTACGGAAAATCCATCACCGACCCCTGCCTTGGTTGGGAAAAGACCGAGCGCATGATTTATGATATTGCAGAAAAGCTTTAATAATATGAGAAAAAACATTATTTTGAAAACAATACTTTCCTTTTTACTCGCTTTTTCACTGATTCTTTCTCTTATTGGATGCGAGAAAAAGGACTCAAAAACTTTCCATACCTCGGAGCTTCATGGCAAGGTTGCTATCATTAATATTTGGGGTACTTGGTGCCCGCCATGCAGAAACGAGCTGCCCGAGTTTGAAAGAATAGCTAAAGACTTCAAGGATGAGGTAACCGTTATTGCCGTTCATTCTTCGGATTACAGCACCATTAAACCCGAGGATTACGTTAAAGAGAACTTCCCTGACTCCGAAATTATATTCCTTTGGGATAAGGAGAGCGAGGATTCCGAGTTCGACGCTTTTTACGCCGCAGTTGGCGGCGCAGGTTATTATCCCTTCACAGTTATCCTTGATAAGCACGGAAGAATCATCGAGAGCATCACAGGGGCTACAACCTACGAGCGTCTTGCAGAGGAGATCAAGGTTGCCAAGCTTAACGGCAATATTGAGTTTGATCCGAATTCCGTAGGAGTTGGAACCGAGATCGGGGATCTCTGCCCTACTATGGAGCTCGAGCGTTTGAATAAAGAATAATCGGTTTATTCTTATCATAAAATTAAATTTGAATTAAAAAAGCGTAAGATGAACATATCTTGTTTGATAAGCTCACTTACGCTTTTTTTATACATTTCATCTCTCACAGAAAAAAAGATGTTTGACGTTCACATTCAAATATTTCACACAATAATAAGGGGCTGTCTCATTAAGAATTCAGGCATATCAATGATAAATCGGTAAAGCTCGGTTGTAATTACACGATTTGCGAATTCTTAATGAGATCAGAACCTTGGGGCGAACGGATTTAGAGCAGAAAGCGTCGGCTGATAATCAAACGCAAACGAGTCTGTGCTCGCACAAGCGAGGCGCGTGCAGATTGCTATGCGAGCGCAAATTTGTAATTTGCACGGTGCATAGCACCAAATGCGCAGTATGCGCATTTGTTCGCAAATAGTACAAGCGAGAAGCGTACAAGCGTACGCTGAGCGAGGAAACGACGGTAGAATAAAAAACATTAATAAAAACGAGGAAAACCATAGGTTTTCGACCTTGATTTCCTCAAATTTGTGCTTACTATTAAAGGGGTACTGTGTTTATTTCACAATACCCCTGTT
>JAFQPR010000077.1 GCA_017411605.1 Clostridia bacterium | reverse complement strand
GTATTTTCTTGCCATAACAAAAACCTCCTATGGTAGCAACTTTATTCTACCATAGGAGGCTCTTTTTTTCAATTGTCCGTTTTTTACGGACTTGTGCACCGATTTGTTCTCTCTTTCTGCTTGTTAAGAACCTTGTTATTTGCTTCGCTCATAATAAGGGTTTGGGCTTAGCCCATAATGAATTTGGCTAGTCAAATGCGATGCTCGCACTTAACGGTGTTGTTCAAATTCTCCGCTAAGAACATCACCCTTTTTAGCCACCTTCTTTTATTATTTTATTCTTGCCAAAGAAGAGAACGTTCGACAGCGCGTCGCCAGACGGATTTTTTATTTTTTCTCCATTCCTCGTCATTTTTCGGCGAGAAGATCTTCTCAACCTTGCGGTTTTCCTTTATATCCTCAACAGACGAATAAACGCCGAGCGCGAGCCCTGCAAGGTATGCTGCTCCGAGAGCAGTTGTTTCAACGCATGAAGGTCGCTCGATATTAACGCCGAGAATATCAGATTGAAATGCCATAAGAAGATTGTTTGCAGAGGCACCGCCGTCAACCTTTAGCTCGGTTATCTTTCTTCCCAGTGTTCTTTCCATAAGGTCTATTACGTCGGCAGTCTGAAATGCCATAGACTCAAGCGTAGCGCGAATTATATGATATTTATTCGTTGCTCTGGTTATGCCGATAATAATACCTCTGGCATAGGGGTCCCACCATGGAGCGCCAAGTCCCGAGAATGCGGGAACGACCATAACACCTCCGGAATCCTTCACCTTTGATGCGTAATACTCACTATCCTGCGCGGATTCTATAAGCTTCATACCATCTCTGAGCCACTGTATCGCTGCGCCGCAAGTGAATACGGAGCCCTCGAGCGCATAATAAACCTTGCCGTCAAGCCCCCATGCGATAGTGGTAAGAAGTCCGTTGTTTGTTATACGTGGCGTATTGCCCGTATTCATTAGAAGGAAAGCTCCCGTACCGTATGTATTTTTCAGTTCGCCTTCATTGAAGCAACACTGACCGAAGAGTGCTGCCTGCTGATCGCCCGCAACTCCGCCGATAGCAACCGAAGCGCCTATGAGGCTTTTGTCGGTATAACCGAATATTGAAGATGAAGGCTTGACCTCGGGTAGCATAGAGTATGGGATATTCATTATCTTAAGAAGCTCGGTATCCCATTTCAGCTCGCTGATATTATAAAGCATCGTTCTCGATGCGTTACTGTAATCTGTTGCGTGAACAGCGCCCCCCGTCAGCTTCCATATAAGCCAGGTGTCGACAGTACCGAAGGCAAGCTCACCTCGCTCGGCTTTAGCTCTTGCGCCTTCCACGTTGTCGAGTATCCATTTTATTTTCGTAGCAGAGAAGTAAGGGTCTATGAGAAGACCGGTTTTTTCTTTTATGAGGTTACTGTATCCGCTATCCTCAAGTGACTTGCAATAATCCGCAGTTCTTCTGCACTGCCATACTATAGCATTATAAACAGGTTCTCCGGTAGCCTTATCCCATACTATGGTGGTTTCACGTTGATTAGTGATACCGATACCGTAAACCTCATCCCAAGATGAGCCTATTTTATAGAGCGCTTCTGTCGCGACGCTTATCTGCGTTGACCATATAGTAAGCGGATCGTGCTCAACCCAGCCTTCTTTAGGAAATATCTGCGGAAATTCTCGTTGTACCATGCTGACGGTCTCGCCGTCTTTTGTAAAAAGTATGCACCTTGAGCTTGTCGTACCCTGGTCGAGAGCCATAATATATTTTTTCATTTTTTAAACCTCTTTGAGTACCATTCGTTTTTTTGGATAAATGATTGTATTAATTGTAATAAAAGAGAAGATTTGTTTTGTAAATATTTAATAAAAAAACAAAGTCAGGCAAAATTATGCCTGACTTATGCTTTATTTGATTTCTACAGTTACATGCTTTCCACATGTATTCGCAGCGGCCTTCATAACCTGGCGGATTGCCTTAGCTATCTTACCGTGGCGTCCGATTACCATACCGGTATCATCTTCAGCAACAACAAGAGTAAGCACAACGTTATCTCCGTCAACGTTTTCGATAACGTTAACGGCATCAGGTGTATCTACGATTGCACGCGCGATATCTGTAAGTACCTGTTTAAGCTCCATGCTTTATCCTTGTTTCTAAAAGAAACGTTCCTTCCGATTTAGTTGAAATTACTTAATGATCTCGGACTTCTTAAGAAGAGCTCTAACGGTATCAGTGGGCTGAGCGCCGTTGTTAAGCCACTTAGTAGCCTTCTCTGCGTCGATCTTGATGTCAGCGGGATCGGTAAGGGGATTGTAGTAACCGATTTCCTCGATGAACTTACCGTCGCGGGGAGATCTCTCGTCTGCAACTACTACACGGTAGAAGGGCGACTTCTTAGCGCCAAGTCTCTTGAGTCTGATTTTTACTGCCATTGTTTTTTCCTCCAAAAAAATGAATGTTTGTTTTATTTATTTTATTTATAAAAAATAATCTTGATTAGAAGGGAAGCTTAAATCCGCCGAAGCGCCGTTTACCCATACCGCCCGAGAACTGCTTCATCATCTTTTTCATTTGCTCGAACTGCTTGAGTAGCTTGTTGACCTCTTCAACGCTCGTTCCCGAGCCATCAGCAATACGCTTTCTTCGTGAGCCGTTGATAATATCGGGCTTGTTACGTTCTGCTTTTGTCATCGAAAGGATGATTGCCTCGATGTGAGTCATTTGATTTTCATCGATTTTTGCATCCTTGATCTGGCTCTGCTTAACGCCCGGCATCATACCGAGTATTTGCTCGAGGTTACCCATTTTCTTAAGACTTCTCATTTGCTCGAGGAAGTCATCAAGAGTGAAGGTCTGCTCGCGCATTTTCTTTTCAAGCTCTTTTGCGTTTTTCTCATCGAAAGCAGCCTCTGCCTTCTCGATAAGGGAGAGAATATCACCCATTCCGAGAATTCTTGAAGCCATTCTGTCGGGATGGAAGAGCTCAAGCGCATCCATCTTTTCACCCGTACCGATGAATTTGATGGGTTTACCTGTAATATATTTTACCGAAAGCGCCGCGCCGCCTCTGGTATCACCGTCGATCTTCGTGAGAACAACGCCCGTGATATCAAGCAGATCGTTGAAAGCTTTCGCAACGTTTACCGCATCCTGACCCGTCATTGCGTCAACGACGAGGAGTATCTCTGCGGGATCAACGTTTTCTTTTATCTTAACCAGCTCAGCCATAAGCTCTTCGTCAATGTGAAGACGTCCTGCCGTATCGACGAGAACCATATCGTGACCGTTTTTCTTCGCGTGCTCAACGCCCGCCTTTGCAATCTCTACGGGAGATATCTTAGTGCCCATTGAGAAAACGGGAACACCGACGGATTCACCGACGATCTTAAGCTGATCTATTGCCGCGGGTCTGTATACGTCGCAGGCAACGAGAAGGGGATTCTTGCCCTTGCACTTGAACATATTCGCGATCTTACCCGCGTGAGTTGTTTTACCGGCGCCCTGAAGACCGACCATCATAATAACCGTCGGGGGCTTCGGGCTTATATTAATCTTGGGAGTTTCGCCACCCATAAGGCTAACGAGCTCCTCATTTACTATTTTAACTATCTGCTGAGCAGGCAAAAGACTCTCGAGAACCTCGGTTCCGACTGCGCGCTCAGTAACAGAATTAACAAATTCCTTAACTACCTTGAAATTAACGTCAGCCTCAAGAAGCGCAAGCTTTACTTCGCGCATACCTTCCTTAACGTCGGCTGCGGTAAGCTTACCCTTGCTTCTGAATTTTTTAAAGGCGTTAGCCAATTTTTCCGTAAGACCTTGGAACATATTGACCTCCGTAGCTTATTTTTACTTATTGCTTTAATTTTTTTAAAAGATTATTTATCCTGTCGGCATATTCCAGAAGGGAAGCGTCCGATGTCGCTATAAGCTTAGCGGAAATATCCGAAAGCTCAAGTGAGATTTCGTCTATTGCCGAATAGTGCTCGGCGAGTCTGAGCTTTGACTCGAGAAAATCGAGCTGCTCCTCACTCTTCTTTATAACGTGCCTGACCCCTTGCCTTGAAATACCTTCACCTTCTGCAATTTCAGCGAGAGAAAGGTCATCTTCGTAGTATGCTGTCATTATAGCCTTTGCGTGGCCATCAAGAACCTCGCCGTATGCGTCAAGCAAAAAAGCATAGCGCATATTCTTTTCAAACATAATGAGCATCCTCCAATAAGCTGTAAAGCAATTCGCTTTACAAGTATAACATAACCTTTTTGATTTGTCAATAGGATTTTTGGAAAAATATAATAAAAATTTTTTTATTATTTATTAATAATTGCTAAAAACGGAAAAACTTGAAAAATAAGTTCGAAATTAAGTGCTTTTTGCGAGCGCCTGATAAGTTTTTCAAAAATTATTGAATTTTTTTTGAAAAACACTTGATTTTTAAATAGCTTTATGTTACAATTATCGAGTAGAAAAATGTGGCTAGGTTGTAGCAAGTCAAAAATGGACCCTCTCAGCCGTTGGCGAGGCGTTGCAGCAGCCGGCATAAAAATTAAAGGAGACTAAAATGGCTAATATCAAGTCCGCTAAGAAGCGTATTCTTGTTAACCGTGCAAAAGCTCTTCGTAATCAGATGGCTAAGAGCCAGCTCAAGACCTTCATCAAGAAGTTCAATGCTGCTGTTGCTGCTGAGGATAAGGGAGCTGCTACTGAGCTTTATCCTGTAGTAATCAAGAAGATCGACCAGGCAGTAGTTCGCGGAATTCTTCATAAGAACAACGCTGCTCACAAGAAGTCAGAGCTCACACTTAAGCTTAACAAAATGGCATAATTTTGCCGAAATTATAAGACCTTTCTCAACCCGGAAAGGTCTTTTGATTTTTTTTGATTTAGAATTCTCTAAAATCTAATATAAAACAGCGACCGTTTTTATTTTGCGACGGTCGCTGTTTTTAAATAATTAATATAACTTTACCGTTTAAAATATTTAAGGGTAGTCTATTCCACCGTTCGGGGGCTTGCATCTGATGATTCGTCTGAAGCCCTTGTAAAGACCGCGGATCAACCCGTATTTATTTATTGCCATTATCATATAAGTAGAGCAGGTTGGCTCAAATCTGCATGCATCTCTTACCGACATAGGTGCCGTTGCCTTATATAGCAGCACGCAACCGATAGCAAATCTCTTAAGAAGGAAATAACTCAGTACCGAGAAAACAAGGCAAGAGATAATATTTATTGCAATGTGAAGTTTTACGAGATATAGTCCGTATACCAACCAGAGTCCCGTAAGTATAATCAGCGGAAGAAGGAAATACGTTAAAAGATCCTTTACCTTTATTTCGCGAATTTTCAGCATAAAATGCACCTTTTTATATTAATATTAGGGTTAATTACCGTTCACCCCGGTTGATTGCCTGTATTCGGCGGGGGTACATCCGTAAAATTTATCAAATGCGCGGTATAGACCGCTTTTATCTCCGTAACCGCACTCCTCGGCGATCTCATCAATGCTTTTATTAGTGTTTTTCAGCATTTCTGCCGCAGCGGAAGCTCTCTCTCGGTTTATGTACTCCGTGAGGGAAATATTGAATCTTTCTTTAAATGCTCTGCTAAAATACGAAGGATTATAGAAGCATCGTTTTGCAAGATCGGAAAGAGTGAGTTTTTTCTTGAAATTTTGGTCTATATATTCCGAGAGCTTCAACCATAATCCGCTTCCTGCTTCGCTCGTTCTTTTTGAAGGACGCATCTTTCTTATTATTTTTGTGATAAGCACCGTCATATAGCTTTCAAGCACGGCGTTTCTCTCCGGGAGTTTTTTCGACTGCTCATAAAGCATATCCGAGAGGATAGCTTCTATCATTCTGCGCTCTTCACCGTCAAAATGTATCTTACCCTCGAAGGTTTCGCTTTGAATTTCCTCAAAAGCTGAAAGAGAAAGAATATAAAATGCGTTTTCTTTGTTTATTATCTTGTTTGCAAGTATCTCGGGCGCAAAGCAAACGTTCATAAAAGAATAATTATCCGAGCGCTCTCGAGTGTGCGTACTCCCATAATTTATGAAAAGCATATCGCCTCGGCGCAGATTATATTCGGTTTCGTTAATTTTCTCGGTTGCCTCACCGTCGAGAACGTAAACAATTTCAATAAATTCGTGAGTATGTATCTCCGCCAGCCGCCCTGCCTTATCAATAAAGATACCTAAACTCAGATCATCTTTTATATATACATCGGATTTATAGTTTATCATAAAAAATGCCTTTTACATAGTCGTTTGTCTTATTTTAACATTTTGCCGACGAATTATCAAGTGTTTTTTACAAAAACAAAATAAATACAAAGACATATGGGCTTGATGCCATAAATAGAAAAAAATAAAAACAAGGGATATTGCGCAACGTACACAGTATCCCTTGTTCAATATATATATTATTTGGATTTTGTTTTAGTGCTCTGTTCTATCAATGATTGTCTGCTTTAGCTCGGGGGATAGTCTGTTAAAGTACTCACTGAATCCGCCAACACGAACAACGAGGCTTTTGTGATCCTCGGGATGCTCGAGGGCATCAAGCATCTCCTCGCGAGAAAGACAGCTGACCTGAAGCTGCATGCCGCCTTTTTCAAAGAATGCAGTAACGAGTGGCTTGAGTGTTTTTGTCAGATGCTCGCGGCTTATACGAATATTGGTTATCGGAGTACCGATTATGTTCTCGAGCGGAAGCTTAGAAACCGAATTCAGAAGAGCGGTAGGTCCCTTAGTGTCATTCCCGTGTATTGCGCCAAGCGAATCACAAAGAGGTGCACCGGAGCATCTTCCGTCAGGAGTTGCTGCTATGTGGCGTCCGGCGTTAACATAAGTTGTAAATTGATTCGAAACAGGATAGAACTTACCGCGTGGATAGCATTCTCTTTGTGCAAGAGCGTCGGTTAATACGTCAATGAGCTCTTTGCCTATATTATCTGCAATATCGTTATCGTTACCGTAAGTGGGGCATTTTTTGCATTGCGTAAGAAAAACAGAATCTCTTTCATCGAGAAGCTTTAAAAATTCATCTGCAGAGTATTTTCTCTGTTCGTATACGAGAGATTTTATTGCGTTAAGAGAATCTATTACGTTTATCGTTCCCGCCATATTGATAACGCTCCACATCCATCTTGCTCCGCCTGCGTTGAACTCTGTCTTACTGTCAATGCAATCGTCAACAAGTAAAGTACGCACAACTGCGGGACGATAGAGCGCGCGTGTTCTTCTGTACTCATTGAGTAGATCGAGAACGTCGGCAACCGTCTTTTTAATTTCAAAAGAGAGTCCGTCGAAGAATTTTTCATAAGTATCAGAGTCTTTCAAGTGAGCCCTCATATACTCGGAGAATATCAGAGCGACGTTGATGCCTGCATCATCGGAGCCGACGTTGGACATTCCCTCGAGCATCGTTTCGGTACATCCGCCGAAGGCGAGGTGTGAGAGATCGGATTCGGAAATTTCGGGCATAAGACTTTTCAGCTTCTGCATATATCTTTGATAATTATAAAGCGAAGGCTGACCGCAGCTCGTAGAAAGGGAAGCTGCGCTCTCTTCCCATACCCAGTCGGGCATATCATCTTTGACGAGAAGCTGAAGGTTGGGACGGCGCCCGTTGTGTATAGCCTGTAAGCACATTCGCGTTATATCATTGTAATCGGGACCCAGAGTTCCGGACCAACCGTCGTTTTCGTCTACGTGGCGGAATAATTCCTTTAAAAGCTCAACAATATCTTCTCCTTCATAATAGGGAAGTAGAATTTTATCGAGCGGACCTATATCGTCGCATCCGTCGACGTAATAAATGAAATTAAGTCCTATCAAGGCTTCATAAATGTTTTTTGCCGGATTATACGGCACGTTTTCGAGTGCCTGTATAAGTTTATCAGGTGCGTTATGCTTTTTTAGATTTGAAAGGCATCGCGCGTGAAAAGCATCAATACCATCGAGAAGAATAAGCATACCTTCCTTGAAATCTCCCGAGGGGAGGGCGTCAATGCGTTTTTTATATTCGTTAAGCCCTTCCTTAAGCACTCTTGCGTAATTTGGAAACGAGTGAGTCCATCCCATACCGCCAACTGTATGTCCGCTAAAGGTTTTAACGAGAGAAATCTCTTTTACCACAGTATCGTATGCTTTTTCGCTTTTTTCTTTTAGCGCTTTGTGATTCAATTGATAGGTGTTTGCATAATGAGGACGGAAGGCAATACTTTCATCAAAATTGAAGGCGCATACACCGCAAGGGTAGAGCAGACCGCCGTCATAATCGGGAATTTTTGCCCTTTCCCAATAGCGTTTGAGCGCATTTGAATATCTGATTATAGGTGAAGCATCAAGCTCAAATAAACCTGCAGCAAAAGGCTCGCCTATCAAATTGAAAAGTTCAAAGGTATGCATAGCTTACACTCCTTGTATTGTTATGATTTGATTTTATCATAAATACTCTACTGTTGTCTATTGACAAATCATAACAGTATATGGTAAAATCATAACAAAGGAGAATCTTGTATGATTTTACGTTATCATTATTTTACAAAAGAACCGATAGTTATACCAAAGCTTTATTCAATAGGCTTTGCTTCCGATACCAGAGTAACAAGATACGGTCCGACAAGAAGAAATCAGTATCTTATTCATTATATAATCAGTGGAAAAGGTGTTTTTAACGGAGTAAAACTTGGCGCCGGTGAAGGATTTATAACAATTCCCGGAATGCTTGAGCATTATTACCCGGATGAAAATGATCCGTGGAGATATTTATGGATAATTTCATATGATCCCGAAATGCAAAGCTTAATTGAAATGCATAATCCTGAACTGGATAAAGGTATATTCAAATTTCATAATATACCTGTTGTTGAGGCTGTTGCAGAGAAATTGCTTTCAAAGGACGGTGGATTTGATTATTCAAATACTGAGATAACCGAGATGTATCTTAGTATTTTTAATAATTGTGTTCAGCATAAAATAACAGATAGCAGCACGAACGCAAAAATGTATTTTGATTATACTGTAAAGTATATCTCTTTAAATTTGCATCTTCCATTATTGGTAAGCGATATATGCAAAAGACTTGGAGTATCTCAGCCTTATCTTTATCGTGTATTTATGTCCGAAGTAGGTATTTCTCCTAAGCAATATATAACCGAATGCAGACTTAATGAAGCAAAAAAACAGCTTTTAAATACCGATTTTTCAATTTCCGAAATCTCGGCGTCAATCGGATTTTCTGATGTTCTCGCTTTTTCAAAGTTCTTTTCGAGCAAGATGAAGCTTTCGCCGACTGAATTCAGGCGATGGAAAAAATAATAATATACCGAGTCATTTGCATATAGCTTTTGACTCGGTATTCTTTTGCTGTTGATTATTATACTACATATAGATATTTTTTTAATTTTTGCTGTCGCCCGTATGCTCTTTTCTATAAGCTGTCGGAGATAGCCCCATTTGAGCAGTAAACGTTTTATTCAGATGCGATGCATCGTAAAAACCTACTTCAAAAGCTATCTCCCCGATGCTTAAAGCTGTATTGAGGAGTAGGTATTCTGCCGCTTCAAGTCTTATTTTGGTTATGTACTCCGAGGGGGGGATTTTGCAAAGCTCGGCAAAACGTTTAACAAAAGCGCTTCTTGATAGATTTGCTATCTTTGCAAGTTCGGTTACCGTGAGTTTTTCGTAATAGCACTCGTGTATTTTAGAAATCGCTTTCATAAAGCATTCGTCGGTGTGTTGTAGCTTGTTAGTTGTTCCGTGAATGTTAACACTTTCGCTGTATGATTTGCAAAGCAGGGAAATTAAAACCATAGTCAGACCGCTTCTTGCCAGGCTGTCTGATGCCGATGACGTATCTTTGTATTCTTCCATCTGCGAGAGAAGCGCGCGTACCTTCTCAAAGCGTTCGTCGGATAAACGTAGATGCAATGGTTTTTTTGATTTTGTACGCATAATCGGCTCAGCTCTGAACAGATCAAAATAGGATTCAAGAGTATGAAAATCGGCAGAATGCTTGTTAAGGAAACGCTGATGAATAAGGATATGAAAAACGTCAAAACCTGACTCGCCAAGATAACCGTGACGAACCTCGGGGGGAATAATAAAAATATCTCCAACCCCGACCTTAAGGCAGTTTTCTTCAATAAAATGCTCTCCGCTTCCGTTTATAACGATATTTATTTCAAAAAATTCCTGAACGTGCATTCCTATCTTGTAGTTTTTCATTGTAAATGCGTGAATTTCATCAAATTCTTGACCGAAAATTTCCGCTTGTGTATAGTAATAATTGTAATGGTTAGGTAGCATATAGCACTCCAAAAGACAAATTTACAAAAACAAAAGTATAATTATACATAGATTATATCATTAAATTATGTTAAAATCAATAATAGAGATGAAATTTTTATTATTTTTAGTAAAGAGGTGTTTTTTCTATGATTACGGAAAGAATAGCCGAGCTTGAAAAGATAAGCAAGGTAAGGGGAAAGATTCCCGCTATACGCCCTCACTTTATGAGAGATTATAATGCCGCTGCCCTTGGTATGTATAAGGACCTTCCGCATGCGGAAAAGCTTGCGCGCTCTATGGCGTTTGCAATTGAGAATCAGCCTATCTATGCATACGACGGTGACCGTATCGGTGGAAGAGTATATTATGACCGCGAGCTTCCCATCGAAGCAGAATGCCCCGAGTTGGATTTCAAAACCGAGGCGCACAAGCGTTTTCTTGAAGAATTCCCGGACGGAGCTGAAATGCTTGAGTGCCAGCTCTTAACGAGGAACACCCCTGGGCATATTTGCTGGTTTTACGATAGAATATTGAGATATGGCGTAGAGGGCTATCGCGAAAAGTTTGTCGAAGCTCTTGCATCTGCCAAGGATGAGCGTGCAGCGGAGTTTTATCGCGGTGTAATTATTATGCTCGACGCAATGCTCGCCTTTAACGATAAGCATATAGAAGCTTATGAAAAAATCGGCAATACCGAGCTTGCCGAGGTAATGAAAAAGGTTCCGAGAAAGCCTGCCGAGAGCTTCCGTGAGGCAGTTCAGGCTTACTTTATGCAGCATATCGTGGTTATGAGAGAAAACGCCTTTGGCGGGAACGGTCCGGGACGACTCGATTATTATCTCTGGCCTTATCTCTCGCGCGACCTTGAAGCGGGCAGGGAAACTCTCGAGTCTGCAAAGGAGCTTATTGACGAGCTATTCTTGAGGATAAACGAACGTATACATAATAAGGATACATGGGTTGAAACCATCGTTGTCGGCGGTACTTATCCCAATGGAGAATCGGCAGTAAATCCGCTGACTTATATAATGATAGATTCCGTGACGGACCTTAATATAACTCACCCCGCAGTATATATAAGACTCCCCGAAAATCCCCCCGAAAAGCTTGTTTCCGCAGCGGCTAAGTTTATGCTTTCGGGTAATAACAGAGCGCAGATCCTTTACGATAAGACGGTAATAGACGCTCTTGTTAAGCACGGCGTTGAGTACCGAGACGCGGTGGAATATTTCTGCGGCGGATGCATGGAGATAGGAATCCAGGGAATGACCTCGGATTATCTTTGGGTGGGCTGGCAGAATACCCCTAAAATGCTTGAGCTAATGATTACCGACGGATTGTGCCTTGTTACGGGTAAGCAGTATTCCTTGTTCAGATTCGGCGGACTTGTCAATTATGATAATTTTGAAGATTTCTACCGCGATTTCATAAAGGAAGCGGATAGAATTACTAAAGCATACTTAAAGGAGCAGGACATATATAGCGAGCTTTCGGAAAGAAACCGTCCCGCATATCTTATGTCGAGTATGCTTGATGACTGTCTTTCACGCGGACGTAATATGCACGCGGGCGGCGCTAAATATCACGACTACGGCGTTTCTCAGCTTGGTATGCCCAATGTTGTTGACGGCCTTTTTGCGATAAAAAAAGCGGTGTTCGACGATAAAATATGCACGGCCGAAGAGCTTGTTAGCGCATTGAAAGCTAATTTTGTTGGATACGAGGCACTTCAGGCAAAGCTCAAAAATCTTCCCAAATACGGTATGGATAATGACGAAGCGGATGCTCTTGCCACAAAGCTTATGAGCGATTTTTCGGATATGCTCCTCAATTTCCGTACCAGGTTTGGCGGACGCGGAAAGCCCGTAATACTTACCTTCGTATTTTCTCCCCAGGCAGCAAAGCTGCTTGGAGCTACAGCAGATGGAAGAATTGCCAATCAGAACGTAGCTCACGGTGTAACTCCTCATAGCGCCTCTATGAAATGCGGACTTACAGCCGCGATCAATTCCTGCGGAAAGCTTCGCTTCGATAAATTCTCGGGCGGCGCATCCACTATGTGGGACTTTGACGCTTCGTTTGCCACCGAAGATCTTGTAAAAGCTGTTCTTATGACCTTCTTTGAAAAAGGCGGTCAGATTTTCCAAGGGAATACAACTCCCGTCGAGGAGCTTATGGATGCAAAGAATAATCCCGATAAGTATGAGCATCTCGTTGTTCGAGTAGGCGGTTATTCCGCAAGATTCGTGCATCTTAATCCGGATGTTCAGGATGAGATAATCAACCGTATGCGTCACTCGTCCTAAAGTAAAAATTCAGATAAAAATATGGGGCTGGCGCATTTGGGCGCAACCGAAAATGACCGAGAAACAAAATAAAAAGCTCAAAAACAATAAATGAGCTAAGATTTACTGTATTTTACTGTATAAGGTTGAAATTCTACGAATTTCTCCATTAAATCACGGTCATTTTCT
>JAFQPR010000076.1 GCA_017411605.1 Clostridia bacterium | reverse complement strand
CATTTTCTATTTGCGTTTCCCTCCCTCGACGTATTTATATACGCCTCACAGGTGGGAGAACGCAAATTTTCGCTCTAAATCCCCCTAGCCCCTTAGCGCATTCGAGGGTAGCTAAAGTTTTGTACAACTTGAGCTACCCTCTTGGTAATCACAATTGACCTAAAAAATCCGGATCAGTTGCATTTTTATCGTAACAAATGAGCTTAACTCTCTTTCTTTTCTTTCATTTCCTCTATCATTCCGACAAAGACTTTGCAGGTATCAGCCATAAAGTTCGTTACGGTCTGATAGTGAGATTTGGGAAATCCGAGATAGAAGTTATCAGCTTCGAGGTTAAAGCTGCCCTCGTAACCGATATCTGCGAGAGCCGCGCATACGTTGGTCCAATTGATCTTTGAAATTCCCGGGAGAGTATGAAGGTCTGCGTGATAATCTACGTCGTGAACATGGAGAGTGCCAAGTCTCTCTTTTCCAATAATTCTGATAGCATCCTCGGGTTCTCTGCCGCAAAGAGCCACGTGACCGAGGTCAAGACAAACGGTAAATGCCTCGGGATCGGCGAGAGTATCATACATTCTCGCAAGCTCGTGAGGATCGGCAAGAATATCGTCGCAGATATTTCTGCTTATAGGATGAGTCTGCCACATATTCTCAATAGCTATCTTCACTCCGTATTTTTTTGCCTCGGGAGCGAGCGTTTTATAAAAATCAACGTTGAGGTCAAAAATCTCTTGCTCTCTTCCATAGAATCTTCCGTTCTGAATAGGATGAACTACTACGTATTTAACTCCGAGAAGCGAGCAAAATTCAAAGACTCTGGGAAGGAGAGGTATAATCTCACCCGTATATACCTCGTATTTCCATATAAAGGGCGCGTGCGCCTGGATGAATTTTACACCAAGCGAATCCGCCTTCGCGCGAAGCTTTTCCGCTACCTCTCGATAATCATCTGTAAAGGGCACTGCATTTCTGTCAAACAGAGATATATCAAGTGCTGGATAACCTGCTTTTGCGAACATTTCAATCGCGGTTTCAAGTCCAAAATTCTTTACTAAAACATCGGTCTGTGTTGAAAATAACATTTTATTTTTCCTCATTTATTCTGTTATTTGAATATAATTATTTACATTTTAGAAGCTTTCAGGATATTTCCCTTCCATCTTAAGACGTTTAAATGCTTCAACGACCTTCGGTTTATCCTCTTTGTATGTTACGCCGTACCATTTATCGCGGTTTGACAAAACCTTAATGTCGGCTTTTCCTTCCAAGATAAGCTCTGATATAACCGTCGGCATATAGAACTCGCACTTTTCGGGATTGGTATCAAGGTTGTTCTTAAGGAAGGTAACAAACCTGCTTTCGCATTCGTCAATATAATCGGCGGAGAAGCCCCAGAGGTTCATTGAAACGATAGTTTCTCCGTCAAGAGGAAATCTTTCATCGCCTTCTACATAATAGATTCCGTCCGTGTCAATACCTACCTTCGTTCTCTCTATAACGTTTATGAGATATCCGTTTTCGTCTTTCTCGCAAACACCGCGGCTGACAGTTCCCTCTTCGGTTACGGTGTTCTTTATTTTATAGCCAACCATAGCATAGTGCGATTTACCGTCATTTTCTGTGTTTTTCAGGAATTGATATATCTCGGTAAATGCATTTTCTCCGTAGTAGTCATCTGCATTGATTACCGCAAAAGGACCTTCAACAACTCCTTTGCAGCACGCAATTGCGTGAGCTGTTCCCCACGGCTTTTTTCTTTTCTCCGGAACGGAAAAGCCTTCGGGAAGCTTGGATAGCTCCTGATAAACGTATTTTACGTTAACGTCCTTATCACAAAGATGAGCATCCATCACTTCACGGAAATCCTTTTCTATCTCGGCTTTGATTATAAAGGTTATATCCTTGAAGCCTGCCTTAATAGCATCGTATATAGAAAAGTCAATAATGATATGCCCCGCATCATCAACCTTATCTATTTGCTTAAGTCCACCGTAACGCGAGCCCATTCCTGCGGCAAGCACTACAAGCTCGGGATTTTTATTACTCATAAAAGGTTCCTTTCAAATTACAATAAAAAACCGATTTTGATATATAAGTTTTTTCATTACTTTAAGTATACGATATTATTACTTTTTTTTCAAGTAAAAAAGAACTTTTATTTTTAATTTTTTTCTTTTTTTGAGATAACCCTTTTATATTGACATTATTTAGCGATTATGCTATAATTATCATACAAATCTATTCTTACGGAGTATTTTATGACTTTTTACAGAAGACTTTGGATAATCCTTATCGGACTTTGGTATTTTATAGATGCAACTATTCTTGGCATTATTTCCATACTGACTATTATTGGCATACCGTTCTCAAAAATCTGGTTTGGATTCGCTAAGCTATCCTTTAATCCATTTGAAAAAGAAATTGATCTCAATTATTCTTCTCATAAATTTTTAAACACTCTTTGGCTTGTCACCTTCGGATGGTTTTGCGCCTTGGGATTTGCATTGTCGGGAATCGTTTTCTTCGTTACGCTTATCTTTCTTCCCTTCGGCAAGCCGTGCTTTAAGATCGCAAAATATTTCCTCGCCCCCTTCGGCGCCGATATAAGCTGATCGTATCTTATTATTAATAAGAGGCTGTCTCATTAAAATAGCCTAAAAAAAGAAAAAAAGCGGATGCTTTTTACCGAAAGGTATTAAGCATCCGCTTGCTTTGTTATCCAAGCGAGAGAATATTATATTTGTAATACTATTACTGATTATATTCTTCAGGTAAATACTCTTCAAGATCAATATCCGGACAATACTTACATATCAAATCGTAATATTCAACACTATTGCAAGAAAAAGCTCCGCTGCGTATAGTACAATAATCATATTCCAACTGTGGATCCGATTTTTTTACTCTAAAACTCAATCCGTAATATCTTGTAGGTGGTGGCGTAAGCAGAGCTCCGGATATACTGCTGCAAGTGTATTCAATTTGGGAGTATTCTCTTAGAAAGTCAGCTGATGTTTCATTATCTAATTTTTTTAGAACCATTACTTCTTTAGTTGCAACATCTTCAAAAATTATTTCAACATATTCAGCGTCTTTTATTAACTCATCGTAGCTTGTTTTTAATGATATTTTAAAACTATCGCAAGAACACAAAAACAAACAAATGACTAGTATAAACGAACATAATATTTTTTTCATAGCAGAACTCCTTGTATACTGTAAAATTAAAGCAAAAGAGCAAGATACATCAAAGCTATATCAGTGGTTGCTCTACAAACTCAAAAGTTGTTTCATCCGTTTTCCAGTATTCATACGCCAAACGATTAGTAGTACATTCCTCTGTTACTGTTGCAATAATTTTATTTTCTCCTTGTTCAAAAAACATGTTCACAAAGGGACTAACCGTTTTTTCTTTCAAGTTGTTAATTTTACCATTCTCTATAGAAAACTTATAGTATTTACTATTACCTATTTCGATGGCATGTACGTAATTTATGATATTATCAACAACAATCTCGCCTTTGTAATAAACATCATCGTATTTTATAAGATACATATCAAGTGCTTCACAATACCATTTGGAAATTGGATTAATAGATATCGCACCTGCTTTTTCGAAGGTTATTGTATCTCCTTCGTAATTCCATATATTTTGATCAGTATTTCTGATTTTGCAAGTAATTATATCGTTTTCATAAATGTATTCGGTTGCCAAAAATCCGGCTTCCTCTCTTTCGCAAATTACAGGTTCTGAAAAGCTGTCGTTTTTTGAAGTTGACATAGATATATTGGTGCGAGAATAAAAATCAAAAGACATATCAGCATTATGAATTTCTATATCAACACGATAATTTTTATCGCCAACGGTATATTCACCTATCATTGTGGATTCGCCATAGTCAAACATGTAAAAATACATATCAACTTCGCGGCATACCCATTTTGTATCTGGGAAATCGGAGGTGTCCGGATAATAACCAGCCTCCTTCAGTTTGAAATATTTATTTGTTTTACATATTTTTGCACACGAAAACAAATTTAGAACCAAACTGATAATTAACAACAATGAAGCTGAAATTTTACAAATGAGTTTCATTTCTAGTTCCTCTCTTTAAATTGTAATCAAACTGGAAGAAGTATAACTGTTTTTCGAAAGCCACGTATCTACAGATGTAAGAGATTCGTCTGAATTGTATTTATTAAATTTTTTATTTTTTCTTTCATACTGTATAGCAACAAAGTGACTACCGGTTGAATATTTATATAATAAAATTGCAATTGCCCTTTTGCAGTTTTTGATCCTACTATCAATATTGCCGTTTAATTTTGTTATATATATATTTTACCACAAGGTTACCATCACTGTCAAGTAGCGCAATTACGTCGTTCTGCGCGTTCTTTCTGTAGAAATTACATTACAAACGTAACAAAGATTGACAGATTTATAAAACAAAAAACTCTCGCCCGGAATTTCTTCTGAGCGAGAGAACAAAACTATTTTAGTAATAAAAAATCTTAAAATTTACACAGCTTATTCAGAAATTTCATATCCCAAATACTTTGAAATTAAGTCATAGTACACTTTTTGGGAACAGTAAGACCTTAACATAGTGTTTGTTCCATAATAACTATAAAAATCCCAATCGCCATCTTCATAGAATACTTTAATACAAACACCGTTTGGACCCGGAGGACCACCGTATATTGGAATGTAAGTAGTATATGTTATTTGAGAAAAATCATATAAAAGTACTAACGATTCTTCATATGTAAATTCTTTTAATACGATAACTTCATCAGATGTTTGTTTCCAATCAGCAATCTGCACATAGGTCATACCACTGATTAAATCTTCGTATTCAAAACAAATTTCAACATCATCAGTTTTTCCGTTAATTATATAATCAACTATTGAACAAGAATACAGTGATAAAACTAACGATAATACCAATATTAACAAAATTACTTTTTTCATTACTAACCTCCGGTTTAATTATAATTACATTAATAATAAAAATGCCAAATAAAACAACAAAATTTCTGATGACCATTTGCTATGTTTTCTATCTGTTTCCAAAACACCGCCAAATAAATCTGCACTGCGTTCAAATGGTAAATTATAATACACATTATACAAAGGATTTGTTATATTTCCAGTGAACAATAATTCCACCGCAAAAACAGCATTCAACGAAACTGACGGAGCAGCAATAAAATATGAATAGTTTTTAATTCCTAACGCCATTAATTGTATCCGGTGCAATATACGAAATATCATCAATTGTTATGAATCTACCAATTTTAGGATCGTAGTATCTTGTTTTGAGGAAATACAGATTTGTTTCGGTATCGAAGTAGTAGCTTCTGTAACGGAAGGGGTTGAGGTTAGCAATATCCGTTGCACTTTCATCGATTACAACAGTTGTGCAAACGCCCCATGCGTCGTATACATATTTTACCACAATGTTACCATCGCTGTCAAGTAGTGGTATAGCGACGGGAAATAACGCTTTTACCTCAAATTTCTACAAAGAGCTTTTTTATTTAATTTACACTTTAACGTGGTATCTGTTTTTCAATTTATAAAATAAAAACTCTCGCCCGGAATTACTTCTGGGCGAGAGAAATATTATATTTGTAATACTATTGCTGATTATATTCTTCAGGTAAATACTCCTCAAGATTAATATCTGGACAATACTTTTTAATCAACCCATAATACTCATCATAACTACAGATGGTAATACCATCTTCACAACTATATTCTACATATCCTAAATCATTTAGTAGCTTAACCCTAAAATTAAGCCCTTTTTTATACCTAGGCGCAACCATAGGAGAAAGAATTGTAAATTTAATTTGCGAAAATTCTTCTAGGAATTTTAATGATTCTTCATAATTTAAAACTTTGAGAATAGTAGCATTCCTATTAGGATTGTCATCATATACTATTTCAACACATTCGGCATTCTTTGATATTATATTATAACTATAATATTCTGTTTTTTTAGTGTTACCGAATATTTGGCATGAACACAAAAATAAGCAAGCAATTATTAACAAAGAACATAATATTTTTTTCATATCAAATCTCCTTATATTAAATCAATAGCAAAAGAGCATAATATATTAAAGAAATTTCTTTTGAATTTTTATAATAATCAGGGTGAGTTGCTCCACCAAACAAATCCGCACTTCGTTCCCAAGGAAAAGAAAAGTAAATTTTATAATATGTTTTTTTAAGCATAGAAGAATTCATATATATCTCGTATAAAACTACACTAGCAAGAACCGATGGAATAGCAATGCCAAATATATAATTTCTTAATCCTATTGTCATTAACTGTATGTTGTGACCATATTCATGCTTAACGACTTTGGGATCGCTTTCTACATGAAATATATTCAAATCATCCGTATAACCCCTACTTAAAACAATCGCACCAAATGAAAACGTACCTTCAAAATCCGTCCTTACGACAGGGATACCTTTGTAGAATGATACTTTTTTAGAATTAAGAACAATATCTTCCTTGGTATTAATTATATTTGGGATAGAACTCAAAAATTCGTTTTTACTATCGCCAAATAGCTTTCCGAGCTTATCCATATCGCTCTTAACATCTTTATCCCAGATTGCCGCAATAAAAAAACCGACGTAACATAATGCTGAAACAGCAAACTGGAACAAAAGTCCCTTTGCAAAGCAACCCGTTTCATCCAAATGCATTACAGGGTTATTCAAACAATAAGCATACAAATTCAATCCGGTATCAAGGTAATAGCTTCTGTAGCGGAAGGGATTGAGGTTAGCAATATCCGTTGCACTTTCATCGATTACAACAGTTGTGCAAACGCCCCATGCATCGTATACATATTTTACCACAAGATTACCATCGTTGTCAAGTAGTGTAATAGCGGCGGGAAATAACGCTTTTACCTCAAATTTCTACTTAGAGACTTACACTGCAAATATGACAAAAGTTGACAGATTTAAAAACAAAAAACTCTCGCCCGGAATTTCTTCTGGGCGAGAGAACAAAACCATTTCAGTGATAAAAATTCCTAAAATCTGCACATCCTATTCATAAATATTATATCCCAAGTATTTTGAGAGCAGATTGAAGTATTCCTCTTTGGAACACGAAGCACAAATTTCAGTTGAAGTACCATAATAACTAAAGAATTCCCAATCGTCGTTCTCATAAAACACTTTTATACATATTCCGTCCGGACCAGGAGGACCTCCAATTAAAGGGATATACCACATATATTTTATTTGACATAAATCATATATAATTTGTAATGATTCTTCGTAAGTAAATTCTTTTAATACTAATACGGTAGCTTTGCCATATGAATCGTATTTCCATTCAGCAATCTGTACTTTTACCATACGATAAGTTAATTTCTCGTAGTCAAAATATTTTTCGGTTTCATACGGTTCAATATTTAAAACAAAATCAATTACTTCACAGGATGATAGTAATAAAATTGATAAAAGTAAAATTATCAACACAATAGTTTTTTTCATTTTAACCTCGCGTTTATTGATTTTGGATTATTAAAGCCGGATTTTTGCGATGAGATGATTGTTTTTTACACCAATCTAGGTATTTTCGTGACAGCTCTCACCCATTTCTCAAAAATAATCTTTTGTGAAATAAATATCCTTCTTCGGAATGGAAAACTCCTTGCCCTTAAGATAATCAAGCTCCTCGGCATCTGTTTCAAAAGAGAAAATAAGCTTATACGAGCAAAGCGCCTGATACTTGTATCCTCTCTCTCGGTCGGCGCGGTTGATACCGTATTTTCCGTCGCCTATAAGCGAATGACCTATATGCGCCATATGCGCACGTATTTGATGTGTTCTTCCCGTAAGAAGCTCGACCTCAACGAGAGCCGAATCTGCATTTTTGGCTATTACCCGATATTTCGTTATTATATCCTTTGCGCCCTTTGGCGGATTCTTATCATAGACACGAACGGTATTCGTTTTAGAATCCTTGATAAGATAACCGTAGAGGGTGGCTTCTTTTTTTTCGGGAATACCGTGAACTGCCGCAAGATAGAACTTCTTTATCTCACGCGCTTTTATCTTTTCGTTCATAATACGTAGGGCTGCGGCATTTTTTGCCGCTATAACTATTCCCGACGTATTTTTGTCTATACGGTTGCAAAGCGCGGGAGCAAAGCTCAGCTCCTCATCGGGATCGTATTCACCCTTTGAATAAAGATAGCTATGTACGTAAGAAATTAAGGTGTTAGACTTCGAGTCCTCGTCCTCGTGCACGGAAAGTCCCTGCGGCTTATTTACAAGGATAATATTTCCGTCCTCGTAAATGATATCGAGCTTGAAATTCATTTTAGAAAGCTGAGCTTTCGTATGCTCGGGAGTTTCCGAGAATCCGACCTTTTTGCCCCTTTCAAAAAATTCATCCGCAAGGAAGCACTGAACCGTGTCCCCCTCGCAAAGCTTTTGCGATGCTTCGGCGCGCTGCCTGTTCACCTTTATTTTTTTTAGCCTTATTGATTTATACAAAAGGCTCATAGGAATATTCAAAGCTTTGGTTATGAACTTATCAAGACGCTGCCCCGCATCGTTTTTGCCAATTTTCAGCTCGCGCATTACTTAATACCGAAGATTCTGTCTCCCGCGTCACCAAGTCCGGGTACGATATACGCGTGATCGTTGAGCTTTTCATCAAGAGCAGCAACGTATATATCAACATCGGGATGATCTGCCTGTACCTTCGCAACACCCTCGGGAGCGGCAACAAGACACATAAGTATGATATTTTTTGCTCCGTGGCCCTTAACGAGCTTCAATGCATCGGATGCAGAGCCACCCGTTGCAAGCATCGGGTCAACTACTATCGCAAGTCTTTCCTCGATATCCTTAGGCATTTTGCAATAGTATTCGTGGGGCTCGTGAGTTTCCGGATCGCGGTAAAGACCGATATGACCAACTCTTGCTACGGGAACGAGCTTAAGAAGTCCGTCAACCATTCCAAGCCCCGCTCTGAGGATAGGAATTATCGCAAGCTTTTTACCTGCTATTCTCTTCTGAGTAGTCTTGCAAATAGGAGTTTCTATCTCTACGTCCTCAAGCGGAAGGTTTCTGGTTACTTCATAGCCCATAAGCATTGCAATCTCGTCAAGAAGAGTTCTGAAGTCCTTTGAGGGCGTGTTCTTTCTTCTCATAATGGTCAGCTTATGCTGAATCAATGGGTGGTCAATTACGTGTAATGTGCTCATTTCATTTCTCCTCAATTTAAAAGTCGCTTATTTTTTAATTTGTTTTTGGTTTTATATGTGCGCATATTTCGTCGTATAAGTTTCGGATTCTCCCGGAGCTAAAATACGGCAGCCGCCTTCAATATTAAGTCCGTTGACGAGTCCCGCCTGCGGCTCGATGCATGTATATCCCGCAAGTCCGCGCGCATTGTAGGTAATCCAGCAGTCAAAATTATCCGATACGGTATAGAGAATGTCGTCAATTCTTGCAGTGTTACCTGCAGAAACGTAATAACCGCATACGGACACGTTCTTTGAAGGAGAGCCCGTATTGTATTTTTCCTCCTGCTCGGTCAGAGGAACAAATCTTCCCGTAGGTATATCTATATCATCGTGCTCCTGACGGCATTTTACAGGCATAACGAATTCCTCAGGCTCAACGAAGGTTGAATGAAGGCAAAACGTATACGGCATATTCTTAGAATCTGTATTAGTTATAACGTACTTCTGAGATACGCCGTTCTCCGATACGGAATAAGTTACGGTTATATCAAATTTAAACGGATAGACCTCACCGCGATTGGAATAGCGGAGGGTAACCTCCGAAGCACTTACGGATAAAAGCTCAAACTCGGCTCTGTGCACAAGTCCGTGAAGATGAGAGTTCGTTCTCGGCTCTGTTATGGGAAGCTCGTAATCGACCCCCTCAAAGCTGAATTTTCCAAGATAAGTTCTGTTAGCGGGCAAGAGTATCGGTGAGCCCTGTATATAAGGATTTTTCGCGATAAGCTCCTCGTCGGTCAAGGGACGGAAAACATCTCTTCCGTCATAGCGGAGATATATCATATTTCCGCCAAATCGGGCGCAAACACCTGCTTCCCATTTACCGCTCGATATATGAATGCAGTCTTTAATATTTATATTATTAGCCATATAAACCTCATTTATTGCAAATAATTATTTACTTTTATGCAATTTTGCTCTTTTAAATCTATCACTTTTTACCCGTAGAGCCAAAGCCACCTTCGCCTCTGACTGTATCAGAAAGGTCGTCTGCAAGCGAGAACTCCGCCTTAAGAAAAGGTACTATTACAAGCTGAGCTATACGCTCCCCTCCCTCGACTACTCTCTCTTCGTCTGTATGATTATGAAGCGCTACCATAAACTCGCCTCTGTAATCGGGATCGACAACACCGACCTTATTTGCGGGAGCAAGTCCGCGCTTAGAAGCAAGTCCGCTTCTTGCGAATATAAGACCTGCGTAGCCCTCGGGTATCTCCATTGCGAGTCCCGTATGTATCATAACCGTTTTATGGGGCTCGATAACTATACTTTCTCCGGGAAGAGCATAAAGGTCTGCGCCCGCAGAAAACTCTGTTCCGTAGGTGGGGATTATAGCCTTTTCATTAAGCTTTTTTATTCTGATAGGTGTCATTTTTCATTCCTTTCAGCTAAGTTTGTCATAAAGTTTTATACCTCGGCAGGCGCAAAGCTCTTATCAAGCTTGCAGCCTTCCCAGATAACTATTTCTCCGCGCTCGCGGGTTTTATTCATATCAATTATTCTTTGATTGGTCGAGCCCCTGAAGCGTATTCCAAGACTCTTTTTTTCTTCCTCAAAGCGACCGTCAACAAGGATATCAATATACGAGAGAAGCTCTGCTGTATCCTCTGTACATTTAAAGTGCTTACCAACGCCCGCGGTCAACTCCTCGTATAAATTTCCGGTATATACCCACAGAGTTTTTTCGGGATACTTCATTTTAAATTCGCGTATAAGCGGCAAGAGCTCCCTTTGGTTTTCGGGCTCCATCGGTTCTCCTCCAAGCAGAGTCAGCCCCGCAACGAATGGGGAGCGGAAAGTTGAAAGAAGCTCTTCTTTCGTTTCTTCCGTAAACGGCTTACCATAGGTAAAGCTCCACGTTTCGGGATTGAAACAGTTTTTGCATTTGTTTCTGCATCCCGAAACAAAGAGAGTAGTTCTTATCCCCTCTCCGTTCGCGATATCGTTCTTTTTTATTGTTCCGTAATACATAGCTTCTCCTTAAGGAACTGTCCTGTATATGACCTCTCGCAAGCGGCAACCTCTTCGGGAGTTCCCGTAACAACTACCGTTCCGCCAGCGTCACCACCCTCGGGCCCGAGGTCTATGATATGATCCGCAGTTTTAATAAGATCAAGGTTATGCTCTATGGTTATGACGGTATTTCCACCGTCAACAAGACGCTGAAGAATACCGATAAGCTTCGATACGTCCTCGGTGTGAAGTCCCGTCGTGGGCTCGTCAAGAATATATATTGTTTTACCCGTGGAGCGCTTTGCAAGCTCTGTTGCAAGCTTGACTCTCTGCGCCTCACCGCCCGAAAGCGTAGTTGACGACTGACCTATTTTTATATAACCGAGACCGACGTCGAACAGAGTTTTCAGCTTGCGCTGAAGCTGGGGTAGATCCTCAAAGAAGTACATTCCCTCCTCGACCGACATTTCGAGAACGTCGTATATATTTTTCCCCTTATATTTAACGTCAAGGGTATCTCTGTTGTATCTTTTTCCCTGACAAACGTCGCACTTGACGTATACGTCGGGAAGAAAGTTCATTTCTATACATTTTACTCCGTCACCCTCGCAGGCTTCGCAGCGTCCGCCCTTGACGTTGAAGGAAAATCTGCCCGCATCAAAGCCCTTTGCCTTCGCATCCTTGGTCTTGGCAAAGAGATTTCTTATATCGGTAAAAAGTCCCGTATAGGTTGCGGGGTTTGAGCGCGGCGTTCTGCCGATGGGGCTCTGGTCAATTGCTATCACCTTATCAAGATACTCGAGTCCATCGATTCTTTCAACTCGCCCGGGATAGGTTATCGCGCGGTTTAGATCTCTTGCGAGCGTCTTATACAGCACCGAGTTGATAAGCGATGATTTTCCGCTTCCCGATACTCCGGTTACGGCAATGAATTTACCGAGAGGAATATCGACGTTGACTTTCTTGAGATTGTTTTCCTCTGCTCCGATAATTCTGAGATATTTTCCGCTTCCCTCTCTTCTTTCGGTCGGAACCTTTATGCTCCGTCTGCCCGAAAGATAAGCTCCCGTTATCGATGCTTCGCACTTCGCTACCTCCTCGGGCGTTCCGGTCGCGACCACCTCGCCGCCGTGGATTCCGGCGCCGGGACCGATATCCACTATGAAGTCCGACTCGCGCATAGTATCCTCATCGTGCTCGACTACGACAACGGTATTTCCGAGATCGCGAAGATTCTTGAGCGTTCCGATAAGCTTGCCGTTATCGCGCTGATGAAGACCGATACTGGGCTCATCGAGGATATACAGTACTCCCGTGAGGGACGAGCCTATCTGCGTTGCAAGTCTTATTCTCTGCGCCTCTCCGCCCGAAAGCGTTCCCGCCTGACGGGCAAGATTGAGATATTCAAGACCTACACTCTTCAAAAAGTTTAGTCTTGCTTTTATTTCTTTGATTACTTCCTTTGCTATTTTGGCTTCGGATTCGGTAAACTCGAGAGATTCAACGAAATCTATCGCTCCGGATATCGAAAGACGGCAGAATTCGTCAATATTGAGTCCGCCGACGGTGACTCCGAGCACCAGGTCTGAGAGTCTCCTTCCGCGACACTTCGGGCAGGCTACCTCCTCAACGAATTGCTGATAATAGTCACCGCCCATCATACGCATACGCTTCTCGATTATATGGACCACACCCTCAAACGATACCATCTGACGTCTGCCGTCACCGCCAAAATAGCGCATAACGTCGTATTTTTTGCCCGTACCGTCACCGTACATCAAAACGTTTATAGCCTCCTCCGAAAAATCGGAAATCGGCGTATCTAACGTAAAGCCGTAATCCTTACCGACCTCAACGAGCAAGGGACCCGTCCAGGAATCCTCAGTCATAGTCTTGAAGCCGTTTGCGGCTATCGCGCCCTCGCGGAGCGATAAGTGCTTATGAGGCAGAAGCTTTCTTACGGAAATTCTCTGCATATTACCGATACCCGAGCATTCGGGGCACGCGCCTATAGGGTTATTGAACGAGAACATTCTCGGCTCGAGCTCGGGGAAGCTTATACCGTGCTCCTCGCAGGCATACTTTTCCGAAAACTCAAGCTCCTGTCCCTCTCCCTCTCCGGGTACGGTCACTACCGTTACAAGTCCGCCGCTTGCCTTAAGCGCAACCTCGACTGAATCGGAAAGTCTTGATCTTATATCGTCCTTTATTACAAGTCGGTCAACTACAATGTCTATTGTGGGCTTTTTATTTTTATCGAGAGTTATCTCCTCGTCAAGAGAATACATATTTCCGTCGACTCTGACTCTCGCATAACCCGATTTTCTCGCATCGGAAAAGACTTTTTCGTGCATTCCTTTCTCGCGCCTGACAATCGGAGAGAGCACCATTATGCGCTCGCCCGCATCAAGTGAGAGTATCTTATCCACTATCTGGTCCTGCGACTGCTGAGATATTTCCTTATTGCATATCGGGCAGTGCGGCTTTCCCACTCTTGCGTAAAGAAGCCTGAGATAGTCGTAGATCTCGGTAACAGTTCCAACGGTCGATCTCGGGTTTTTAGACGTGGTTTTCTGATCTATGGATATTGAGGGCGAAAGTCCTTCTATAAGATCAACGTCGGGCTTATCCATCTGTCCGAGGAACATTCTCGCATAGGTCGATAGACTCTCGACAAAACGTCTGTGTCCCTCTGCGTAAAGCGTATCAAATGCAAGCGATGATTTTCCGCTTCCCGAAAGTCCTGTCAGAACAACGAGCTTATCTCTCGGTATCTCGACATCAATATTTTTGAGGTTATTTACTCTCGCGCCTTTAATTACTATTTTTCTTGCCATTTCTTCTTCCTGTTTTCAGTTACGGCACGGATATTTACAGCAATTATGCTCGCAAAAATCACTTTGTCGTTTTTAGATCCTTTATTCTGTCGCGTAAGAACGCCGCCTTTTCAAATTCCAGCATTCTTGCCGCTTCCTTCATTTCCGCGGTAAGCTTTTCTATAAGCTTTTCACGTTCAAGCTTCGTAAGCTTCTTCACCTGAAGCTTGGTATCATCCTCGGGCTTCTTGCCTATCTCGATGATATCCATTACCTTTTTCTTAACGCTCTCGGGCGTTATTCCATGCTCCTCGTTATATGCCATCTGGATAGAGCGCCTTCTGTTCGTTTCATCTATCGCGCCCTTCATAGACCTTGTGATACTGTCCGCATACATAATAACGTGACCGTTGATATTACGCGCCGAGCGTCCTATGGTCTGTATCAACGAGGTTTCGCTTCGCAGGAAGCCTTCCTTATCCGCATCAAGTATAGCAACGAGTGATACTTCGGGGATATCAAGTCCCTCACGTAGAAGGTTAATTCCGACGAGAACGTCAAACTCACCGAGTCGCAGATCTCTTATTATCTGCATTCTCTCGATGGTTTCAACTCTGTGGTGAATGTATTTAACTTTTATTGAGTGCGTCGTAAGATACTCGGTAAGGTCCTCTGCCATTTTCGTGGTCATAGTGGTAACTAGTACCTTTTCACCGCGCTCGGTCGTTTTTCGGATCTCACCTATGAGATCGTCTATCTGCCCCTCTATCGGACGGACTATTACCTCGGGATCTATAAGTCCCGTAGGTCTTATAAGCTGCTCGACCATACTCGAGCTTTCTTCCTTTTCAAAATCTCCCGGCGTTGCGCTGACGTATATGACCTGACCTATTTTCTCCTGAAATTCGTCGAAAAAGAGCGGTCTGTTATCAAACGCTGACGGAAGTCTGAAGCCAAAGTCGATCAAGTTCTTTTTTCTCGCATAATCACCGCCGCTCATACCGCGCACCTGCGGCAGGGTTACGTGAGATTCGTCAACGAAAAGAATATAATCGTCGGGAAGATAATCGAGAAGCGTATACGGCGTCGAGCCCGCAGGTCTTCCCGCAAGGACTCTTGAATAGTTCTCAACTCCGGAGCAGAATCCGACCTCACGAAGCATCTCGAGGTCGTATTTAGTTCTCTGCTCTATTCTTTCAGCCTCAAGAAGCTGATTGTTAGCCTTGAAATATTCAACACGCTCCACCATTTCCTGCTCGATCTCGCGAAGGGCAGCCTCGCGCCTGTCATCCGACACGGCGTAATGCGTAGCCGGGAAAACAGCTGCGTAGGACAGTCTTTCGGTCACCTCGCCCGTTACGGTATTTATTTTTGACACTCTGTCTATCTCATCACCGAAAAACTCAACTCTGAGAGCCTCTTCCTTTGCGCTTGCGGGATATATCTCTACCACGTCGCCGCGCACACGGAATTTTCCACGGATAAAGTTAACGTCATTTCTCTCGTAGCTTATAGATACAAGACGCGAAAGAAGCTCGTCGCGCGACATTTCAAGCCCCGGTCTTACAGAAACCAAAAGCTCCTGATATTCAAGGGGGTCACCAAGCGAATATATGCAGGAAACAGACGCGACAATAATTACGTCGCGCCTTTCAAAAAGAGCCGAGGTTGCGCTATGCCTGAGCATATCTATCTCATCGTTGATCATAGCATCCTTTTCAATATACATATCCCTCCCCGGGATATACGCCTCGGGCTGATAATAGTCATAGTAGGATACGAAGTATTCAACCGCATTCTCGGGGAAAAAGGCTCTGAACTCCGTACAAAGCTGAGCAGCAAGAGTCTTATTATGCGCAAGCACGAGCGCAGGACGTCCCGCACGCGCGATGACATTCGCCATAGTGAAGGTCTTACCAGAGCCCGTTACACCGACAAGCGTTTGCGCTCGCTCTCCGGCTTCAAGTCCCGAAACGAGCGCTTCTATTGCCTGAGGCTGATCGCCCGTCGGCGAATATTCGCTGACAAGCTTAAAATTTGCTTTTGATCTATCACGCATATTAGCGCTCCTTTCAGTTTTAGATAATTAACGTCCGCCGCGTCTTCCGCCGCCACCGCCAGACCTTCCTCCGCCCGATCTGCTGCTGCCGCCATTTGACGTGTTGATGCGGACACGGGTTATAAATTTAGTTACAAAGCTATCTCTTTCGATCTTAAGATCAAGAGATGCGAATCTATTCAACGGATAGCTTTCCGCATGAAGCTTTTTCTTATATGCAAGGTATATCGACAAGCACACGATAAAAGCAACTATTACCGCGATTACAAGCGAGATTATCAGAGCTTTCACAAAGTCGGGACGGAGATCTCCCGCAGAAGCTTTTTTTGCAAGGGTGGCAAATGCAATTATACCTTCCCTTAAGTTTCCCGATTTGATATTATCGTATACTTCATTGTTATCAAGAATCCTGTCAACCTCTTTATCTTTGATGCTATAATACGCGTCACCGTACGTATCGAGGTAATAATAATATTCGTCAGAATAATTGTCATACTGAATCACGAGCAGAACCAGAGAATAAAAGCTTTCTTCGGATTCGTCTATGTAGTCAAGGTAATCGTAATAACTTGTTCCGCGATATGCAAAGACTCGGATTTTAGTATCCAAGCCGGACTCAGCCTCTGCAATTGCCGCAATTATTTCGTCCTCGTCAGCATCAGGGATAACGTCTCCCCTGTCTGTCAAAAGCTCTCCCGAAGGAATAATAAAACCTCCGTATGCAGATACGGTGAGTCCGATAACCGTCAGTAATAAAGTGGTAATTATCAAAAATATGACAACTTTAGTTTTCATTTTGCACCCCCTACATCAAAAAGTAACCGATCAGGGTACAAATTAGCGCTACGGCAGAAAGCAGCGAGCCAAAGAGGATTCCAAGCTTTGGGAAGCTTATAGGAAGCTCACCGTAAACCTTTCCCGTGTGACCGTTCATAGCATAAGTGTAGTTTTTTCCTTTATGCTTATAATTGAGTATCCAGACAGGCATCAAGGTATACTCCCAATGGCTTTTGGATATTCTTATACCGGTCTGCTCGTCGGTCACCGTTGCATAGCCGTGCACAGTTTCTCGAAGAAGAGATGATGCATAACCGTGCATTCTTTCTCTTACCTCGCCCGAAAGCGCTTCTCTTTCGATATTTCTTTTCTTCGCAACAAAGCCCTGAAGATACGGCATTGAGAAGTCGCGATGAACGTCCGACGGATACGGCAAAATACCCTCAAGCATTGCCTTATCCTCTTCACTTATTGCCGAGGTGGTTATATCCTCGAAGTGTATATCACCGCTTCGCATAATATTATAATGCGAGGTTTCCGTATATCTGTAATTACCCATACGCCAGGTGCGTACCTTCGTTCCTCTTGCGTCAAAGTCCGCCTCGGCATCCGCATCTGTCACCCAGAAGGGATAATACACGCCCGAGATATTCTCGGCATTTTCGGGAGCGGCATAAGATTTTGGAACGAACTTTTTCTTTTTCGCAAAGCGAAGAAATCTAGCCTTCGCTTCTTCCTTATCAAATGCAAAAGGAATTATCTTCGACGGCTTTAAGTTGCCCGACACCTTATCCGATAATACAATAGGATTATGGCAATAGAAGCAGGTGCCCGCAATGGTATTTTCATCTGCGATAACCTCAGCTCCGCACGACGGACAGCAATACTCCTTGATATGCTCGGAAAACTCAGCCTGCTCGCGGTCGGATTCCTCGGTTCTGTCAAAGGCGCCCCTTTCGCGAAGATCGTCCTCGGTAAAGTCGGATATACAGAACTCACAAACAAATTTTCCCTTTTCGGGATCAAATATCAAGCCCGCATCACAGTTTGGACATTTATAAGTTACAGTTGAGTCCATATTACTCCTTAAGTTTTATAAGAGATTTCAAATTATTTTTTCTTTCCGCACTCCGAGCAGAATTTTGATGACGCGGGATTTACGGTTCCGCATTCGCAGGTCCATTCCGTAGCAGGCTTGGGAGAGCCGCACTCCGAGCAGAATTTGCCGGTATTCTCGGTACCGCAAGCGCATACCCACGAGCCTCTTGCAGCAGGCTTCGGCGAGCCGCATTCAGAGCAGAATTTACCCGAATTGGTTGCTCCGCATGAGCAGGTCCAGCTATCTCTTGCGGCAGCGGCTGCAGCATCTGCCGCTCTTCTCTCGGCATCTTTTTCCATTGCGCGTCTATTAGTTTCCGTTGCGGCGCCCATAAATCCGCCGCCTGCGTTCATACCCATTCCAACTCCCATAAAGGCAGCGGCAGATCCTGCGCTATTTGAGCCCGCAGCCTCGATACCTCTCGCAACAGAGCCTTGAACGTAGCCTTCTCTTACGCTCGCATCGGAGAGCATTGCGCCCTTGTTACGCATATTGATGAGCTCCTTCGATTCCTCGTCGTAAGAAACACTTGCTATACCTACGGACTGAACCTCCATACCGCGCATCTCACGCCAGGATGCGTCAAGCTCGCTTGCCATATACTCGGAAAGCTCGCGAGACTTGCTTGCTACGAAGGATATACGTATACCGTCGGCAGACATTCTGTTGATAGCCGCGGTAAGCGCCTCAAGAAACTCGGAAAGATACTGCTCGTTGATCTCGGAGATATCCACTCTGTCCGCATTTTTCGGGATGACCTCAGTATAGAATTTCAAGGGATCGGTGATTTTTATCGAATAATTACCGTGAGCTCTTAAGAAAAGCTCGGAATTATAGAAGCTGTCAAAATAGTTAACGGGAGTTCTCGTTCCGAATTTGATGCCCTTTATTTCCTGAAGATTGATGAAATACGCCTTCTGCGCATAAGAGGGAGTGCCTCCGAATTTGATTCTCGCAAAGGCATCCTTAAGCGACTTGCCGAACTGCCCTGCAAATAGCGAAGGTGCAGAGCTGTTATCTACTTTGTAGTAACCTTCCTCCGCAGTAAAGTCAACTACCTTACCGCCATCGACGAGTAGCATAAACTGCCCCGGATATACATGGATAACAGAGCCGTTGGAAATAACGTCCTCTTCTCCCTTTTTATTGTTGTTTCTCTTACCGGTGCGTACCTTTACGCCCTTGGTAAATACGGTAGTACCGCTCATTTCTCCGGCCTCGATGACTTCGAGCCAGGAATCCGCAAGATTACCGCCTATAGCATTAAACGTAGCTTTAATAATTCCCATAATATTTCTCCTTATATGTAGTTTTTCATAATCAATCACAGGTGCGACGCGCCCGCATAAATATATGCGTTTTTATTTTAGCACAAATCACAGAGCTTTGTCAAGAAAAATACATTAATTAATCATTTCCCGATTTGCCAAAATAATCTACACCGACAAAGATTGCTTCAGCGCACACAATGCTTGCTGTTTGCAAAAAAATACAGGCGTACCCGTGTTAAATTTCGCGGTACGCCAATTATTTTGTTATTTACTCGTGCAAAGCCTTTTAACAGTATCTTCGATTGCCGCAAAGAATCTATCCGCAAGCATTGCCATTCCCTCATCACCCGGGTGATTGAATAAGCCGTGAGATTCGGGGAGACGCCTAATATCATCGATATTAATGAACACGTCCCCATACTTCTCGGCAACTGCAAGCTTTTCTGCGTCAAGCTTTTCTCTTATGTAAAACCCCTGCGAATGAAATACCTGAGTCCCCTCCTTAACAAGATAATTGCGCATTTCTTCGTATGCTTCTCCAAAGGTCTTTTTCGGGTTCTCATCCTCATCGTAAGTTTTCGGAACGTTAGCACCATAGAACATAAGTATAATATCTGCGCCAAACGTCTTTGCCTCGGAATAATCACATTCGGGACCGCATTCCGTAAAGGTTCTTGCGTACTGCGCTGCCTGAGCTATGCCGTAAGAAACGTTTTTATCGTATTTTTCCATAATCATTTTAACTATGAGATGAACGTAATCGCATTCCGCAGATGATGCCGCCATACCGCAATCCCTGTTCCAGCCGATTGAGGGCTTCGGAGCATGCTTAGCTATTGAATTACCAACAAAAAGAATCTTGAGCTTGGATTTATCATTTTCATATATAAAGACGTTTGCACTGTTCTGCCCGAGCGCCGGTACAATATTTTCCTGATAGTTTCTCATACGCACCTCTATGCAAATTAATTGTAATTTTATATTCATATACTAACATATTAAATTGCTTTTGTCAATAATTAATTACATATTTACTTGCTTTGATAAAAAATGCACAACTCAAAACATCGAGCTGTGCATTTCTATTTAAAAACAGAATTGATATTTATAATGATTAAACTAAAAAACTGTTATGCGTTTTTTAGCATTTAAATCCCGTGGACTTCGCGGCACCCGGAACTCTGCCAACAGAGGTATTATCCTCTTTTCTGTTTCGAAGCGCCTCGATAGGATTTGCTGCAACCTCATAACGATAATCAGTTCTGTGACGGCGAAGATACGCTTCTATCACGTTATGAGAAGGAACAATATCCGTTGTGGGTGCTATTATATTCTGATAACGGAAGAAATCCGCATCGCACGGAAGATCATCTACATTCGTGTATTCATCTCTGTTCGTTGTATACTGAACCGTAGTACCAAGTATATCTCTGACGTACTCGATATTTTCGTGAAGGGAGATTGGAGTCGGGAATTCACCGCACTTAATAACCTCATTCCACTCCTTCTTCTCGTATTTTTCAAGCAGCTCTTTTGCTTTATGAAGGTGGGATATTTCGGTGATAAGGTTATTCTCCCAATAATTCTTAATATAGGGATCAGTCTCGGTCATATAGCAGGACCAATAGAGGTAGCACTCGCAATATTCGTGCCAGAGCATCATCTCAAACCACGTAGCATTAGGATCCATTAAGGACTCATAATGAGTTACGTGCTCTTCCTCAACGAGAGCAATTTCCGCATAGAGACGTCTGCTGATATCCGAGCAAGCAAAGGGAGTTACGTTCATATAGTAATTCATTGTCTGCTGCTCTGCGGCAGTAATAATCATCGTATCAAGCACCGTTTGTACATCCGCGGTCTTTGAATTAATATTTCTTCTTACGTTATCCTTTGGAAATCTGTGATGCGCAATAGTAGGTCTGCCGGGCATTATTTCCGTGTATCTGCCGACAAGGTATTCAGCGGCAATTCCCTGCTCCATATCCAACAAGTCCGCGTATCTGTAAAGGTGATCAAAGTCCTCGAGAAGAGCAAAGTCCAGCGCACGTTTTACCGAGCAATCGGACTCGCGCTTTGCGAGCTCAGCGGTAAGATCGACAGCTAACTGCTCATAACCTATGGTATGCTCTAAGATAGATTCGGATGCGGGTTTCAAAAGCGAGGTCTTTAATTGCTGCTGCTTTTCAACCGCTCGTGTCAATGCTATTTCTCTTTTGAGATCAATATCATCCGTATGCCTTGCGAACTGATGAGAAAACCAATTCGCCTCAAACTCGGTTCCGTTCATAAGTATAATTCGGGTTTTGGTATAAGGGTCTACTTCTCTTTTATTATAAGGCTTGGGATAGAGCTCACAAAAGTTTTCAAGTGATTTTTCCACAGGTATGGCTTTTTCTAAAAACGGATTCATAATATACTCCTTTTTCTTTTTGATTATTTTTGCCTGTATTTCTTATTTTATACAATTTTTAGAAAAATGTGTCTTTTTTGCTATTGATTTTATTCTCATTATGTTATATAATATAACCACTCGAGCTAGTAGTGCTTACTTGAGTGATGAAAATTACGAATTTTGTATAGTGCTACAATTCACGGGTGGGCGGATAGCTAGCAGTATTTACTTGAAGCGCTGTTTGAAAGCCGGAGATGAGGGTTCGAGTCCCTCCCTGCATTCGTGCAGGTGGCGAAACAGGAAACGCGCCGGAATGTGTTAATGCTGCAATATCATCCGCCCTTTCTTTTTCTACAAAATAACTCAAATCTTCTTATTTTTATTTGTTTTTTACCATAACGGTACCATTTTATCAAAAAACTATTATTACATTAAAGGAGGCAAAAAATGGACGCTATATTTAAAAATTATCTCTTTGATAAGCATATTCTTGTTTGCGATACGCCTAAAGATGAAGACAATGCTTTCGCTGTTATCTTCGCGTTTGCGAATAGGCTTGGCATCAGGATCACCGGTGGCTACGAGCTTGCCAACACCGACGTATTCGAGTTTGCCTCTTTGACACTTGGATACTATATCCCCGAACCTTTTTATAAAGGATTCCCTGAGACGGTCAAAAAGCTTACTTCAGAGGAATTGCTTTTTGATCAGCTTTATCACTATTTCAACACCTATTTCCTCGGTAACTTCGAAAAACCCGGTCACTCGATTTTTGAGGACGATTTCGAAAGAATCGCATTCAAGGAAGGCTACACCGTCAAAGAGTTCGAAATCGTTGATGAAAAGACTGCTGTGCTTAAGATATTCGACATCTGCGACGACCTTGTTAAAAGCAGCCGTCCTTTAGCCGAATATCAGTACGAGTTTCTTCTTGCGGCTTTCAATCGCTATTCCTACAGACCTAAGAAGTTCGAATCTAAGGATACTCTTATAAGGCTCATTATTGATACCAAGAATATGAGCTACGCGAGTTTACTTTCTCTTTCCGACGTGCCTAAGGTTATCGAACGCATTCTCTACGACTACGACTATGATTACGACCTCGATTACCTCAATCTTAAAAATTCCGACCGTAAGTTTGTATCAGCTCTCTTAGATAGTATTTTCGAGATTGCTCATCTTAACGTTCGTGAATGTTATGAGAAACGCAAAATTTGGGTTGGACTCCTCCATCATATTCACTATAAGCCAAAGAGCGAGGCAGGAGAAAAGTTCGTTTCCGAGATGCGCGGCAAGGGTAAAAACAAATCGGTTTATTCTGAATTTGAGGCTGCAATCGCGGCAGGAGAGATCAAGCGCGCCACCGACGTAATTCTGCGCGGTAAGGGCTCGGGTGCTTTACTCAGAAATCTTAATTACCTTCTTTCAAGAGCAAAGACCGATGAGGATATCGAATACATTATCGGCAAAATTGATACAAAGAATGCAATAATGCTCATTCAGCTTCTTATCAGCTACGCAAATTATAAAGCAAAAGAAGCCCGTACCTTCAAATTTATAAAGTACGGAATGCTCGTTCACCACAATGAGAGCGAAGAGGAGCAAGCTCGTAGATTATCCGTTCTCGATGAAGCACTCATCATAAGAATCAAAAAGACGATCAAACGGAAGCTTGAGGAGCTTCTCTCTTGCAAGCTCGGAAAGATTTATATCGACCCCGATATGAAGAACGTCGCACTTCCCATACAGGAAAGCGCTTCAATGGGTGGATTCGGTTGCCTTCCCCGCGGCTCAAGAATCAAGATCCCTAAAACCAAAAAGATACGCGCCTTTACCTATTGGGAAAAAGTCAACGATATCGACCTTGCTATGATCGGACTTGATGCTGACGGTAATCAGACTGAATTCTCCTGGAGAACAATTTTCCTTGAAGAAAATCAGGATGCTATCGTATTCTCGGGTGACCAGACCGCGGGCTACGAGGGCGGCTCCGAATACTATGACGTTGATCTTGAACTTTTTAAGAAAAGACATCCTGCTATCAAATATCTTATCTGCACCAATAGCGTTTATTCCGGTGTCCCCTTCTCGGAAATCGTATGCACCGCAGGATATATGACTCGTGACATCGAAGATTCGGGCGAGGTCTTTGAACCTAAAACCGTTAAGTCTTCGTTCAAGGTAACCGCAGATTCTACCACAGCATATATCTTTGCAATAGATATTAAAGAAAACGAATTTATCTGGCTCAATATTGCAGATGAAAGTATGCGAATCGTTGCGGGTACCGAAGACATTTCGTTCATCGAAGAATACCTCCATGCAACCGACGTTATCAACATGAGCGACTTCTTCTCTATGCTCGCGACCGAGGTTGTTGAGTCCCCTGAGGATGCAGACATTATTGTCAGCGACAAAGAGTCTGATATCGTTGAAGGAAAAGAAACTATCAGAAGCTATGATTTCGAAAAGGTTATGGCTTTAATGAACATCTAATACTGAGTTTTGTAAATCATTATTCACATTATTATGTAAAAACGTCATATAGAGCTTCGAAATTTATGTCGAAGTGTCTATATGACGTTTTATTATTTATATCGACATCTGTTCCTTTTTCAACAATCTTTTAGCAGTATCCGATAGTAAGAGCCAAAGTCTATATATACCCGCAAAAACAGACACGGCAAACACGATTTCAAGGGTGAGCCACAGCGCTGACGTTTCTTTTCCCGCGGAAATAAACAGCATTTTCACGAGAATGCCCGATATAAGAGCTGCCGCAGCGGGAAATAGCGCAGATTCTACAAGTGATATCTTAAATTTGATCCTTCTCAAAAGACGTACAAGCGAAAGCAGGAAATTATATGCTTCCATTGCAATAATACACACGGCATACCCCATAATACCCATTTTCGGTATCAAAAACCATACTAAAATTATCGAGAGGAACGAGTCCGTTATATTCACCCACATAGAATATACCTGCTCGCCTATTCCTTTAAGAACAGAGTCTGTAACATGGTCGAGGTACATTATCGGAACTACCGAGGCGAGGGCCGCTATGTATTTTCCCGCTGCCGAGGACTTATATATTACATATCCAAGCTCTTCCGAGAAAACAAAAAGCACCGATGCGGATAGTACCGCATATACCAACGTTGTTCCAAATGCTCTCTCGGCAAGTCTTTTCATTCCCGCTTTATCTTTTGCAGATTCCCTTTCTGCAAACTCGGGTACGAGAAGCCCTGAAAACGAGCTGAGCGTTACCATAGGATACAGTATCATAGGAAGCGCCATACCGTGCAGAGTTCCGTACGAAGCTAACGCCTCTGACTGAGATGCTCCGCTTGATCTTAAACGCTTTGGTATCAATATATGCTCAAGCGTCAGAAGCGCCTGCCTTATATATGCGGATATTCCAAGAGGTACTGCCATTTTTGCTACGGCACCGACATCTGTGCCCTTCTTTTTTTCCTTCCCCCTGCGAAGAAGAAGATATTCAATAAATATTATGAGAAAGCATAATATTTCAGTAATTGTCGTACCGAGAGATAGCATTCGCGCGGATTCTTCAACGCCAAGTCCCGACACTCTCGTGCAAAGAAATACGGTACACGATATTTTAAAAAGCTGCCCAAGAACTTGAGTTACTGCATTACAGGCTACTTTCCTTATCCCAACAAAATAACCCGAAAAAACCGATATCAAAGAAAGTGGGACAAGCGACGGAGCAAGTATCCTCAGCGAGCTTGCCGCTCTTATATCTCCCAAGGCGCGACTTGCAAAAAAATCGCCTCCGAGAAAAAGTACAAGCGTCGCGGCTGTACTGAATAAAAGCGCATATGCCACAGCACCGTTAAGGATCCTTGCTGTATCACACTCTTTTCCCTCGCCCCGCGCAGCAGCAACAAGTCTTGTTACTGTAAGACTTATTCCCGAGGTTGCGAACGTTACGGCAAATCCGTAAACGGTATTTACTAAAGTATAGAGTCCTATTCCTTCCGCGCCGACTGTTCTCGAAACAAAGGCGTTGAAGAACAGAGCTACGGTACGCATTGTAATACCAAGCGCTGTCAGGAGTATTCCGTTATAAAAGAATCTCTGCTTTGGGCTCATCTCACTGTTCAATTTTACCCGCTCACTAATCTTTTTCATATTATCACCTTTTTTGTTCGGGTTAAGGTACGCTACGGTTACCGCTAATAAACTATATGAAAAAAGGTATAATAAAATGCCTGACTCGGCGTACCGCGTCAGGCATAAACTATTATTTGAGATTTGTGATTGAATTTTTATGCAAAGTACTGATTTATGATTATTCGCGAAACCGATCCTTAAGCGTTAAACTCAAACAATGCATTTGCATACGCAAGATAGAGAGTTAAGAGCATTCGCGTATCGCTTCCCTCTTCCGCAAAGTCGCAAAGCTCGTAAAGATCAATATTAAGAGATTGAATGCTTCCGTTATCGGACGTAAACGTCATACTGAATTCACTCGTTATGCCGAATCTGAAAACGGGAACAGCGAAGGCTCCGTCTTTTGAATCAAAGGTGTAATAAAGGTTTTTATCACCGTATTTATAGCTGATCTTCAAGGTATAGTCACAAGACGTCCAAGGGGTAAATCTAAGCTCGTTCGAAAACGGCTCGTAACGAATTGACCTGAAATAATCAAACAAAAGCTCAGATTCCTCTTCGCTGTATATTTTAATCTGCTTTACGTAAGGTAAGAGAGGTGAATCCTCCGCCAGCTTTACTCCCGAGCATTCTGCTGAAAATCTCGCATAGCTTGCTATAACCGTTTTTTGCTTTTCACTGCCTGATGCTGCAAACGCTCTATCAAGATAATCGGATAAAGTGATACTCTTGTTTCCCGAAAAGCTTCCCGATACCAGAGTAATATCGGTTGATTCTCCATAATACGTAGGATACACATAGGGATAGGTGAATTTTACGTAAGACTTACCGTCTACAACAAGAGTCTTTCCGTCTTTCGCATCACCTTCATATAGTAGTCCCGCGAGCACAATTCTTATTTTAAAGTCGGGGTCGCTGCCAACTACCGACACGGGAACGTAGACATTCAAGGTAGCAAAGGATGAAACCGTCATAGAAGCTTTAAGTCCCTCTGTAATATTAACGGTTTTATATGACAACGTCATTCTTGACGAAGAAGAGGTTATCATGCCGTTTTCAAGAGTTTTTACGGTAACAACCTTATTCGCTCTTTCCTGAACTATAAGCATATTCGAATATTCTACATCGGGTTTAAATGAGAAGCTTACAGCTCCCGCAGAGTAAAATTCCTTAGCGGATGTTTTACCGTAGATATTCACTCCGTCTGCCACCATAAGTCTTTCACCCGCGCTGATAACCGTCGCGCCTATAGGTGAGATAAGATTAACATCCGAATTGACAGCTATATCACCGTCGGAATAAATCAAAGGAGCACCTGAAGGGGCATAAGCGGTAAGCGATGAAATCCCAACTGTACTCTCTGCTGCATAAAGCGCACCGTCCGTTACGGAATAGTAGCCGCCCTCTGCGGTAATGGGAACACCTTTTGTAACAGCTGCGGTTTTCGCAGAAACAAATCCGTCGCTGCCAATAAGGCTGATTTCTTTGATCTCCTCGGCAGAAATTAAAACAGCATCCGACAAATCGAGCGTAGAGCCTGAGAAGCGGAAGGTCAAAACACCCACGCCCAGAGCTTCAAAAAGAGCTTTCTCCCTGTCAAAGCTTTGGGATAAAGAAATGTTTTTACCACCTAAGTCAATTACGATGTCGCCCGTAAGATTAAGCGTGATGCTTTTTTCGAAAACAACATCTTTAAGTAAAGTAAAGTTTACAGTTTCGGCGATTTCTACAAATGGAGTATAGATGTGATTAGTATATTTTACAGTTCTGTCATTTGATTCAAGTTTCCATACGGAATCATTTTGTTGCGTATCGGTAAGTATATATTCTTCCGTATAAAAAGCAAAAGTAACACTGGCAGAGCCAAGCTCAATTTTACCGCTTTCATTCAATGATAGGATACTCAGATCCGCCTGGTAATCCGATCCCATAAGAACGATAGTAATTTCCGAGTATACGGGAATACGCTCAAAGTAATTATAATTTCCCGCCTCAATAACGTCTGCTTCTACTTTACCTACAAAGTGATTATTGCTTGAAAGCTTAAGCGTTTTTCCCGCCGAAACGGCATATGAATTCGAATATCCTACAAGAGTAGATTCTACAATCGATATATTGCTCCTCGTGGAAACGAGATTACCTGCGCCGAGGGATACTGCAGAAATTTTTTCGAGCGTTATATCTCCGAAGGATAAAAATCCGGCTCCAAACTTCGAGAGATAATTACCGCCTTTTACATAAAGGGTATGCTCCGATGAAATGTGCTCAACAACAGTATCTGCTGCAAGCTTACCCGATGATGTAATTGATACGCTACCTTCGTTGGTAGCAAAAAGGAATCCGCCCCCGATAAGGTTCACCTCAGATGAACCCAGAGTCACCGTAAGATTTCCCTTACCGCCGAAGTTGAACGCAAATCCAATATCCGCGCCATCTGCTAAGGTTAGATTTTTTCCGTTAAGATCAAGCTCGAAGTCAGAGGTAATATCAACAACCTCGCCTTCCGTGAGTGCAAGGTCGCAAAGCAGTGTCGCTTTAGTGAATAATCCCTTATTTGCATTAAGCGCAGAAAGTGTTTTTGCATATTTAATGCCGCTCTCGCCTTCAAGCATCCATACGCTCTCGTTGCTCTTTTCATCGTCGAGCGTTACATCTCCGACAACGGCATAAGAATAGTTAAAGCTCATTTCCTCTATACTGTCTTTACCGACCTCGGTAGAGGTATGTATTATATGAGTCAAGGCATTCGATATCTGCTTGACGCTCGCATCATCGGGAATATTCGTGGAATAATTCTTCTCGAGAAAAGTATCCGAAAGAATTCTCAAAAGAGAAGGATCCGTCATATCCTTGACGTTTCCAAATAGGCTGCTTCCTTTACCAAGAGTAAATTTTGTTTCTTCGCTTACATCTACAAACTGCAATACGTTGCCGCCGTCAAGCGATATGCCGTGAGAATTTTCAAGAATCATCTCGCCCGAATTTCTCACGTACAAAGGAACACCGCTCGTTTTTGTTGCCACCGCATAGCAATCGATAAGCTTAAGCTTTGAAGTATTTCTCGAGCATATCATTCCCGCCATGTTGACGGTAGGCTTGAAGCAATATATATTCTTCATAACCGAATACGTATCGGGATCCGAATAATTAGATGTAAGATTCAAAGCACCACCTGCATATATTATTCCTCCTGCCTCACCGCCGTCGATATTAATAATCGAGGTGTTTCCGACGGAAAATGCGCATCTTCCACCGTGAGCCGCATAAATCTTGGCGTTTTCCATTAAAACGGTGTATCTCGAGCTGTACTTATCGCTTATGTTGAATATCTGACCGTCAACATCACCCGATTCGGGAGCAATTATAGTCGTACCTCTTATATCTATCGTTATATTGACCTGAGAGGACGGAACTATTCTGGCATAATCAAGAAGATATACGTCGTACTCGGTGGGCAAAAGCTTGAAGTAATCTCCGTCGGATATCTTTTTAAATGCTTCGCCGAAGCTATAAGCATACGTTACACTTCCGTCGGCATGAGTTATTTCCCATACCGCGTTATCAGCGCCGCCATCCGACGTACCTTCCGTGGCTGATGAGGTAAATATTAAGCCAATAGATACCGCGATACTCAGTATCGCGACTGCGATCAGCGCCCCAAGTTGCTTTATTTTCATTGTATTTATGTTCCTTTCGGAAATATTTCATTTTATACCATCTTAATTCTACCATAAAATTAGCAAAAACTCAATATTATATAATATTAAAAATATTACATTTATTTTAGTAAAATTGACGAAAAAATCCCGCAGAATAGATTTCCCGCACTATATTAAAAAGAAAAACTGCCGCAAACAAGCTCACCCGTCTGCGACAGTTTTATATAAAGTTTTCGATTAATTATTAATTAGCCGTTAACCATCTTTGCAATCTCTGCTGCAAAGTCTTCTTCTCTCTTCTGGATGCCTTCGCCCTTATCGAAACGAGTGAAGCCGGTTACGATGATAGTGCCGCCGAGCTCTTTAGCAACAGAAGCTACGTACTTACCAACAGTAAGGGAATCGTCCTTAACGTATGCCTGCTCAAGAAGGCAGTTGGTTTCGTAGTACTTACCGATTCTACCCTCAACGATCTTTGCAAGAACTGCCTCGGGCTTGTTAGCCATCTTGGGATCCTGCTTCATCTGATTAACGAGAATCTCCTTCTCTGCCTCGATAACGGAAGCGGGAACGCTCTCCTTGTTGAGATAAAGAACGGGCATAGCCGCTACCTGAAGTGCAACGTTCTTTCCGCACTCGGTAAACTCAGCTTTATCAGCAACGTCAGTCTTGAAGGTTACAACAACGCCGGTCTCGCCCTTATTGTGAATATAAGTTGCAACAGCGCCCTCAAGGATAATAAATCTACGGATAGAAAGCTTCTCTCCGATAGTACCGGTCTTAGATGCAAGAGCATCGGAAACAGTACCCTCGTCATCACCCTCAATGTTGCAAGTCATAAGAGCATCAACATCAGCGGGCTTGTTTACGATAACGGTCTTAAGAAGATCCTTAACAAACTGCTGGAACACTGCGTTCTTAGCAACGAAGTCTGTCTCGGAGTTAACCTCGATCATAGCGGTGGTGTCACCAATAGTAAGAATATCAACGATACCCTCTGCAGCAATTCTGTCTGCCTTCTTAGCTACTGCTGCCATACCCTTCTCACGAAGGATCTTTATAGCTGCCTCAAAGTCACCGTTTGCATCGGTAAGAGCTTTTTTGCAGTCCATCATACCGCAGCCGGTCTGCTTTCTGAGCTCGGCTACGTCTTTAGCTGTAAATGCCATTTTTGTATTCTCCTTTTATTTTTGTGTTTTACCGATTCCGTTGCGGAATCGGTAATTCGCTCTCGGTATGGTTACGAAAGCCTATTGCTGATAATTACTCAGCGTCTGCTACCTCTTCAGTAACTTCTTCGGTTGCAACTTCCTCGGGAAGAGTTTCCTGAAGTCCGCCGCGAGCCTCGATAACAGCATCAGCAAGAGCTGCGCCGATAAGCTTGATAGCGCGGATAGCGTCATCGTTACCGGGAATGATGTAGTCAGCATCGTCGGGATCGCAGTTGGTATCAACGATTGCGATTACGGGAATGCCAAGCTTCTTAGCCTCAAGAACTGCGTTTCTCTCCTTGCGAGTATCTACGATGAATACTGCGGAAGGAAGTCTGTCCATCTCCTTGATACCGCCGTAAGAACGCTCAAGATCCTCGATCTCCTTGAGCTTCTTAGCAACTTCCTTCTTGGGAAGAAGATCGAAGGTACCGTCTGCCTGCATCTTTTCGAGATCCTTAAGTCTCTTGATGGACTTACGGATAGTGCCGAAGTTAGTAAGCATACCGCCGGGCCAACGTGCGTTTACATAGTAAAGACCGCATCTTTCAGCCTCTTCCTTAATAGTGTCAGCAGCCTGCTTCTTAGTTCCTACGAAAAGAACTGTGCCGCCTTCCTGAGCGAGCTCGGAAACGTAGTTGTAAGCCTCCTCAAACTTCTTGAGAGACTTCTGAAGGTCAACGATATGAATACCGTTTCTCTGAGTGAAGATGTACTCAGCCATCTTGGGGTTCCACTTCTTAGTAGGGTGACCGAAGTGAACACCTGCTTCAAGCAATTGCTTGATTGTAATTTCGAACATTTTATGTTCCTCCTTGGTTTTTTCCTCCACGGCGGCATAATTCTGCGACTTTGCTATGCAAAGCACCGGCAAACTTCTACCCGTCGTGTGTGTTCTTTATGCTGTACGTTTGTCGCACAGCCCTAATATATTACCATATCGCGCACGCATACGCAAGAGAAAAACAAAAAGTTTACAATTTGTTAACATTATGAACTTCTATTTACCTGTTTTTTCTCTTATGGGCTCTATACAAACTCAAATCACCTTTAATTACAATTTCCCGCTCAATTATAAGTTAGCAAATTATGCGTAATTAAAAATATTTACTTTTTCGTTATTGCAAAAGGACGGAAAATGTGGTAAAATCTATACCAGAGTTTTCTTTTAACAAAAAGGACGGATAAAATGACTATAAAAACCCAGGGACTTACAAAAAGAGGCTCGCTCCTTTTACTTCTCGGATATCTCGGTGCGTTCATTCTTTACTACCTCTCAAACCAAATCTTTTATGAGGTGGAGCCTCTCGCTTACATATGGATATTTGCTCAAAGACTTATCTATTTTCTTATGCTGTTCATCTCGGCTACGTTGACGTTAATTCTTTATTTTTCGGATAAGAGCAAGCGCGCTTTTCTATCACTTATTGCCTTTTCTGCCGCCAGAACGATTTATTTCATTCCGTATTTCTACCTTATTTATATATATGATGGCTTTGACAGCATTGAAGCTATTCTTTTCGGCATTCTGACCGCAGTGGGAGAAGCCGCTCTGGCTTACGGATTAACCCTTCTCGCTTTTGGCTTCATGCTTCTTGTTATCAAAAAGGCAAACAAATCCGCCCTCTCTCCGTCGGAGCTTATTCTTCAACATACAAAACTCGATTTTTCGGATCCTATCTCGCTGAGCTTTGCTCTCTTATCACTTATCGGCTTCTCGTATTTCTTTATAAAGGAAATAATCGATACCGCGATTTTCCTTGTAGATTATTCCGGAAGTATTACGGTAGGCGAGATTTTTTACATTGTGTTTTCGTTTATTTTTGATTTAGCGCTTATTTTCATATATTATTTCGTTCTCTCATACGTGAAGAACAGAATAGTCGCAACAGATGATTGATTTATTTAAAAAAATTTCAAAAAACTCTTGCATTTTGAAAAAGTATATGATATAATAAGGAACGTTGATTTATGATTTTTAATAAATTGAGATAAATCGCGCTGTTTTTTTCAGCGTAGTTTTTCAGGAGGTGTCAAAATGGCTAAGTGCAGTATCTGCGGTAAGGGCGTTACCTTTGGACATAACGTTTCCCACTCTAACCGTAAAACAAACAGAACCTGGAAGCCTAACATCCGTAAGGTTAAGGCTGTTGTAAACGGAACGAATCAGACTATTTCGGTTTGCTCTCGTTGCCTTCGCTCCGGTAAGGTTGAGCGCGCTTAATTCCAAAAAGACTTCCGCTAGTGAGTGCGGAAGTCTTTTTGCTTTGGTGGACGAAAGAATACCGCATAGCTGCGAGAGTGCGCTCGCGGAACGTGGATTTACGGTAATAAAGCTGAGAAGTGATGAAAGACTCTCTCCTCCTGTTGCTTCGCATACCGATATGCTATTCTTCCGTCATAATAATACATTAATAACCTCACAGGGCTATTTTCACAAAAATCAAAATCTCATAAACAATATAAGTGATATTCCGGGAATCCAAGTCTTACTTGCAGACGAGGCGCCCGAGGGCGAGTATCCGAAGGACAGAATTTTTAACTGCCTTATAATCGGTGACAAGCTATTCGCAAAGACAGAACACCTATCAAAGAGTATTAATGAGTACGCAAATAACGAAGGGCTCAAGATTATCCCCGTATCGCAGGGATACCCTGCGTGCGTCACACTTGGTATCGGAGATAAGCTTGCTATTACCGCAGATTCGGGTATGGCGCGCGCGCTCAAATCAGAGAATATCGAGATCATCGACATATCCGACAGTGAGGCAATAAAGCTTCCGCCTTATAAATTCGGTTTTATCGGCGGCACTGCAGGTGTTTTCCGCAATACAGTATACTTCATCGGAAATCTTGCAGCGCATCCCTGCGGCGCAAAGATTGAAGGCGCGCTGAAAAACGCAGGCTACGAGTGCGTTTCGCTTGATGAAAAGTCCGACTCGCTTTTTGATATGGGCGGAATTTTCTTTTTTGAAAATCCCGATATAAATACGGCGACAAGCGGTAAAAAGATAAGTCCGAACAAGCCGAAAAGCGAATAGCCCACGTACATAAAAACAAGTGTTAAGAGCGGATGTATACCAAGGCTTTTGCCCACGATCTTTGGCTCGGCTATCTGCCTTATTACAGTTCCTATCGCATATAATATCAAAAGTCCTATTCCGAGCTTTACTTTTCCGAAAAGAAGCATAAGCGCTCCCCAAGGAACAAGAACTATACCGATACCCAACACGGGCAAAAGATCGAGAAGCGCAATGATAAACGCAAGCAAAACCGAATATCTCACACCGAGCAAAGTAAGTCCAAATAGCATCATCGCAAACGTTAAAAGCATGATCAGAAAATAAGATTTTACGTATTTTCCGAGCATCTTAGCGGTATTTTCTTTAAAAGAATCTGTTTTATTTTTTAAAGACTTCGGCAAAACGGATATCAATGCTCTCTCTATATCTTCAAAATCTATAGCAAAATAAACGGTTGAAATAGCCGAAACAAGAACGAAAAGCAATATTTTGGGTACGGCAGATGCGACCGAGCTTACTATACCCGCAGCACCCGACACAAGGCTTGATACAAGTCCCAATAAAGCTTCTTCAATTCCCGTTTCAAGATCGCTCGGAAGACCGAGCTTTCCCATCCAGTTACCGAAAATCCCCTTCACCGAAGCCAACAGCTTTTCAAGCTCCCCACTCTCGGTTATTCCCCGAAGTAGCTCCCACGCCTCGGACGCAAGGCGGACGATGCCGAAGACAAATACTCCGACAGCGGCAAGCATTATCAAAACAGACAGGATGGGTCTTACTATTTTCTTATTTATTCTAAGCTTTTTTGCAATAAAGTCGGATGGCTTGCGCATAAGAGCGGCAATACCGAAGCTTATCGCAAACGGAAGTATTACGGGTAATAAGAATTTTGCGCCAACGTACAAAAAAATTGCCGAAAGTATTATTACAAGTAAAATATCTCTTGTTTTTTCAACTCTTTCTTTATTCATAAAAACCTCTATCAGTTTTATAGATATTACTTTATTTTATGTAAAAAATATAAAAATAAACCAATAAAGGAGAAAAAATATGGTAGTTATCGAAATGGAAAACGGCGGCAAGATCGAGCTCGAGCTTTACCCCGAATTCGCTCCCGAAACAGTTAAGAATTTTGAATCTCTCGTTTCACAGGGCTTCTACGACGGACTCACGTTTCACAGAGTTATTCCCGGATTTATGATTCAGGGCGGAGATCCTCTCGGAAACGGAATGGGCGGCTCCGAAAAGAAGATCAAGGGAGAGTTCAGAGCAAACGGATTCAGCCAAAACACACTCAAGCACGAGCGCGGAGTTCTCTCAATGGCAAGAGCGTTCGATCCTAACTCGGCATCCTCGCAGTTCTTCATTATGCACGCCGATGCTCCTCACCTCGACGGCTCTTATGCGGCATTCGGTAAGGTTATTTCCGGAATTGAGGTCGTTGACGAGATTGCATCTATTCCAACCGATTACAGCGACAGACCTAAGATCGCGGTAAGAATTAAAAAGGCTTATATAGCTTAAAATACGACAAACGCAGAACGAGTTATTTTCATTGCTCGGGCTGCGTTTGTTTTTTTTCTAACTTTTTTATACCCGCAAAGCTACATACAAATTGCTATTACCTATAGTTTTTTTCAATATATCTACGAAAAACTATTGCATTTCGTCAATGGATATGATAGACTAATGAAGTATTTTTTGTAAAATTTGGATTTGGAGCTTTATATTATGAAACTATATCGTAAAGCCTCGGATACAAACAGAGCACTTTTATATGCAACTCTTATAAATTTTTTAATAATCCTATGCTGGATAGTGGTCTTCAAAGTAAACCGCTCTTGGGTACCCGAGATGAAGGAATATTTCACTTCACGTCCGTTCAGCGCGCGTATCGGAAATAATCTCATTCCCGGATACTCTATGTTTAACGTATTTAAAAACAAAGAATTCTCTTTTACTTCCGATCATACACTCAACGTGCTCGCCTTTATTCCTTTCGGTATTCTTTTGCCTTATTTTTACACAAAAAACAAATATCTTTATTCTGCATTGACATTCATAGGCGCAACGCTGTTTTTTGAAGTATTTCAGCTTATTACAGCCATTGGTTACTTCGATTCCAGTGATCTTTTAACAAACACTCTGGGAGGTGCGATAGGACTCTTACTATACCTTTTAGTATTCAGTAAGCTTAAAGGCAATGCGGTAAACGTTATAAGTACGATTGTTAACGTTATTGCAACTCCATTTTCATTGTACGCAATTTATAATACACTGCTGCACATTGACTATTATATATAATCAAAACATAACTTGAGCATCCTCCGCATAAGATGTTGCGGAGGATATTTTTTATGTCTTTGCTTTCTTTATTGCCTTTGATGATCATTCTAGTCGGCGGATATATACTCATAAAACTTCGATTTTTTTATATTTTGCACCCTATACGTACAGTAAAGTTTGCATTTTCGGGAGAAAATACCAAAAATTCTATTATTTCATTGTTGTTAGCATTAGCGGGAACGCTTGGAGTTGGAAACATAGTTGGTGTTGCATTTGGAATTTACGTAGGCGGCGCGGGAAGTGTTTTCTGGCTTTGCGTGTCAGCGTTTTTCTCATCCGCGATAAAATATGCAGAGGTGGGTCTTTCTTCTTATCATACAGGCGGATGGGGCTTTATAAGTGTCATAGAAGATTCGGGTGCGTATCAAGGTTTACTCCCAAAGCTATATGCGGCGCTCGCTCTTATTCTTTCGTTCGCGATGGGGTCGCTTTTACAAGCCGAAGCAATTTCGGATGCTACAAAAAACTTTGATGCAAAAATACGCATTTCTTTGCTTGCGGTAATATTTATATTTACTTGCGCCGTTTGTGTATCCGGAAAGAAAAAAATAAAAAATGCGGTTGCTGCGGTTATCCCCATAGCTACAGTCATTTACTCATTCTGCTGTCTTTTTATAATTTTTTCCGAAGCAAATAAAATTCCCGCAGTTATTAAAAGCATTCTCTCCTCAGCGTTCAATTTCTCTGCTTTATCGGGCGGCGTTTCCGCTTTTCTGATTTCAAGCGGTATTAAAGAGGGATTTGCCCGCGGTTTGCTTTCTAATGAGGCGGGAGCCGGTACTTCGTCCTTTTCCCATACGTCACATATAGAAGATAAAAACACTGCGGCAAAGGCAGATCTATACGATGATAATTATGCGCGGAGAGCTGCATTTTATGGGGTTTTAGAGGTCATTTTTGATACGCTTCTTTTATGCCCTCTTACGGCATTTGCCATATTGCTCGGAACGGATATCGACTCCTTCAACGGAACTTTAGGCGAATTATCAACCATTTTTGAAGGCTACATCGGTCGATTAGCTTCCACATTGCTTACTTTTTCCGTTACGGCTTTTGCGATATCAACAGTTCTTTGCTGGTATTATTATGGGCGAGTTTCATTCTCATATCTGACACGAGGAAAATCTATGAGCATTTTTTCTTTTCTGTTTATTTCCTCCTTCGCGGTCGGACTATTTTTTGAAATACCTTCGTTGATATTTATAAATGATACTGTTTTATTCTTCCTATCTGTTATAACGTTATATACGTTGATGAGAAAAAGGAGAAAAATCTCCGAGCTTATAATTGGCAATGATAAAAAAGGATAGCTGAATTTTCGGCTATCCTTTTTATCGCTTTGCATATATTAAAGAATTCTGATATGTGACTTAGGCGTGATATCCAACTCGTCAAGAATACTTGCAAGCTCTCCTTCGGATATCACGGGAGTTATAACAGCATACTCATCTCCGTTCTCTATAACGGTGCAGTTCTGAATTTTCTCTATAACCTTGCCGTAGCATCCCTTACAAAGCGCAAGATAATGCTTTGACGAAAATTCGTCAAACGAAAGCATATCCTCACACTTCTTGAAAACAGGTGCGCTGCAGTTCGTTCCGCTAGTCATTACCTGCATAAGATCTCCGACTACCGCCGATGCGGTTGCGCCCGCGCCTGCGCCCTGACCGTAGAACATAACGTTTCCAAGAGGATCTGCTATGACCTCAACCGCATTATAAACACCGCTTACACCGGAAAGAGGCATTCCTCCGGAAACGATAAACGGAGCAACCATGGCAAAGAGCTCACCGTCCTTGCTTATTCCTCTGCCGACAAGCTTTATGGTTGCGCCCATCTTTGATGCCGCGCTGACGTCGTTATCGCGGATCTTGGTTATTCCTTCGGTATGAATTTTTGAGGTGGGCAAAAGCTTGCCCGATATAAGCGCGGTGAGAATAGCTGTCTTTCTGCAAGCATCGGTGCCGAGGATATCAGCATCGGGATTGCTCTCGGCATAACCCTTCTTCTGCGCATCGCGAAGCGCTGAGTCAAAGCTCTGACCGTAAGTAAACATCTGAGTTAAAATGTAGTTTGTGGTACCGTTAAGTATACCTCTTACCTCGGTTATCTTATTCTGCCCTATGCAGGATATCATTGGAGAGATAACGGGAATACCACCGCCGACAGCCGCCTCAAAACGGTAGCAAACCCCATTTTCCTTCGCAAGAGCCAAAAACTCATCGCCAAAATTCGCGACAACCTCTTTATTTGAAGTGATAACGCTTTTTCCCGCTTTAAGCGCCGCTACGGTATATTCATATGCCGGGTGGCTGCCGCCCATAACCTCGATCACTACCGATACATCGGGATCGTTTACTATTGCCGAATAATCGTGGATAACACGGTCAGCAAAGGGAGAATCGGGAAAATCGCGAAGATCGAGCACGTATTTGATATTTATATCATCACCGCCGAGCTTCGTTACTTCATTCTTATTATCCGTTATAAGCTTTGCAACGCCGCTTCCGACTACGCCAAAGCCAAGAATAGCTATATTTGTCATTTCATTTTCCTCTTTTTTAAAAATAATATCACAATTCTACCATATATTGCGTCAAAAATCAAGATTATTCGAATAATTTACTTAAGTTTTGTATTTAAATGGCATTTACCGTAAAGTATGACCGAATAATCAAAAATTTTTTCTTTCTATGAATAACTTCCCTGCTTTATGTGGAAAATACAAACAGCATTTCATATGAAAGGAAAGTTTAATTCAAAATGGAAAAGAAAATCAAGTTCAGCGACAAAAATGCAGTTTCCAAAATCGTTTACCTCACGGTTATTGCAATTCTATGCGTAAGCGCAATAGTGATCGGTATCGTTGCTTCAAACAACAGAAAAAGACCTTCGGACACTGACACGAATCCTCCCGTTTCCGACGGTACAACCCCCGGTGGAGATAACGAGAATGACGGCTCAAACGACGGCGGTAACGAAAATGAAAACGAAAACGTAAAGCCTACTCTTACCTTCGTTTGCCCCACAAGCGGTACTGTTTATAAATCCCACAGCACCACAACGCCCGTGTTCTCAAACACGCTCGACGAATGGCGTATTCATACCGGCATCGACATTTCCACAGAGGATGGAGCTTCTGTTTTCGCGGTTTGTGACGGCGAGGTGACCGGAGTATACAACGATCCTATGCTTGGACAAACAATCGAGATCACTCACAGTGATACGCATAAGAGCTATTACTCCAACCTTGAAAAGGACACGGCTCTACACAAGGTAGGAGATAACGTAAAGCAGGGTGATACTATCGGATACGTCGGAGATACAACAATTTCCGAGCTCGCTGATGAGCCTCATCTTCACTTCGAGATGAAGGTCAGCGGTGAGAGCGTCAACCCTCTCGATTATTTCACCGAGGAATCTAAGCTCGCATCTCTCGGTATAGTATCGGGTAACGAAGAGAACGACAGCTAAGATTTATACTTTACCACTTTTTTGCTTAAACAAAAAATTATATTAATCAAAAAAGCCATCGCAAAACACGTTAAAGTGAATTGCGGTGGCTCATTTTTATCCTAAATACTGTATTTCCTGCCTATATATCGTACTTAGAAAGTATCTCACTGGGGGTCTTACGAAGAAGCGAAATAACCGGAAGAATTCCAAAGAATATGCTTACCGCGTAAAGAATTCCAAGCACAGCACCCGCAAGCCAAAGAGGATAGTAGAATACATCTGCTACAAGTGACGACATACCGAGGCAAAGCGCGATAAATATGCTTGTAAGCAAATATCCTATCAGGACCGTCAAGGTTGCAAATACTGCCGATTCGATAAAGAATCTGAATACTATATTTTTCTTTGACACTCCGATTGCGCGGTATATGCCGATTTCTTTAATACGGATCATAAGCGACGAGCGCATAATGAAATACATACAAACACTCATAAGAACGAGCATCAAAGAAAGAGCAACAATTTTTTTTACAATATCAGCCGTCTTTTCTCTCATAAGCTCGTCATACACATCATTCGGCATCAGCATCGCCACGCTGTATACATCCGGAGTTTCCAAAGTTGCAAATTCGCTTGATAGCCATGCTTCCGTTTTTGCCGGATCGTTTGAATGGATTACCGTGTAATAATGTCCGAAGTCATAATATCCCTTATCACTTTCCACTTCTACATCTCTTTCTGCAGAAAGGATTTCCGCCGCGCTGTCGCCTTCGGCAGAAGAAGCAGAGCTGTTTCTTTTGGGTTCAACAGCGCTACTGTGAGTTTCACCAAGCTGCTTTGAGAAGGCGAGATAGTCTTCCTCATCGACTATGTAAGTGTTAATGTTGAATTCCGTCGAATTATTGTTATTCATATAGAGCTCTTCTTCGTAAAGGGCTCTGTACTCGTCCAGCGCATTTATGTACAACGGAATACTGTCAATCGCAGCTGCAAGCTCTGCATTGGTAGGATATTTTCCGTACATCTCTTTGTATACGCTAGCTTGATAGTACACCTCGGGCAAAAGCGCGAATTTTGCCACGTCAACGCCTTTTTTTACATAAAGAAACACCTCTGTATAATTCGGCTCAAAGAAGTAATAGTCACGGTAGAAGCTATCTACCTCGGAATAGTAATAGTCGAAATATTCAAATATACGATTTGACGAAAGCTCCTCGATGGCAGCTTTGAATTCGTCCGAGCCCTCAGTTAATTCGGGGTTTTCTTTTTTAACAATATCGGAAAAATATGTTTCCGAATCAAATTTCTCAATTGAATTACCTTTAAGCCAAAGCTCGTAAGTCGGATAGTAATATTTGATATCCTTGACTTTAACGTCTCTGCCCTGGATTTTTATAGTTTCGCCGATTTCTGGCAGATCACTGCGTTCCGTTTTTACAGCAAGAACCGCTTCTCCGCTTGCAACATCTATACCGAAATCCAGATCTAACGAAGTAAGAGAAGGTGAGCCCATATTGCGAATGTACTTTGCCATATCCATATCGGTCATATAGATTGCAGGTTCATTTGCTTCAACTATGCCTACTATGCGTGGACTTATGCCATCTATCGTAAACATATCGGATGTAAGACCTATAAGATCTCTATACTCCGTAATATATCCAAGCGTTGATTTTTCAAGCAACTCATCCGCTACCTTTGTGGAAATAAGGATTTCACCACCTGATAAATTATCCTTTTTTCCCTCCGCAAGCTTCATGTCCTTTGCCAGGTCTATACCGAGATAAACGGCGTTTGTTCTGAAGTTGTTAACGTAATCATACGCTTCAAAGGATTCGAAGCTTCCCGTTCTGAAATATACGTACTCATCTCCCGTAGGATAGCGTCGCGTTAAACGGATATAATCTATACCCGTGTCATCTTTTCCCAAAGAATCTTTTAATTTTGAGGATATCTCGCCATTCTTCGTATATACGTAAAATACATTATGATTATATGAATTATGCACGTTTATAAGATCTCTGAAAGCCGTTCCGAAAACTGCGCTCATTAAAACCACAACGGCCGCAAAAAGGCTCATACATACGCGAAGAACAGCCTTACCGTATTTTCTTTTATTGAAGTTTAAGAAATACCCGCTTTTGATTGACGATCTTAAGGTAAAGAGCTTTCCAAATCTGCTACCCTTAACAGCAGGCAGCTTTGACATATCGATTTCACTGCCCTTAGCTTCTTCGTTCGTTTTTTCCCGATAAACGCCCTCTCTCAGCCTGACCTCGCCCGAGCCGTCTATTACATGAACCTTTGACGTACCGAAATCTACGTATATTTTCCCGCTATAATTAATGATTTTCAGCTTTATCGGTTGATCGGGTATATCTCCGTAATACTCTATTTCGGCAGGCGTACCCTTTATTTCGCTTTTCTCAAATTCATCGAGATAAATATCGTTTTTATCACGTGAGGTAAATCCGTTGGCGGAATCATTATCTCTTGTACTGATAACCTTTCCGTCCTGAAGCTCTATTACTTTATCACAATAATAATTAACAAGATTTGCCTCATGAGTCACAAGCAGCACCAGATGATTCTCAGCAACTGCTTTAAGCAAGTCCATAATCATCACAGTATTGGCTTCGTCAAGGTTCCCCGTAGGCTCGTCGGCAAGAATGATCCGAGGATTTTTTACTATCGCACGAGCAATGGCTATACGCTGCTGCTGACCGCCCGAAAGTGTATCGGGCGTGCGTTTTGCGTATTTTTCCATACCGACGTTTTTGAGCGCGGCATTTACACGCAGTTCTATTTCGTCAAGATCAGTCATTCCGCAAAGTCTTAACGCATCCGCTATATTGTCAAAGCAGGATTCTGCCTTGTTAAGATTGTAATTCTGAAATATGTATCCAATATAACGGTTGCGTATATCATCGGTATTAACCGTTATATCCTCGCCATCAACTGTCAGAGTACCTTCCGAAAATTTATCAAGACCGCCTATAACGTTAAGAAGTGTTGTCTTTCCGCAACCGCTTTTATCGAAAATAGCAACCATACCTCTTTCGGGAAGCTCAAGACTTATATCATCGATTACGTGGATTTCGTTTTGCCGTCCCTTGTTATAAAACTTATGCAGTCCCTGAATACGAATCATTATACATCGCCTCCTCTCAAGGATTTCTTGACACTCTTACCGAAAAGTCGGCGTATCTGATTGTGCGTCGTTTTAAGAGTAAGAGCTACCATACCTATGATAATAACGGCATACTGCCAAGCGTACAAGTAGGTGAAATACTCATTGAACTTTGGTGATGTAAAGATAAGAATAGCTGTAATTGCCACAATTATGAATGCGGGTATTAATGAGAGCAGCATCCTCACATACATACCTATGCGAATAACCTTAACCTGAATACCCATAGAGCGCATAATAGCTATATCTTCTCTAAAGGCTTCAAGCGCACGCGAGGAACAAAGCGTGATAAAGAACGCAAGAAAAACAACTGCAGCAATAAATGCCGCTATCATAAGCACGCATCCCAGCAATGATGACATAGCATCATCCGAACCAACCTCATAAGTAGTATCAGAAACAACTGCAATATATCCTCTGTCCTGAAGCGCGGAAACGGCTTTTTTCGCCGCATTATCGTCCTTAAAGAAGATAGATGCCTGAACGTAGGAATTCTTCAATACGTTTTCTGCTATTTCGCAAATAATCTCATCACTAATAATTATAGCTTCACTCGGAAGCAGGAGCTCATATCCGTTAAATTCGGGGAGGACGTTGGTTATTTCGTCGTTTTTGAAATCTCTTTCAAACGAATAATACCTGGTTATGCCATTAATGTAATTATACCTGTAGTAATTTGCAACAAAGGACGCTTCGGCAGTATATTCTGTTCCTGAAGCTATATTGTTGTTAACCGACATATTATAGCTTGTCAATCCTACGTAAATTTTATCCGCAGGCATATCAAACGACGGAATCATCGTGTGCGCGTTAAAGATTTTTTCGGGCTCATCTCCTTCTGATTTCAGCGATATCTTGAATCTCATATCGGAATAGCCTACAAGAAAATGAACAGCCGTGGCAAATCGAAAGCCCTCATCGGTAAATAGACACTCCGGGTCAATATTGTTGTCGTAATAATATTTTACGCCGACAAGCTTATACACAGTTCTTCCAATAATTATATTGGATACCTTAAGACTCTCCTTACCCAGCTCCGGCTGATAAGAAATCGGTAAATACAGAAGCACCTCGTCCTTTGACTCGGGATATCTGCCTATAACCTTATCACCGTAGCTTTTTCCGTAGGTAGAGTGCGCCATAAGGAAGGCGTCTGCATATTCCGAATCCGCACTCGGAATAATCACCTGCTGATTCATACTTTCGTCAAGCAGCTGATCGTAATGCAAAAAGCTTTCCGCACCCAGATCGGTTACCAGCTTCGCAAGCTCATCATCTGTAATAATTTCTCCGCTCTGCTTAGTGAGAACAACTCTGCCGTCAATATGATTAAACATATAAGACGGATTCAGCTCCGCCGTTGCCTCTCCCGAAAGCGCTGCCACGAAAAATATACCCATAGTTCCTATGAGCATTAGCAAGCATAAGAACAGCGAAAGCTTAGGTTTTGCTGTAAAAATAGCTCTGCCGAGCGCCAAACCGTTTTTAACCCAACTTTTTTTAGTTTTTTTCGAATTTTCTTTATCTTTTCGTGTATCCTCGGAATAACCGGAAATAATTTCAGGAGCTTTTAAAGTATGGTCAAACTCTACTGCACCGTCAAAAATTCTTATATGCCTCGTTGCATACTCTTCAACCTGCTCAAAATTATGTGTAACAACTATTACAAGCTTATCGTGAGACACCTCGTAAAGAAGCTTCAATATCTCTTTTGACGTAGCAGAGTCGAGATTTCCCGTCGGCTCATCGGCAAGGATTATAGGGCTATCCTTTGCGAGAGAGCGCGCAATAACCGTTCTTTGCTTCTGACCGCCGGAAAGCTTACTTCCCTTATGCTTCATATGCGACGAAAGTCCTACTCGGTCAATAAGCTCCACCGCTCTTTTGCGCCGCTCATTTTTATCCTCAATATGCATAAGCGCAAGCTCTACGTTTTGCAAAACAGTAAAGCTTTCTATTATGTTGTAATCCTGAAAAATGAACGATATGTACTTTTCTCTGTATTCCTCAAGATCCGACTCAAGATAATGAGAGGTTGGCTGACCTTCAATATAAAGCTCACCTTCCTCATACGAGTCCATTCCGCTGATTACGTTCAAAAGTGTTGATTTACCCGAGCCGGATTTTCCCGTTATTGCTACAAACTCGCCGCGGTCAAACGATAAATTGACACCGCGTATTCCAACGGCAACATTCCCATCGGATACGTAAATCTTACCTATATCTTTTAACGTCAGTTGCGCCATATTCTTCCCTTTCTGTCATAAAAGCTTATAAAACACAAGGATAGTGTATACTTGAAAAAAATAAGCGGCATTCAATTCATAATGAAATCGAAATACCGCTTTAAATCAAAAAGTTATTATTCGTCCGCTGATACGATATGAGGAAGATATCCCATAAGATAATTCCATCCCGAAACAATTGTCGTAAATGCCATAATACCCATGCAGATGTAAGACATTACGTGATTATCACCAAAGAGGAGAGGCTCGATGATGATAAGCACTGTACCTACCATCTGAGATACGGTCTTAAGCTTACCCATCATATTTGCGGCAAGGTCTACCTTGACCTTTTTGCCCGCAACTACAAGACGAAGACTGGTTACTGCCAGCTCGCGGAAAAGAAGAATAAGAACGAGCCAAACGAATACAAGTCCCTGAACTCTCTGTCCACGCTCAAACATCCATGCAAGAATAGCGAGCATAGAACCGAGCACCATGAACTTATCTGCAAGCGGGTCGATAAACTTACCAAAGTCGGTAACAAGACCGTACTTTCTTGCAATTTTACCGTCAAGCATATCGGTGAGCGCTGTAAGCGCGTAAACTACTGCGGGCACGATAAATCCCCATACCTCGATATCCTTCATAAAGAGGATCGAAGCAACGAATGCGGGAACGAGAAGAACTCTGACAAACGAGAGAATATTCGGTACATTAAGAATAGGTGATTTTTTCATCATTTTACTCCTTTGATAACTGATAATGCTATATTTGACAATAAATGTTTACCATTTTAAACAAGTTAATTAAAAATTGCTTCGCCGACGAGATCGTAATCAAGAGCCTCCAGGACTTTCACCTCTACGAAATCACCGGAGCTTACCTTTTTATTCGACTTGAAGTATACCCTTCCGTCAACGTCGGGAGCATCGGCATAGGTTCTGCCGTAATAGATATCTGCTATGGTATCAAATCCGTCGCAAAGAACAGTAACCGTTTTGCCTATCTTTTCCGATATGATATCTTCGTTTACGGTTAGCCCCGTTTGCATTAAGATATCGTATCTGTCCTGCTTTGTCTGCTCATCTGCGGTTTCCTCAAATTCCGCTGCGGCAGTTCCCTCTTCCTTCGAGAATGTGAAAGCGCCGAAATGCTCAAATTTTGCTTCTTTTATAAACTCGCAAAGCTCGCTAAAGTCCTCCTCACTTTCTCCGGGGAAGCCTACCATAACCGTTGTTCTGAGCACGATGCCGGGAACTCTTTCTCTGAGCTTCTTCACAGTTTCTCGGATAAGAGCCGAGCCGCCGTGACGGTTCATTCTTGTAAGCACGTTATCCGAAATATGCTGTATCGGAATATCCATATACTTTAAAAGACGCGGATTCGTTCGCATTTCTTCAATGAGCTCGTCCGTTATCTTATCGGGATAGCAGTAAAGAAGTCTTATCCACGGTATATTTGTTTCTTCTGTGAGCGCGCGGACAAGCTTAGCAAGACTGTATTCCCCGTAAAGGTCAAGTCCATAGCGCGACGTATCCTGCGCTATAAGATTAAGCTCCTTTACGCCAAGCTCCTCAAGCTCCTTCGCTTCCTTGACAAGCTCCTCAATAGATCTCGAACGCATTTTTCCTCTTATCAAAGGGATAGCGCAGTAGGTACATCTGTTGTCACACCCTTCGGCTATCTTCATATACGCGATATGCTCTTCGGTAGTAAGAATTCTGTCTCCTCCGAGCTTCGAGGTTTCCTTATCCTCAAACGATATATATTTCTCACCTCGCATAACTGCAGCCGCAGCCTCGGCTATATGAGAAAGGCTACCGACACCAAGCAAGGCATCGATCTCGGGAAGCTCACGCATAACCTCCTCGCGGTAGCGCTCAACAAGGCACCCCGTGGCAATTATGTAACGGCATCTACCTTCTTCTTTAAGTCTTGCAACGTCAAGAATATTATCAATAGACTCCTGCTTTGCGCTTTCAATAAAGCCGCATGTATTAACTACAATTATTTCCGCCTCAGCTTCGTCGGGAGTAAGCTCGAAGCCTGCTTCGTGAAGCGTGCGCAACATTACCTCGGTGTCCACAAGATTCTTTGAACAGCCGAGAGATATAAATCCTATCTTTGTCATATAAATCCTTTTTATATAGTTTTTAAACTGTCAAAACTTAACACGGGGGCTATTTTAAAAGACTTTGTATTCTTTTTCTGATGTTTGTAAAATACAGTCTTATCATCACCGTCATAAATATATCGTACACATAGAGAGCGGCAACGAGGAAGATATATACGAGCAGCTTGAAGAGCCATGTATTTTCTTCGAAGAGGGGCATATTCGAAGTATCCCCAAAGAATGGTATGCCTAAAAGAAGCTCTGATACCAGAATCATAACAGTTGCACTTATGGCAAAGAAAGCGAGCTTCAGAGGAATCCAAAACGGTCTTTTTGTTTTCTCGATATACGCTTTAAGTATCGGAAATATACCAAAGATGAGGAAAAACGTTACCCACACAAGACTGTGCGTATAAAAAACAGCACCGAGTATCGTTGTTCCAAGCCAAACCGCTATCGCATATTTTGCGCCTATTTCTATAAATACGAACGCCATAAGACAGGAGCATAATGCCGAAGCGGTTAAATCAAGCACCTCAACGAACGCTCCAAGCGTCATAAACAAAACTCCAAGCGCTATGGACATTGCGCTGAAGGTTATTTTTTTAGTTTGCTTCATTGTCTTAACAGCAAGCTATAAGGTCGCCGCCCATACATTCGCAAAGGCAGTCAAGACAGATGAGGTTTGCGCAGCAATCGCACGCATCATCCGTACTGTTTCTTCTTCGGTAGGTAGTGTTCCCCGCCGAGCCGTAATAGGTACTACCGTAACCGTTAGCATTGGTATTGAACATTTCCTTTGCCTTCTGATACTCGGGGTTAGCGGGCTCCATATTGCAAGCTATTTCAAGCTCGCGCATAGCATCACCGACATTGTTTCTGCTCATAAGCACAAGGCTCATAAGATAATGCCACTCCGCAACTCTTGAAGCAAAGTCTATATCAAGAAGCTTTCTTTCCGCATCGCCGAACTTGCGACGGTTAATATCGTTTCTTACCTCCGCATATATCGGATCCTTTGCGCCCGAGCTGCTTCCGCTATAGTTCTCATAATACGTTCCACCACCGCGGTACGCATCCTTATTCTCCGCGCGCATTTGCTGGATCTGGTCATACGCCTGGTTGATCTCCTGCATTTTTTCATTTGCGAGATCCTTTAAGGGATTATCATTTTCATAATTATCGGGATGATATTTTCTCGCAAGAGCGCGATACGCGTTCTTTACTTCCTCGTCGGAAGCTCCTCTCGATACGCCGAGCACCTCAAAGGGGTCTTTATTTAATCTATCACTCATATTTCTGCCTTTCTCTCGCATTTGCCGCCATCGCATTCGGACTTATCAAGAAATTCTATTCGCTTTGGCAATCCGAGATATATAATATTATTAATTATGTTTTCTATTATTGCGTGAGTGCCGAACGGCAAGAGATTTACCGCTCCCTCTATCTTCCTGCATTCAAGAAGCAAAGCGCATTTTATCGTCGCTCTGTTATCATCAGTCAGCTCGGCTCCACCGTACATTTCCACGTAAGGATTATAGCTCCCCGACGCTCTATCCTTTTCATAGTCCTCCGCTGCATCCGCGGCGTATATAAATTTGCCAAGGTGGAAGCCTAAAGTATAAAGAATAGTTTTATCGTCGCCGTCTATTCCTTCGGCAAAGATACCTCCAAGAATTTCACCAAACAGCTTTGCAGGCTCGTCAACACTCTTACACTTTGCTTTTTCAAGCGCTGTGATCGCCGAAAGCTTTTCTTCGCAAAGCGCGGCAATATCCTTCAATGCCGCTTTATTCTTAGCGGATGCGAATATCGGACGAAGAAAAGCAGTTGCCATTCTCTTTGCAAGTCTTTCATCCGAGATATCGTCACGTACCTTATAATACGTCAGAATTGCAAACGCCTTCGCCGTATAATCAGTCGCGTCATTGGTATTAAGCATAGTTTTCCGCTTGATGGGATGCGCTATGCACCTGTGCTTACCCGCTCCGATCTCTGAGTCCGGAATGTAGAGCATACGAACGAGCGCTAAAAACACACTGTCATAGCTATGCAAAACGTTGGACAGCTTTCCCGTATGCTTCTTCATTGAACGGCAAACACCGCAGTATACCGCGCGGTAAAACTCGTACTCCTTGACAAGCAGCTCCGCGGGTACAGGCTTTACATACCCGAACATACTCTACCTCACACATAATTGTTATAACCGAAGAAATCTTTGCTTCGGGCAATCTCTTTTAGGCTATACATATCTAGTATAACATATTTTTTCGCGTTTGTGTTAACTTTTATAAAATTTTTTATTTATTTTTTTCGTGGAAACAATTAATTAAATTAAAAGCACATAAAGCAGCTTAAGTGACAGCTACAATATGTGCTTATTTATATTTCTCTATAAGTTTTTTCACATCCGACAAAATCCTAATATCCTCAGCAGAAATAGATTCATATTCTCCGAGATCAAGCAAATATTTGGGATCGAGCTTTAATATCTGACATATTCTTCGTAATTGCTCCATGCTCGGTTCTTGCACGTCCCGCTCAATTTTCGAATAATTAGATTGATTCATAGGTATTAATTTTGCAATCTCACTTTGAGAAATATCCATATCCTCGCGAGCATTTCTGATTTTTTCACCTATATTCATTTCATCACCTCTTAACGATTATAACATTTTTAACTAAAAATATTGACTTTTAGTTAAAAATATATTATAATGATTGTTGTAGTTATTTTTTAACTAAAATTCCCATTTGGAGGTTAAAATGAAAAAATATATTTCTATATTATTCTGCCTAATATCTATATGTTTTCTTTTTACGCACATGACATCGTGCAACCGAAACGCGGATTACGAGGACGGTATTAAACTACTATCAGAGAACAATTCTTCGGACGAAGAAAATGGAGAAAAATCCGAAGCAAGCGACGGATTGCAGTATTCTTTATGCGACGAATCAACTTTCTATACCGTTACAGGTATCGGAAGCTTTAACGGAGATTCGCTGATTATTCCCGACTCATATAATGAACTTCCCGTTGAAGTGATCGGTCAAAATGCTTTTAAAGATTGTGTTCAGTTAAAAAATATATCAATTCCCAAAAGCATCAAAACTATTGAAAAGAATGCTTTTTACGGCTGCACTCAAATTGAAAAAATACACTTCAATTCAGAAACAATGAATGATTTCAAAGAAAATGACAGAGTATTTTACAATGCAGGAGCAAACTCTGACGGAATCGAACTAATAATCGGTAGTTCTGTTAGATCCATTCCCTCTTATTTATTCTACCCATTCGGCTCTCTTGGCATTCCAAATATAATAAAATTGACATTTGAAGACAAAAGTTTATGTAAGTCAATTGGCGAATACTCTTTTTACGGATGCAGTAATCTAAAAAATGCGGTTATTCCGGAAAAGGTCGAGAGTATTGGCATCTCTGCATTTGCCAACTGCTCTTCTATAGAGTTAATTGAATATAAATCACAAGAATTTGACTCAAAGAAAATATCACCCGATCTTAATTTTGAAAGCATTTTTTACAATTCCGCAAACGGAGCTAAAGTTTTAATATCAAAGAATGTCAAGGAGATACCTTCTATTTTTGGATATAGCAACATTTCATATCTGGAATTTGAAAAAGGAAGTCTATGCGAAATTATAAACGAGTATGCCTTTACAAATTGCTTTGATTTACTTAAAGTGGATATTCCATCGAAAATGAAAGAAATTAAGTCGTGCGCTTTCAGCGGTTGCCCGAGACTCGTCGAAATTTGCAATCATTCGGAGCTTAACATCAAAGCCAATAACGCTGATTATGGCTTTATCGGATTGTATGCGCTGAATATCTACTCGGAAAGCGAAGGCTCTTGTAAAATCGTCAAGGCCGATGATGGATTTGTTTTTTACGATGACGGAGTAAGATGCTTGCTATTGGCATACTACGGTACGAATTCGGATATTTCTCTTCCCGATAAATACAACGGTAAAGCATACGATATATACGAGTATGCCTTTTACGAGAACTTAACCCTCAAATCGATAACTATAAGTGATAACGTATCATCAATCGGTATGTTGTCATTTTACAAGTGTAAAAATCTCGTTTCGGTAGTATTTGGAAGCGCTGTCGAATCTATTGGCTATTCCGCTTTTGAAAATTGCACTTCACTGGAAACAGTTCATATAGGAAAAAGCATCAAAATGATTAAACGTTTTGCTTTCGAGGGTTGCCATAATGTAAAAACTGTTACCTACGACGTAACAAACAACGAATCAAATCAAATTATAATTGATCCAATAGGTAACGATTGTTTGAAGGGGCTGTCTCATTAAGAATTCAAGCAAATCAATGCAAAATAATCAATTATTTCTATGCTTTTTACTCTGAGCGAGGAAACGAGGATAAAATAAAAAACTTTAATAAATAAAAAATCAAGCGACGAGTGCTCTTGTGCGTTCGCCGCTTGATTTATATTACGATTTAGTTGTATTCATACCTTTTCTGGTAAGCGAAATTCTGTGCTTTTCAACGTTTACTTCCTTGATGCGTACCTCAATAATGTCACCCGTCTTGAAGAGCTCGGATGGGTGCTTGATAAACTTATCAGACATCTCGGAGATGTGAAGAAGTCCGTCGTGATGCACGCCGATATCAACGAAGCATCCGAAGTCAACAACGTTACGAACGGTTCCCTTAAGCTGCATATCGGGCTTGAGGTCATTGATGTCAAGCACGTCAGTCGAAAGAACAGGAGCGGGAGCATCGTCACGAATATCTCTGCCGGGCTTCTCAAACTCGGAGATGATATCCTCAAGAGTGGGCTCACCGCAGCCGAGCTCGCGAGCGAGCTTTGCAAGACCGTACTGAGTTACCTTGAATCTCAAGAGGGCAAGATTGTTGCTTCTTACGTCCTCGGGAGTAAAGTCAAAGCGCTTAAGAAGGTCCTCTGCGATAGCATAAGACTCGGGGTGAACGCCGGTAGAATCGAATACGTCTGCCGCACCGGGGATACGAAGGAAGCCTGCGCACTGAGTGAACGCCTTTTCTCCGATCTTCGGAACCTTAAGTATCTGACGGCGGTTCTTGAACTCGCCGTTTGCCTCGCGGTATGCAACGATATTCTTTGCCGCGGTCATATTAATACCCGCAACATACGAAAGAAGCGAATAAGATGCGGTATTGATATCAACGCCGACCGCGTTAACACAGTCCTCTACAACACCGCCGAGCGCCTCGGTAAGTCTCGCCTGCTTCATATCATGCTGGTACTGACCTACACCGATAGCCTTAGGCTCGATCTTAACAAGCTCTGCCAAAGGATCCTGAAGTCTTCTCGCGATCGAGATAGCGCTTCTCTGCATTACGTCATAATCCGGGAACTCCTCGGTAGCAACCTTGGATGCGGAATAAACCGAAGCTCCTGCCTCGGATACGATAGTATACTTAACACCCTTGGGGCAAGCGGGGTCACGGATAGTATCCGCAATGAACTTCTCGGACTCGCGCGATGCGGTACCGTTACCGATTGCAACTACGTCTACGTTATATCTCGAAATAAGACGGATAACCGTTGCCTTAGAACGCTCAATATCCTCTCTGGGCTTTACGGGGTAAATAACTGCAGTATCAAGGACCTTACCGGTTTTATCAACTACGGCAAGCTTACATCCGTGAGCATAACCGGGGTCATATCCGAGTACGGTCTTGCCCTTGATGGGGGATGCAAGGAGAAGGTTACGAAGGTTTTCCGCGAATACCTTAAGCGCACCCTCAGCAGCATCGTCGAAGAGCGTTGTTCTTACCTCACGCTCAATCGCGGGGAACAGTAGACGCTCGTAAGCATCCTCAAGAGTCTTCATTATATAAGGAAGCGCGGGCGACTGCTTGTTAGTTACAACCTTAGATACAAGCTGAGCAATTCCGTCCTCCTCAAGAAGAGTAACAGATACCTTGAGGAATTCCTCGTTCTCGCCTCTGTTTATAGCGAGAACTCTATGTCCCTTAAGCTTTTTGATAGGCTCGGAGAATTCGTAATAATTCTCATATACCGAGGGCTCATCTTTTGCAGCCTTGGTAGTGATAGAGCCGTGATTCATAGTGAACTCACGAAGAAGCTTTCTTATCTCGGCATTGTTTGAAACATCCTCTGCAATAATATCGGATGCGCCCTGAAGTGCTGCTGCAACGTCGGGGACTTCCTTGCCCTCTTCCTCGGAGATGAACTCTTCTGCATAAACGTCGATTGCGGGATCGTAAGAGTCTCTCTGCTCCATAATGTAGTTTGCGAGAGGCTCGAGTCCTTTTGCTCTTGCGATGGAAGCTCTCGTCGTTCTCTTCGGTTTGAAGGGACGGTATATATCCTCAAGCTCGACAAGCGTTGTTGCGAGCGAGAGTGCCATTTCAATTTCGGGAGTAAGCTTTTCCTGAGCGTCGATAAGATTCTTTATCTCTTCTCTTCTCTCCTCCAGCTTACGAAGATAGTTAAGACGGTCGAAGAGGTCACGAAGTACAGTGTCATCAAGACTTCCCGTTACTTCCTTACGGTAACGCGAGATAAAGGGAATGGTATTACCCTCGTCGATAAGCGCAACCGTTGCAGCTACCTGCTCCTCCGTGATGTTAAATTCTTTTGCCAGTACCTTGTTAATTTCCATTACAATTCTCCAATACATTTGGGATAGCTTATTTAACTTTTATAAAGAAGTAAAAATAGCTCTCCCGATTTTTTCACTATTCTTTATTCTATCATATTTTTTCTGATTTGTAAAGACTTTTTATTACATTATTTTGCAAACGATCTTAGAATATCAATTTCTTCGTCAGTAAGATAACGCCACTGTCCTTCCGCAAGCGAAGTATCAAGCGGAATCGTTGCAAAGCTTATGCGTTTAAGATATACAACGGCGTTATCAAACGATGCCACCATTCTTTTGATCTGATGATATTTTCCTTCGGTTAATGTTATAATTCCGCTCATCCTGTTCTCTTCAAGCACGATCTTCGCTTCCTTACACTCGTATCCGTCGGCAAGCGTGATGCCGTCCCTAAACTTTTCCTCAGCGCCGTTTGGGAGCGGCTCGTCCGCCTTGAAATAATAATCCTTAGCTACGTGGTGCTTTGGTGAAAGAAGCGTATGCGCGAGCACGCCGTCATTCGTTAATATCATAAGCCCGACGGTGTCTTTATCGAGTCTGCCGACCGGGAAAAGCTCTCTTTTTCGAAGCTCGTCGGAAAGAAGCTCAGTAACTACGGGCAGTTTTGAATCCTCGGTCGCGCTGACGTATCCCGCAGGTTTATTTAACATTACATACGTGAATTTTGAATATGTAAGCTCCCTGCCCTGGAAGGTAACACGCTGCCTTTCGGGATCGATATGTATAGACAGATCACGCACAGGAACGCCGTCAACAAGGACTCCTCCGCTTTTTGCGATTTTTGCAGACTCTTTTCTCGACGCCACGCCAAGCTCCGAAATGTATTTATCAATTCTCATAATTAAAAAACTCCTATATTATCAAACAATTGTTTACATTTTACCGTTTATGTGTTATAAGACTCTCTGTATTCCGACATATTCATGCCGTATTGCTTTGCAAAAAGCGATGTCGCATAGCTAACCGTATTGAAGCCTGAATCGAGGATTATATCAAGTATTTTGTGGTTCGAATTTCTGAGCATATTAGCTATATAATTAAGCCTGAGTTCATTGATAAACTCGCTCGAACTCTTGCCGAGATGCTTTTTTAAAGAGCGCGCCAGATGCTCTCTGCTCTTTCCCGAAACCTCGGACATTTTCTTAATTCCTTCTCTGAAAAGCATCTCACTTTTCATTTTTTCAATAAGTAATAATAACCACTCCGGAGCTTCTGTTCCATTCGACTTATATCCGTAGAAAACGTCGGAAAATAGTTTTATTAGCAAGGTTCGGATAGCCGTTTTTCGCTTTTTACTATCCTCGGGAGATATCGCCCGTATTCTCTCCATCTCATGCTCAAGCACAGAATATTGCTCGAAAGAGAGACTGACAGTCGGCGATAAAGTAGAATTCATCAAAGCACGCTTTGGATAACCTTCCGCAAGATAATCAAATATCGCATCAAGCGTTGCTCTCGTGAAAGTCAGATTAAGAAAAGAAAACTGCGAATCATTTATCTTCTCATAATTGTGCGTATCCGTTGCGCGTATGAATACCGCATCCATAGGGGAAAGTCTGACTCGCTCTCCGTTTACGGAATGCATTGCTTCACCGTCAAGCATAATAAAGATTTCATAATAATCGTGACTATGCTCACGAAAATATTCGGTTTTACTGTTCACATATCTATACGAGCATTCGGTTTTCATATCGACGAAACGCGCAGCCTCAAGAATCTTAGCCATTTTTACTCCGTATCACAATAGTAATATAATTTTTTAATATATTATTATCCTGCTTTTTCTTTATATTCCTTAATAAAAATACTTTTTTCAAAAAAATATTAACGATTTATATTTTATCACAATAAAGATAGAAAATCAAGCACTACTATTATAAAATTGTAGTAGCAAAAAATATTAAAAAGGAGAAACACTATGGCAGATGCAATGAACAAGATCAAAATGGCTCTTGAAAATCTCCAACGAGCATCAAGCGTCGCGCTCTACAAGGTCGACGGGCTCACTGCTATTGAAAGTGATTTCAAGACCTCAAACACTCCGCCCGATGGCGAATACAAGCCCTTCACCACGTGCAGTAAAAAATACTGCCATTATTGGATAAAGGGAGAATTTGATACCCCTGCCGCTGAACCCGATACGGAATACTGCTTAAGAGTTGATACAGGCCTTTCGGGCTGGGATGCACTCAATCCGCAAGCGCTTCTCTTCCTAAACGGAAAAATAGTTCAGGGTATTGACCTTAACCACAAGGAAAACGCAATCGAGCCCTCAACACATTACGATATGCTTTCATATTGGTACACGGCAGAAAGAGAGCATTTTGGAATAAGCTATACGGTTGCTAAAATATACACGAAAGTCGAAAAGCTCTATTACGATCTGCTTGTTCCCTTTGAAGCGTGCTCCAAGGTTTACGACGCGCATTCCGCGGAATATCACAAGACTCTCGCACTTCTTGAAATGGCAATAAATATCCTTGACCTCAGAAGTATTCATTCCAAAGAATTCTTCGCGAGTGTTGACCGCGCAATCGACTTCTTCGAAAATGAATATTACAAAAAACTCTGCTCTAGCGAAGGCAAGCCCGAAGTAATCTGCCTCGGTCACACGCATATCGACGTTGAATGGCGCTGGTCAAGATACGTTACGAAGGAAAAGATCCAATGTAGCTTCTCAACCGCGAAAGCTCTTATGGATAAATATCCCGAGTACAAATTTATGCTCTCGCAGCCGAACCTTTATCAGTATCTGAAAGATGAAGCTCCCGAAAAATATGAGGAGCTTAAAGAGCTTGTCAGAGAAGGAAGATGGGAGCCTGAAGGCTCAATGTACGTTGAGTGCGACTGCAATCTTACCTCGGGAGAAAGCCTTGTTCGTCAGCTCCTTTACGGTAAGAAATTCTTTAAAGATGAATTCGGTAAAGAATCCAAGGTGCTCTTTCTCCCCGACGTTTTCGGATACAGCGCCGCTATGCCGCAGATACTCAAGAAATCGGGCGTTGACTATTTCGTAACATCAAAGATAAGCTGGAACGATACAAACACAGTTCCTCACGATACCTTCATATGGCAAGGTATTGACGGTACGGAAATATTCACGACATTCATTTCGGGACAAAGATATCACAAAGGAAAAGCTCCTGACAGAGGCACAACCTACGTAGGAAACTGCGATCCCGATTTCGTATACGGAACATGGCACAGGCAGACGGACAAAGGCTACGTTTCCTCGTCATTTAACACTTACGGTTACGGCGACGGAGGCGGAGGTCCTACAAAAGATATGCTTGAAAAGCTGAAGCGTCTTATGAGAGGTCTTCCCGCTTTTCCTGTAGCGAAGAGCGAATTTCTTCTTCCTTACCTCAAAGATCTCGAAGCAGAATTCCTGGATAGCACAGAAAAATTGCGCAAAGTCCCTAAATGGATCGGTGAGTTATACCTCGAATTTCACAGGGGAACTTACACAACAATGGCAAACAACAAGCGAGGAAACAGAAGATCAGAGTTTGGACTTGCTAAAGTTGAGGCGCTATCTTACACGGATATGCTCTTCGGAGGCTCATACGATAAAGCGCAGCTTGATAAAAAATGGATAGAGGTGCTTCACGATCAGTTCCACGATATACTCCCCGGCTCATCAATAGAAGAGGTTTATATCGACAGCGCGAAGGATTACGAAAGAATTCTATCCTTCATCGCAGCAGAAAGTGAGAGCAAACTCAAATCAATATCATCAAAGCTTAACACGGATGGCGGTATATTTGTTTACAACGCGCTTGGTTTCCCACGTCGCGCCAAAATTAAAGTTGATGGCAAGTGCTATATTACAGATGAAATGATTCCGGCTTTAGGTTGGAAAGTAGTTAAGCCCATTTCACACGCATCGGCACTTATTGCAGAAAGCCGCCGTCTTGAGAACGAGTTCTATACATTAACTTTTGATGATGCAGGACGCATCTCTTCTCTCTATGATAAGAGAGTTTCACGAAACGTTTTATCCGCTCCCGCTAATGAGATTAGACTCTACGAGGACTTCCCTCACGAATACGATGCCTGGGAGCTTGAGCACGATTATGCAACCAAGACGTATATCCAGGATTCTCCTGCAAGCTCAGAGATTATCCACGACGGTGACAGAGTGGGTATTCGCTTCTCAAGAAGCTATATGAATTCCGAATTCACTCAAACCGTTTGGATCTATTCGGGAAGTCCGAGAATTGATATTGAGAACGACTTTGATTGGCACGAAAAGCATCAGATAATGAAGCTTGCATTCCCCTTCGACGTGCATTCAAGCTCGGCTACATTCGAAATACAGTACGGTCACACCGAAAGACCTACGCACCGTAACACAAGCTGGGATCAGGCTAAATTTGAAGTTTGCGCCCACAAATGGGTTGATATTTCCGAGTCGGGTTACGGAATTGCTGTGCTAAACGATTCCAAATACGGCTTCTCCGCAGATGAAGGCACAATAACCGTAAGCTGCCTTCGAGGACCTACTTTCCCGAACAAAAACGCAGATATGGGTAAACATTCGTTTACAATTTCCCTCATTCCTCACACAGGTGACATCAAAGACGGTCGAGTTATCGAAGAGGCTTATTCACTTAATCAACCCGCAGATTTTATCGAGATCTGCAAGTGCTCAGGCACTCTCCCCGAGGAGTATTCTCTCGTTTCGTGCGACAGCGACTCGGTTATTGTTGAAGGCATCAAGCGCGCCGAAGACAGCGATGACCTTATCGTAAGGCTCTACGAAGCGTATAATGCTCATTCCTCTGCTACTCTTACGCTTGGAGAGAAGTTCTCAAAGGCTTATCTTTGTGACCTTATGGAGAATCCTATCAAGGAAATTGCAATCACAAATAATAGCGTTACTCTCCCTATGAATAACTTTGAAATCGAAACTATAAGATTTGTGAAGTAATTACATTTATATTTTAACCGTTCCGTTGGGTTTACCGCGGAGCGGTTTTTTTATAAAATACGGTTTTTATCTTTACTTTTTATATTTTCGGAGTTATAATTAATAAAGAAATAAAAAAGGAGATTTCAATATGAAATTTTTAAAAGCTATTCTATGTTCAACCCTTTTGCTTTCGCTTATGATTTTCACACTTACGTCGTGTGGCCCTGTAACCCCCGAGGCTCTTGAAGAATTTCTTGCCTCAAAGCTTGGCGAAGATAATCCGATAGTTAATTTTTTTGACAAATTAAACGGTAAAAACGGCGATGATGACGCAGATGACGGCACAGCCGAAGCTCCCGATGGCGGCGGTGATAATAACACCGATGATTCTACAGGAGATGACGGTAGCAGCTCTGACGGAGATGATAAAGATGCGATTACGTGCATAACCGTAGCAGAGGCGCTCGAGCTTTGCGGCGCTGAAGGAAATATTACCACCGAAAGGTATTATATCAGAGCAACAATTAAATCCGTTGATAACCCCAAATACGGCGCAATGACTATTTATGATTCAACGGGTGAAATATACGTTTACGGTACTTATTCCGCAGACGGATCTGTCGGTTACGCGGATTTTGAATACAAGCCCGTCAAGGGTGACGAAGTTCTCCTTCATTGTATCCTTCAGAATTATGACGGAACGAAGGAAGTAAAAAACGCGCGCTTAATAGAATTTAAAAAAGGCGAGCTTGACGTTAACGAAGCGGATTATACCGATATGACCGCAGCCGATGCAAGAGAGGCAGCTAAGGGAGCAAAAATCAAGCTCGACGGCGTCGTTGCCGCTATAACTTACGCTGACGGTTTTATCCCAAGCGGTTTTATGCTTATTGATAATACTTCGTCCATTTATGTCTACGACGTCGACGTAGCAGGTCAGGTTTCCGTTGGAAACACTGTAACGCTTCTCGGCACAAAGGATTATTGGATTCTCGACAAAGAAATTGACAATGCAACAAAATTCGGCTATCAGGGCTGCTGCCAGCTTACGGATGCAAGACTACTTTCAAACGATAAAGGAAATACGCCTTACGACACCTCGTGGATAGAGGAAACGACAGTCAAGAGTATTATGGAAACGCCTTTCTCGGAGAATATTACAACTAAAATCTTCAAGGTTACCGCTTTGGTTAAGAAGGTTGAAGGCACGGGCTTCACTAACTACTATATAGACGACCTCGACGGATTTACGGGCTCATATACCTATACTCAGTGCAGCGGTGATGACTTCTCCTGGCTTGATAAATACGACGGAAAGATCTGTACTGTTTATTTTACTGTACTTAACGCTAAAGCAACAGCGGCAGACTGTATCTATAGATTCCTTCCTATCACAGTTATAGATGAAAACTACACATTCGATACCGCAGATGCTCCCGAATTTGCAGTTGAATACTACGGCACAAAAGATTTTCTTGACAGCTATACGGGAGACCCCGCAACAGAGCTTATAACAAGCGTTTCATCGGAGCTGCTTGGATTTGAGGGCGTCACTCTCACTTATTTCTCGGATAATACATCGGTCGTTTACTTCACCGAGGAAGATGGAAAAACAATATTCCATTGCGGCGCGGAAGGCATCGCAAACGTAACCGTAACAGGCAAGCTCGGAGAAAAAGAATACTCGAAGACGATCAGTATCAAAGTTGTAAATGCAGAATCCGCTGATTACATTTCTGTAAAAGATGCTATCACTGCAAGCGTTGGCGACACAGTAAAGGTTAAAGGAATCGTTGGCCCTTCACTCGTTAACAAGGTCGGCTTCTATCTCTTCGACGGCGCAGATATGATAGCAGTCCTTGCAACCGAAGACGTTATGGCTACACTCGAGATCGGTTACGAAATCGTAATTGAAGCTACAAGAGATAGATTCTACAAGGATTTAAATAAGCAATACGGTCAGACTTGCCTCAACAACGCTACCGTTGTCGCAAATTACTACGGTAATCACGAATACAGCACCGAAGGATTCGTAGCTGACAAAACACCTGAGGATTTCTATAATCTTGATGTTATGACCGACTACTCAACCACAGCTTTCGTGCTCAAGGGAAAGATTGTTTTTGAGACTACCTACCACTATACCGCGGTAAAATTCAAGAGCGAGGACGAGAAGACCGCTATAACGCTCTACTGCTCGGGCTCGGGTCAATATTCGTGGCTTGAGGATTACAAGGATACGGTTATGACGTTTGAAATTGCAGCTTGCAATTGGAACGGAAAGACATTCTATGCAGGATGTGTTTTAGCTGTTCATACAGATGATGGCAAGATATACAACGATCTGAATTTTAACTAAATCACCTCGATTTGTAAATAATTATTCTCAAAAACAAGCAAGGAGATTCAAATGACTATAAATGAATATCAAAAACTCGCGATGACAACGCTCAATCCAAACCTCGACGAAAAAGATATTCTCATCAACGGAGTTATGGGACTTTGCGGAGAGTCCGGAGAGGTTATTGACATCGTCAAGAAATGGCTTGCACAAGGGCACGAGCTTGATCGCGATAAAATCATTAAAGAGCTCGGTGACGTTGCGTGGTATATAGCCGAAATCGCACACGTGCTGGGGGTTTCGCTTGAAGAAGTGCTTACAAAGAATATCGACAAGCTTAAAGCTCGGTATCCCGAAGGCTTCTCTACTCGAAACTCCTTAAACAGAAAAGACGACTGATATAAAAAACGTTATTATTGTAAAAGCCGCCTCGCTAAAAAGATTGAGGCGGCTTTAATTATGCTTTGCGCTTTATCAAAAATGCTCAAAAATCGACAAAAATGTTGTATAAAATGTTTAAAATAATATTATAAATATTAATTTATATTTTTTTATTATTGAAATTTAAATCTCTCCGTGTTATACTATTCGTTGGCAGTTTATTAAATATAATAATTACATGCGGGAGCATTTTATGAAAAAAATTTACGTCAGATGGCAACTGATAGTCTATGACATTTTAATATTTATTGCGACGGAGTTCTTCCTACTCTACCTCTACAGAGGGAACGAGGCACTTACCCCGCTAGAGGCTTTGATACAGGGCGCGATTTCCCTTGCCTGCATTTTTACCGCGAGGTTTATCGGCAGTATATATCGGCAGTTATGGCGCTATGGAGGCGTGCAGTGCTACATAAGGCTTCTCATAGTTGATACGATAGCCTTTATCGCGAACTGGATCATACAGAGCGTTCTTCCTGTAGCCGAGGTCACTTTCGCAAGGCTACTTTCCATAGCTTGCGTTTATCTGCTTGCTTCTCTGTCTATCAGAATGATGTACAGATATGCGTATAACTACAGAAATTCAAGAACGGCTTACGGTAAATTTTTAGGCTTCTTGCTTCATATTTTTGCGGGTGCTGACGTGGAGCATGAAATAAAAGAAGATGCGAAGAAGATCAAGATTGCTATTATCGGCGCAGGTCACATCGGAGTATCTCTTGCCGAGGAGCTTATCAATGCAAAAAATTCGCCTTATTCACCGAGGTGCTTTATCGACGTCAGAAACGACAAGGTTAACAGACAAATTCTCGGTCTTCCCGTTTTTCTCGAAAGCGAAGCAACGCTTGAATACCTCAAGAGCCACGATATCGTTGAAGTACTCTTTGCCCTTCCCAATCTTGATGAGGAAAACAAGCAAAGACTTTACAAGTATTACACCCATGCGGGCTACAAGGTAAAGGTTTACGACTATCCCTTTATGAACGCTTCATCCGAAAAGCGGCAGATCAGAGAGTTTGATATTGAGGAGCTGCTTTTCAGAAAACCTATCGTTATTCACGACGAAAAGACGACGGCGTATTACAAGAATAAGGTGATCCTTATTACGGGCGGCGGCGGATCTATCGGCTCGGAGCTTTGCAGACAGCTTGCAAGGATGCAGCCCAAGATGATCATCATTCTTGATATTTACGAGAACGGCGCATACGACGTTCAGCAGGAGCTGAACATTCTCTACAAAAAGAGTGTTGATATAAGAATCGAAATAGCATCGATAACGAACAAGCGCGCTATGGACAGGCTATTTGCTACATATCGCCCGAACATCGTTATCAACGCCGCGGCGCATAAGCACGTACCGCTTATGGAGCATAACTGCATCGAAGCGGTTGAAAACAACGTCTTCGGAACGAAAAATCTCGTCGAGCTTTGCGAGAAATACTCGACTGACCGATTTATGATGGTATCGACTGACAAGGCTGTTAACCCGACGAACGTTATGGGCGCTACCAAAAGAATGTGCGAAATTATCGTGAAGAACGCCAGTGTGAACGGCACTGTTAAGTACAGCGCAACACGTTTTGGAAACGTGCTTGGCTCTGCGGGCTCGGTAATTCCCCTCTTTAAGCGCCAGATCGCGAGCGGCGGTCCTATTACCATTACGGACAAGCGCATTATCCGCTACTTTATGACAATTCCCGAGGCTGCCGAGCTCGTTCTCGAGTCGGGCGCGCTAGCGAACAACGGCGAGCTTTTCGTGCTCGATATGGGCGAGCCCGTCAAGATACTCGACCTTGCCGAAAATATGATACGCCTTTCGGGCGCATTTGACGTTGAAATAATAGAAACGGGACTTCGTCCCGGAGAAAAGCTCTACGAAGAGCTTCTCGTCAAGACCGAAGAGCTTGACAAGACTGAAAACAGCCTTATTTTTGTCGAAAGAGATACCCCCATCTCAGACGACGATCTCGCCGACAGGCTCGACTCGCTTCGCGCGGCTTGCGAGTCCGGTGACGACGAGGCTGTGCGCGCGGCGCTTATGAAAGCAGTTCCCACCTTCAAGACCCCCGAAGAGGTAAACGCTACCGCGGAAGAGGCTGAGGAGATGAAGCGCGGTCAAAAAGAAGTGAAAGTTTGAAATAAAAATTATAGAGGACTATATTATGGAATCAGTGAGAAAAATTCCTTTTTCTCCTCCGGATATCACAGAAGAAGAAATAAAAGAAGTCTCGGATGCTCTCAGATCGGGTTGGATAACAACCGGTCCGCGAACAAAAGAACTCGAGGCTAAGGTAGCAGAATACGTTGGAAGCGAAAGATGCGTTTGTCTGAATTCGCAAACCGCATGCGCCGAGCTTGCGCTTCGCGTACTTGGAATCAAGCCCGGCGACGAGGTTATAACCTCCGCGTATACTTACACTGCATCCGCATCCGTTATTGACCATATCGGTGCTACTATTGTCCTTGTGGATACGCAAGAAAACAGTCTTGAGATGGACTATGATAAGCTTGAAGCATCAATAACAGAAAAGACTAAAGCTATCATTCCGGTTGACATTGCGGGAATCCCCTGCGACTATGACAAGATATATGAAATTGCTTCTAAAAAAAGTAATATTTTCAAGCCCGAAAGTGATATTCAACGTGCGCTTGGAAGGATTGCCGTAATGGCGGATACCGCGCACTCATTCGGCGCTTCGAGAAACGGTGTTCCCGCAGGTATGCTTGCTGATTTTTCATCTTTTTCCTTCCATGCGGTAAAGAACTTCACAACTGCGGAAGGTGGCGCTCTTACTTGGAAAAGCATTCCGGGTATAGGCAATGACGATATCTACAATCAGCTTCAGCTTCTTTCGCTGCACGGTCAATCAAAGGATGCCTTGGCAAAGACGCAGCTCGGAGCTTGGGAATACGATATAGTCGGCACGTATTACAAGTGCAATATGACCGACGTTGCCGCGGCGATGGGATTAGCTCAATTCAAAAGATATAACACTATGCTCGCAAGAAGAAGAGAGCTTATTGAGCGATTTGATTCAAAGCTCATCCCTCTCGGCGTTGAGGTCTTGAAGCACTATTCTGACAGTTATAGCTCGTCGGGACATTTATACATAACTCGAATTCCCGGAATAACCGCGGCTGAGAGAAACGAAATCATTATAAAAATGGCAGAGCGCGGAATTGCGTGCAACGTGCATTACAAACCGCTTCCGATGCATACCGCTTATAAGAATCTCGGTTTCGACATCAAGGATTATCCTAATGCATATCTTCACTTTGCAAACGAGATCACACTCCCATTGCATACCCGTCTTTCCGATGAAGACGCCAACTATATTATTGATAACTATACCTCAATTCTCGAGGAGTACATAAAATGATGCTCAAAAAATGGGAAGACTTACCCGAAATTATGCAGACCGAAGAGGTTCGCGTATATTACGATATCCTTAAGAAAAAGGAATTCGGTCTATTTCTGAAGCGTGCATTTGATTTGTTTGTTTCTGCGTTTATGCTAATTCTCCTCTCCCCGCTTTTTCTTATCCTTGCGATAGCTATCAAAATCGACAGCAAGGGACCTGTTTTTTACAGGCAGACGAGAGTAACGCGCTATAACAAAACATTCCGAATCTTCAAATTTCGATCAATGGTTCAAAATGCAGATAAAGGCTCTCAGGTTACTGTCAGCAACGATGCGCGCATAACAAAGGTTGGAAGATTTATACGAAAATTCCGCCTTGATGAAATATGCCAGCTGATAGACGTTTTTAGAGGTACAATGACTTTTGTGGGCACGCGTCCCGAAGTGCCTAAATATGTCGAGCACTACACGCCCGAAATGATGGCTACTCTTCTGCTGCCCGCAGGGATAACCAGTCGCGCAAGTATCTATTATAAAGACGAAGCGGAGCTTCTTGATGCCGCGGAGAATACCGACGAGGTTTATATCAACGATATCCTTCCCGCAAAAATGTATTATAATCTCAAAGAGATTAAAAGCTTCAGCTTTTTTGGCGATATAAAAACTATGTTTATGACAGTTTTTGCCGTGCTCGGTAAAGAGTATAAAGGCGATTACGAAGAGAGTATTAAAGAGAAAGAGAAAATTGAAATTTGAGTTTGGAGTCGAAAATGCAAATAAGAAATATATCAGCTAAAGACAACGATACAATTGATGCAATAGTCTCTATTCACTTGAGTACATTCAAAGGATTTTTTCTCACGTTTATGGGAAAAAGATTTTTAAAATTAATGTACCGTTCATATACAGAGTATAAAGATTCCGGGATATTAGTGGCATTTGATGAAGACAATCCAGTCGGATTTCTCGCGTATTCCGGCGATTTTAGCGGACTATACAAATATATGATCAAAAAAAGACTAATTCCGTTTGCGTGGTACAGCCTTGGCGCATTTTTTAGAAATCCCAAAATTTTTATGCGCTTACTAAGAGCATTTTTAAAACCCTCAGAGGTTAAGCGAACAGAAAAGTACATAGAACTCGCCTCAATTGGTGTTGATCCTGCTATTCAATCAAAAGGTATTGGTACAAAGTTAATTGAAACGTTAAAGAGTAATATAGATTTTAGCAAATACGCCTATATAACACTAGAGACTGATGCAGTAAACAATGATGCTGCCAATCATTTCTACCAAAAGAACGGATTTGTTATTGAAAGAGAATTTGAAACAAAAGAGGGGCGTAAAATGTTTGAATATAGGTGGTCATAATAGGATTTTAAACACCGACTTATATCTTTTATATAATACCCATAAATAAAGTATTCAAAAAATGGAGACTATAAATGAACAAAATACTGTTTATTTCTAACATAGCGAGCAGAATAACATCTTTTGATATAGCAAGTATATCAGCAGCAGAGAAAACCGAATTGGAGTTTTATCACGCAGCAAATTGGGAATCTGCCACCTCAGAACAAATCAAATCTGACGAAGCAAAATATGGAATAAAAATAAACAGTGTTCATATTTCAAGAAATCCACTTTCCAAATCAAACATTAAAGCATACAGAGAACTTGTTGAACTCGTAAAACGCGAAAAAATTGATTATATTCATTGCAATACTCCTACCGGAGGCTTGCTAGGTAGACTGGTAGGCAAAAAATGCAAAATCAAAAAAGTGATATATCAAGTTCACGGTTTCCATTTTTACAAAGGTGCTCCAAAGAAGAATTGGTTACTTTACTATCCTATAGAAAAATGGTTAGCGCGTAAAACAGACGCATTGATAACTATCAATTATGAGGACTATGAAGTAGCAAGAAAAAAGTTCAAGCTTCGTGACGGTGGCAACATATATTATGTTCCGGGTGTTGGAATCAACTCCGGTGATTATAAAGTCGATGAAACGACTAGAGTAAAAAAACGCGAAGAATTGGGTATCCCTCAAGATGCATTCGTAATTGTTTCCGCAGGAGAGCTTAATGCTAACAAAAACAACCGCGTGATAATTTCAGCGATGGAGAAACTGGGAAATAAAAAACTCCATTACGTCTTATGCGGAGTCGGAGATAAGGAATCAGCTCTTACTACACAAGCGAACGCCGCCGGATTAAATGAAAATGTTCATTTTTTAGGTTATAGAACAGATGTAAAAGAAATTTATGCAATGTCTGATTGCTTCGTTATGCCGTCTTTAAGAGAAGGTTTATCTCGCTCTATTATGGAAGCTATGGCTACAGGATTGCCTTGTATAGTAAGTAAAATACGAGGAAATACGGATTTAATAGACGACGGATCGGGTGGATATACCTGCCCTGCTAACAATGCTGATTTTTGGGCAGAAAAACTCGATATACTTTTAAATAACTCTGCTCTATGCCAAAAAATGTCAGAATTCAACAGACAAAAAATAAAAAAGTTCGACTTTTCGGTCGTTGAACAGGACCTTATTAAAATATACCAACACACATTTCTATAACTATTAAAATGCAAATTATGAGGGTTAAGATGAAAATATTACATCTGCTTCAATCGGATAAGTTTTCCGGAGCTGAGAATGTCGTTTCACAAATTATAGGCGTTTTTAAAGATACTCCTGACATAGAAATGGTTTATTGCAGTCGTGATGGACAGATCAGAGAAGCTCTTGCTGAGCGAGATATCAATTTTGCACCTATTAATGCTTTAAATATTAAAGAAGTAAAAAGAGTTATCCGCGAGCAAAAACCGGATATTATTCATGCTCACGATATGAATGCAAGCTTTATTGCTGCTTGCGCTTGCGGTAAAATCCCTCTAATATCTCACATTCACAATAATAATTTTAATTCACGCAGACTCTCATTAAAGTCTATCGCTTATCTTTTTGCAGCAATTAAAGCAAAACATATTTTTTGGGTTTCACAAAGTTCTTATAACGGTTATTCATTTCACAAATTCTTAAAGAAAAAAAGCTCGGTTTTATATAACATAGTTAATATCGAAGCTCTGTACAAAAAAATGGAAACCGATGAAAATGAATATGATTATGACGTTATATACGTCGGAAGATTAACATACCAAAAGAATCCCCAAAGATTGATGCATATTTTTCATAAGATCAAATCAAAATGCCCCGACATCAAAATTGCAGTAGTTGGAACGGGCGATCTTGAAGCTGAAACGAAGTCCTTGTGTAACGAATTGAATTTAAATCCTAACGTGGAGTTCATGGGTTTTAAAACCAATCCTCTCAAGATGCTTCACGATTCCAAAGTTATGATCATGACTTCTCGCTGGGAAGGCACACCTATGTGCGCTCTTGAAGCAATGGCACTTGGAGTTCCGATTGTTAGTACGCCAACCGACGGCCTTTGTGATTTGATTACAGATGGCGAAAATGGATATTTGAGCGATGACGATGATATTTTAGCGAAAAAAGCTGTTGATATAGTAACAAATAATGCTATTCATTCCACATTAAACAACAATACTAAAGCAAAATCTTTAATTATTAACGATCCTAAATCATACAAAGAACATATTTTGACAACATACTTAAAAGCTGTATGTGCCAAATAAGATAGGAATATATAATGATCAGTATAGTGATTCCGGTTTATAACGCTGCACTTTTTTTACCTGATATGTTGGACTCTATCATAAACCAATCATATAAACAAATAGAAATTATATTAGTAAATGACGGTTCTACAGATAACAGCAGTAGTATCTGTCATGAGTATGCAAAACTATATGATTATATTACCGTTTATGACCGTCAAAATCATGGAGTATCTGCATCACGTAATTTTGGCGTTAAAAAAGCATTGGGTGAATTTATCTGGTTCATGGACAGTGACGATATCTTGGAAAAGGACGCACTTCTTAACGCAATAGAAGCACAAATGACGTATGATGCAGATATAGTTATCGGAGGAATGAATTTTTGTTTCACCGAAGAAAATAAGATTATTTCAAAAAAGATCAGCACAGTTCTTATTTTCAATTCGCATGAGTTCAAGCATCAGTATAAGGAACTTTTTTCCTCAAATTATATAAGTTCATTATGTAACAAACTTATACGCCGTACTACAATTGTTGAAAACAATATCTATATGAATGAATCTTTAAGCATGTATGAAGATTATGTGTTTTGTATGGACGCCTTGTTAAAATGCCGAACAGTAGTATGTCTTCCGCAGATTTTTTACAACTATCAATTGAGAAACACAAAAAGTCTATCACATAGGTATAAAGAAAATATCATTAATATGTTTTGTATACTAGAGAAAAAAATCTCCGAATATAAAAAAGTGGGTGGAGATGAAAATAATTCAGCAAACATTGAACTTGACAATCTTTTAGTATATATTGCATATGAATCTATCAAAAATGAATCCCGAAGTAAAAATCCTTACCTAAACATCAGAAAAATTCTTCGTGATGAACAATTTCATAACGCGATAATGAACTATAAAGGAAACGGGAAAAAATATAGGATTGTTCATTGGATGATGAAAAAAAAGATGGCATTGCCATTATTAACATATATTATGATAAACAAAAAAAATCGATGATATAAAAATAACTTTTAATGGCAAATTGTTGGAGGTACAATGAAGATTCTAATTGTAACAAATCACATGCGTGTCGGAGGCATACAAAAGTCTTTGCTTGAACTTTTAAAAACGCTTTCGAAAAATAACGAGTACGATGTTTCGCTCTTTTGTTGCAAAAAGACAGGTGCTTTTCTTGAGCTCGTTCCAAATAATATAAAGATTTTGCCTGAAAATCCCTACGCTATTGCTACGGAACAATCCCTTAGTGAATGTAAACAGCAAGGAATTAAGTATTACATCTTCAGAATGATAATGTCACTATGGAGTAAATGTTTCACAAAAGCACTTCCTTCTTCGGTGTTCTGCAAGCTTTTTGGAAAAATTGATGAAAAGTACGACGTTGCTATTTCGTATTCTCAACCTATAGAAGATCATCAATTCTGCAACCTTACTAATGAAATTGTTTTGAACTGCACTACGGCAGAGAAGAAAATCACTTTTGTTCATTGCGATTTTGGATCATACGGCGGCAACACAAAGCGCAACAGAAAACTTTACAAAAAGTTTGACCGCATTGCAGCTGTATCCAAAAGTGTTGCAAAACGTTTTGCAGAAATTGTACCTGATGTTTCCGAGAAACTTCAAACGGTATATAATTTCTGCGATTGCAACGAAATAGAACGATTAGCGGCAAAAAATCCCCTCATTTATACAAAAAAGACCATTGTTACAGTAGCAAGATTAAGCGAAGAAAAAGGCATTCTTCGTTGTATTCCTATTTTCAGCAGACTAAAAAGCTGCGGTTTGGATTTCGAATGGCGCATTGTTGGTGACGGTCCGATGAGAAATGCTATTGAGGAAGAAATTACCCGTCATTCTCTTAATGAAAACATCATCTTAGACGGTGAGCAGTTAAATCCGTACCGATTTGTCAAAAACGCAGATTATTTTCTTTTGCCATCGTATCATGAAGCAGCACCGATCGTTTTTGATGAAGCGTTTACACTTGGCGTTCCGGTATTAACAACAAATACTTTGTCCGCCGTTGAAATGATAGAAAAACGTGGTATTGGAATTGTTTGCGAAAACAACGACGAAGCCATCTATGATATGCTGTACAGAATATTATCAAGTAACGAAAAGTTCCATGTGAACAATAAACCAAATAATAAAGTTTGCATGGAGCAGTTTGACAGCTTATGCAGCAAATACTGAGGAGTAGTATGATAAAATCAAGTAATGCAGTAAAAATTCCACGAATTAAAGATTTTTCGTATTTATCAATTTTCATATGGGGATTTGTCTTTTTTATTCTTTTAATGATGCGAGATTCATATTCTGTTGGAATTAACAAATACATATTTTTCGGTATTATCTGCATATGCGCATTATACATGAAAACAAATCATTTAATATATCTATTTTGTTTTCTCTTCCCTCTCTATGTAGGCCTCCCGGGAAATTATATGACGCTTGTACTCATCGTTCGACTGAGTATTGAAATAAGACAGTTCAGAGCATCGAGTTTTATACTTTCTATAGTGCTTGCTGTGTTCACATTCGCTCAAAATTTAGCAACCGGAGCTTCAGGAATTGTTCCGATGATGTTCGTTGTCGGTATTATACTTATACTGGTTTTGTTTACCTTGAAGAAAGATTTAGAAGTTCTTCCGATGATATTGATGTATTCTGCGGGTGTTGCGGCATTAGGCTTTATAATGCTTGTAAGTACATTACAAGTGTACGACTTTGCGGACTTAATGTCATCATCATTCAGATTAGGTTCCGGTAATGTAGATTATGTTGATGAAGGAACTATGAACGTTAGCGCCGACCCAAATTTCTACGGAATGTTTTCTATTGCATCAATTTCTATCGCATTCCCATTTATTTTCCAACCTAAAACTAAAGCTATTATAAAAGTATTCCTGTCCGTCTTTTTGTTTACTCAACTTGTCATATGTTTGATAGGATTATCAAGAACTTTTATTATAGTTTTTATAGCATGGGCATTTATATATATGCTTACTCAAAAGAATTTCAAAAGTGCAATATTTACCGGCATTGCAATAATTGCAATCTTAATTTTTTTAGTCGTTTGTATGCCAAATGTCTTAGAAGCTGCTTTGTCTCGTTTTAAGGATTCTGATATGGCTACAGCTAACGGAAGAATTACACTTATACAAGATTTCTGGAAAAAATGGAGCGGTAGCATAATCACTATGCTCTTTGGTGTAGGACTATATAATTGCAACGTTCACTGTATGCCATTGCAATTCCTTTTTGGCGGTGGATTGATTATGTTCGTCTTGATCATAGTATTAATTATTTCCTACAGATCGGATAAACCGTCAAGAAAACTATCAGATTTTCTGCCTTTTGTTGCCACATTTATAATGATGTGCACAGTTCCTGCTGCAGGTTTATTTAATTATATGTTTCCTCTAATATTGATTGGATTGTGCATGCCAAATATACGAGGACAAGGTGAAATGAGGAATATAGATGAATAAAATAAAACGTGCTCTCGGTAAATTGATTTATGTATTTGCCAAACATTTGCCCGAATCATACAAGATCAATATCGGTCAACGAAAAATACGCGCTTTTTGTGGAAAATGTTTACTTTCAAAATGCGGAAAAAACGTAAATATCGAAAAGAATGCAGAGTTCGCTTATTCCGTGGAGCTTGGTGACAATTCCGGACTTGGTATTAATTGCAGAATCTCAGGAAAAACCTTAATTGGAAATAATGTTATGATGGGACCAAACGTTTCTATTTTCACCAAAAATCATGCGTTTGACAAAACCGATATCCCCATGAACCGCCAAGGAATGTCATGTGAAAAGCCTGTTATAATAGGCGATGACGTGTGGATTGGTGCAAACGTCATCATTCTCCCTGGTATAACGATTTCAAATGGAGCTATTATTGGCGCAGGCGCTGTTGTTACGAAAAACGTACCGGAATATGCGGTCGTTGGTGGTAATCCGGCAAAAATATTGAAATACAGGAAATAGCTATCCCTCATTTTCGTGCTAGCAATGGCAAATTAAAACAAAGGAAATTTTCGTGATGTATAGCATAATAATACCAGTCTATAAGGCTGAAAAATATTTAAATCAATGCATAGATAGTATCCTCGCTCAAACATACGAAGATTTTGAGCTTATTTTAGTTGATGATGGATCACCTGATAATTGCCCGACAATTTGCGATGAATATGCATTGAAAGATAATAGAATAAAAGTCATACATAAAAGCAACTCCGGTGCCCATTCTGCAAGAAAAGAAGGTCTTAGAAATGCATCAGGTGAATATATCTGTTTCGTTGATTCGGATGATTACATTGACAAACATTATTTAGAAACTTTTTCAAACATTATTGAAACTTATAATCCTGACGTTTCGGTAATGGATTGCATGCGCTTTAATGATTCTACTCAAACTCTTTTACAAAATTATGCAGATGAAGGTTTATACATCGGCAAAAAGTTAGATGACATAAAAAAAGAGTTAATATATTCATCTAAAATTAAAAATATTAACTTAGGCGTTATAACCTATGCTCTTTGGAACAAGTGCTATAAAAAAGATTTGATAAAAAAGCATTTAAATGATCTTTACGAAAATATTATTCTTGGAGAGGATATGGCTATTACAATGCCTTTGATCCTCTGTTGCAAATCGGTTTACGTCAGTAAATATGTCGGGTATTACTACAGGAACAATCCATCGTCAATCGTTAATACTTTTAGAAAAGATGATTTTAAAAATGATAAAATTTTGATTAATTACTTGGATAAAATGATGCCTTCACATTCAGAGCAAATTTCATTTTATCTCGCATACCGAATGAAAAATTATCTAATAACATCCGCACGCGCAACAAACTCTATAAAAGAATTTAAAAGCATTATAAAAGATAATTTCTCAAAAATCGAATATGGTCGAATTAAATCATTAAATAAACAAGGTTTTACTTTCAAAGATAAAGTATTATTCTTCTTTTTAAAAAACAAAATGTATTCTTTGATTTGGTTAATAGCTAGAATCGTATAATAAAGATTTTTTAGCAAAGTAAATCAAAAGATAACAAATTTTTAATTTAAACTTTTGCGGGAGGGGGGAACGAATGAAAAATAACCGTACAAAAAATGCAATGTTAAATATAATTTTTTCACTTGTATTACAAATTGTAGTGTTTATTAAAGGTTTAATATTGCCACGCATAATTATTCCCGCATACGGCTCTGACGTTAATGGCTTAATATCCTCTATCGCGCAATTTCTTACATACATATCTTTACTTGAAGCAGGCGTTGGCAGTATATTCAGAGCTTCTTTGTATAAGCCCCTCTCAAAAGGAGATATAGATGGTATTTCGGGAATTATCAATGAGCAAAAACGTTTTTACAGAAGAATAGGAATAATTTTTGTTTTTTACGTAGCCGCCCTGTGTGCTTTTTATCCTTTTATTGCAAAAACAGGCGTAGCGAAACCGTATATCATTTCTTTGATTTTAATTTTGAGTGTAAGCACATTTGCGGAATATTTCGTTTCTCTCCCCTATGCTTCATTGCTTTCAGCAGATCAAAAAATACGAATCAATTATATTGTAAGCATCGTATATACTATCGTAAATATCTTTGTTACTCTAATACTCGTTAGTTTCAAAACAGATATTCGTTTAATCTATCTGTCAATGGCTATTATTGGACTGCTAAGACCTCTTTTCTACACACTATATGTAAAAAAGCATTATAATTTAAATAAAAATGCTACTCCCGACAATACAGCATTAAATCAGCGCTGGAACGGTATGCTTCACCATTTCGCTTTCTACATACATACAAATACTGATGCAGCAATTCTGACAATTTTCGTTGGAACAGCACTTGTGTCAGTATATAACGTATACGGTGCAATTATTTTCGGTATTGAAAAAATTATTACTTCAATTTCCACAGGTGCCGCTGCAGGTTTAGGCAATCTCATTGAATCCAATGATAAAGAACATATAAATAAAACGGTTAATCAATTCGAGCTTATTCAAGGTGGATTAGCAACAGTATTATACACGATTACTGCACTTCTCTTAATCCCATTTGTTAGAATTTACACCGTAGATATGACAGATACAAACTATATTCAGCCGATTTTTGGATACGTGCTTATAATAGCAGAAGCAATATATTGCTTCCGTTGTATTTACAGTACCATTTCAACCAACGCAAACAAATTCAAAGAAACGCAACTCGGTGCTATACTTGAATGCATTACCAATCTCACTGCATCTTTAGTTTTAGTAATCATTTTTAAGCTAGGCATTTTAGGTGTCGCTATCGGAACTGTAATCGGTATGCTGACAAGATATATTTTTGAGGTATTATTTCTTTCTAAAAACGTGATATATAGACCTGTATCTAAAGCTTCTAAAATGTTACTCGTAAGTTCTATAATAGCACTAACTTCCATCGTAATCTGTAAAGCTATATTCAATTATAATGCTATCAATACATTCATGATGTGGGTTTTATATGCTATTATTACTTCAATAATAGTTGGAGCAATTGCACTGATAATATACTCAATATTGTACAAAGATATAATTAAAGCTCTCGTAAAAAGAGTTCTAAGGAGATAATATAATGAAAGAGATTGAACTTGAAGAAATCAAAAGGATAGAGTTTAACATTTTAGTATATATTGATAAGGTTTGCAAAGACAACAATCTTAGATATTCTTTATGCGGTGGTACATTGTTGGGTGCTATCCGTCATAGAGGATTTATTCCATGGGATGATGACATTGACATTATGATGCCACGACCGGATTTCGATAAGCTAGTTGATATATTACAAACTACCGATAATGAGTACAAAATTCTCTCACCTAATCAAGATGACTATTATTATAATTTTGCAAAAATAGTTGATAGCAAAACAATACTTCAAGAGCACAATTGTCAGCCTATCAAAGATATGGGCGTTTACATTGACATTTTCCCCATAGAGGGTATGCCATCTGATAGCGATACTCGCGATAATCATTTTAACAAACTATTCAGATTGAGAAAAAGAATAAATAGTTTTGCTTTGCTTAAACCTCGACTTAGAAAAAATCTAATTAAGTATACGAAAAATCTTTTATTGTATTTTAGAAATAAAAAAGCAAGCTTACATAAATTCCAGCAGGAATACGAAACGCTGGCAAAGCAATATAATTATGACGAATCGGAATATGTTTATATGTCCGGCGGAGCATATGGTATAATAGAAATGTTTCCAAAATCATTTGTGGAAACGTATTCAACTGTTAAATTCGAAGAACAAGAATTTAATGCTACTACTGAGTATCATCAATATTTGACTCAACTTTATAAAGACTATATGAAATTACCGCCCAAGGATAAGCAAATAACTCATCATCATTTTACAGCTAAATATCGATAATTAAAGGGGATACTACATGAGAAAAGTTATAACATACGGAACATTTGACTTGCTTCATTACGGTCACATTAATTTACTTAAGCGTGCAAAAGAATTAGGTGATTATTTGATCGTTTGCGTATCTACAGATGAATTTAATTGGAATGAAAAAAAGAAAAAAAGCTACTTTACATATGAGCAAAGAAAAGCTCTTTTAGAATCCATTCGATATGTTGATTTGGTAATTCCCGAAGAAACCTGGGAACAGAAAAGAAATGATATACATGAATATCATATAGATACATTTGTTATAGGCGACGATTGGAAAGGTAAATTTGATTATTTAAAAGATGAAGGTTGCGAAGTTATATATATTCCAAGGACACCGGAAATTAGCACTTCGCAAATTAAAGCTGAATTAAATAATGGTAAAAAAGAATAATTTAATCATTTCTTTTAATGCATAATAAAAAAGGAGGTTGCTATGAATCAAGAAACAAAGCAATTGCTCTTTGCCCTTTTGCGTTCTGCGATTTGTGGCAACGAGCTTACCGATAGCGAAAAGACTTCGCTTTCGGGAGATACTATTCGCGATGTATTTAAGATCGCAAAGCATCACGATCTCGGGCATTTGATCTCTTATGCTCTTGAGAAAAATTCTATCTCTGCCGACAACTCCGAAAACGGCATTTTTAAAGCTGTTCTTAGGTATAAGCAGTTGAGCCATGAATACGAAGTCCTCTGCGAAGCACTTGAAGGCGCAGGGATAGATTTTATCCCGCTGAAGGGCTCGGTTATCCGTAAATACTATCCCGAGGGATGGATGAGAACTAGCTGCGATATAGATATTCTCGTTCACGATGAAGATACCGAGCGGGCTGTAAAGCTGCTTACTCATGAGCACGAGTATACATATCACGGCAAAGGCTCGCACGATATTTCGCTCTTTTCCGCAGGCGGTATCCACGTTGAACTTCATTACAATCTCGTTGAAGACGGTATAGCAAATGAATCCTCATCGGTTTTAAGCTCGGTATGGAACTGTACAACGCTGAGGCAAGGCTTTGGGCATTGCTACGATATGAATGATGAAATGTTTTATTTTTATCACATTGCTCACATGGCAAAGCACTTTGAAAACGGCGGTTGCGGTATCAGACCATTCATCGATCTTTGGATATTGGATAATATCAAAGACGCGGATATTTCCGCACGCGATAATTTGCTCGAACGCGGCGGACTATTAAAGTTTGCAAACTCCGCAAGAAAACTCAGCAGAATATGGTTTGAATCAGCAAAAAAAGATGACGTTTCTTTGAAAATGGAAAACTATATTCTCTATGGCGGAGTTTACGGAAATAACGAGAACAGAGTTGCCGTGCAACAACAGAAAAAGGGCGGTAAGTTCAAATACGCAATGTCTAGAATATTTATTCCATATGACGAGATAAAGTTCCACTATCCTGTGCTTCAAAAACACAAATGGTTAACTCCGTTCATGGAAGTCCGAAGATGGTTCAAGCTAATATTTTGCGGTGGAATGAAACGTTCGGTTAATGAATTAAAGTATAACAGCTCAATATCCTCAGATAAGGCTGACGATATGCAAAAGCTTCTTTCGGATATTGGACTTTCAAATTAATTTTTGGGGAGATACAAATTATGATTGACACAAAAAAGCTTAAGAGCCACGGGCATACAAAAATGGTCGCGCATATGGGCGCGAAGGGGCTTGAGACAGAAAATACCATAGCGGCGTATATCGCCTCGGGAAATCGCTCCTATTGGGGCATAGAAACCGACGTTCACGTCACAAAGGATAAAAAAATCATTGCTACTCACGACGATAACGCAAAGCGCGTCAGCGGCGTTGATATCGTTATCGAGGAGAGTGATTTCGACACACTTCGCGCAATTCCACTCTATGATATGGAAACGGGTAAGACTCGCGTTGATCTCCATATGCCGAGCCTCGCGGAATATATCGGCATTTGCAAGAAGTACGGTAAGATTGCCGTTCTTGAACTCAAGAACAGAATGCCGGACGAGGACGTTTATGCTATCTATGACGAGATAGCCGAGCTCGGCTACATCGAAGAAACGGTCTTCATCTCATTCTCTATCGAAAACCTTCACGCTATAAGGAAAAAGAATCCCGAACAGAAAGTCCAGTTCCTTATCGGCGCTAAGGTACCCGAGGATCTCGTTGATATTCTCGCGAAATATAAGTACGATCTCGATATATACTATAAAGCGGTTACCAAGGAGCTGCTTGACAAATGCCATGAGATCGGAGCTGTTGTCAACGTATGGACCGTCGACGAAGTCGCAGATGCAGAGAAACTTATCGATATGGGTATCGATTATATTACAACCAATATTATTGAATAAAATGCAATTCATCAAAATCAAAAGAGGAAAGCTTCCAAAATGCGTATAATAGTTGGCATTTTGGAAGCTTTTCTCTTTTATGTATTCTTTTTTATTGTCAATTGTTTATTCTTATCAAAGCGTTACACCGTCATGGAAAATCGCAATTTCCGAATAACCGCTGATCTCGTTTTTTGTGTCCTTACCCGAGGCTATCTCGATTACAAGATTGAACAGCGCGTCAGCGCAGTCCGCCATATTTTCGAGAGCAGATGATGCATCAAAGTCGATCCACGAGGACTTACGCTCGGCGAGGGCACGGTTAGTCGCTATCTTCAATGTTGGTATTGGCGCTCCGAGCGGAGTTCCCCTGCCTGTCGTGAAGAGAATCATATGAGCGCCTGCCGCCGTAAGGTTGGTTATGGCACAAATATCATTACCCGGACCGTCAAGAAGGTTAAGTCCGTTTTTAGTTGCAGTGTCACCGTTAAAGAGCACGTCAACTATGGGACCGTGACCGCCTTTTTGAACACATCCGAGCGATTTTTCTTCAAGAGTTGTGATACCGCCCGCCTTGTTTCCCGGAGATGGATTTTCATACACGGGTTGGCCGTAGCTCTCGAAATAACGCTTGAATCCGTTAACCATTCGCACAAGCTTATCGAACACCTCGCGGCTTGCGCACCGTTCCATAAGAAGAGTTTCGGCACCGAACATCTCGGGCACCTCGGTCATTATTGACGTGCCACCGTTCGAGATAAGAATATCGCTTACGGCACCTACCGCGGGATTTGCGGTGATACCGCTATAACCGTCACTTCCACCGCATTTAAGACCGATTTTCAGCTTTGATACGGGGATTTTCCGCCTTGCGTAATGCTTACTGTATTCTATCAGATCATGGACAAGAGTTATCCCCTCTTCTATTTCATCATTTGAATCCTGGCACTGCAAAAACTTAACACGTGCCGCATCATATTCTCCAAGCTGCTTTTTGAATTCCGCTATATTGTTATTCTCGCAGCCCAGTCCGAGAACGAGTACGCCCGCAGCATTCGGGTGATTTACAAGTCCGCGAAGAATATTCTGAGTGTATCTATGGTCGCCGCCAAGCTGAGAGCAGCCAAAGGGATGGGTTATCGCTTTAGCGCCCGTTTCCCTCGCTATTTTTTCTGCTACCTTATTTACGCAACCCACAGTAGGTATTATCCACACCTCGTTGCGTATGCCGACATTCCCGTTCTCCCTTTCATAGCCTAGGAAGAAAAACTCTTTTCCTTCCTTTTTAACTTCACACGCTATGGGGTTATATTCATATTCAAGTGTGCTGCTCAGGCTTGTTTTCATATTATGGGTATGAACGTGAGCTCCCTGAGGTATATCCTCTGTTGCGGTGCCTATTGGCATTCCGTATTTTATTACCGCTTCGCCTTTTTTTATTCTTTTACAGGCGTACTTATGCCCGTTTTCAAGATTGATATCTACGTTATCACTTTTATGAATTAACATTCTCTTAACCTGCAATATATTTTGAAATATCTTCTCCAAATACCCTGCCCGACGAAAGAATCTCTTCTCTCGTGTGAGATTTTATATACTCTATAAGCTCGTTATCGTCGCACGGAGTACCCTTTTTATAGAATTCTATCAGCTTATCGCACGCAACTGATAAGTGCTGCGGCGGCTTATTGTAAATTTCATAATAAGCCTTTATGGACGGTAGACAGCGTACCTTGAATTTGCTTACGGAATTAAGCGCTATTGCCTGACATTTATGCTTTATATATGGATTGGTAAAGCGCTCTATGACCTCATTCATATAGTTCTTAAGCTCGTCCTCTGTATAAAGCTCTGAAAGTGTTGGTAAAACCTCAGACAGACATCCTTTAAGATGCGCTTTAAGCTCAGGGTTGCTGATAGCATCCAGAACGGTTTCCTCACCCTCGAGGAGAGCATACGGAATAAGGGACGTATGCGCGCCGTTGAGAATACGTACCTTACGTGTTCTGTACTTTTCAAGATCGTCGGTATACACTACGTTAAGTCCTGCCTCTCTAAACGGAATTCCTACGTCCGTACCTTCGATCACCCAGAGATGATAAAGCTCGCAAGTATTAGAGAGAGGATTGCTTTCCCCCATACTTTCATCATAACCCGTAACTATTCTGTCTACCAATGTATTACAGAACTTGTTCTTTGTTTCTACCCATTCCGCAAATTCTGCTCCGAGATTCCATTCTTCGGCATAGCGGAGAACTATTTTCTTAAGCTCGCCTGCGTTATTTTCTATCAGCTCGCATGGCAAAACCGTAAAGCCGTCAAGATCCGCTTCAAATCTTGCGTAAAGGAGCTGAGTAAGCTTTCCCGGGAAGGATGACGCGGGAGCATCCTTCGTATCCTCGGGCGCGTATTTAATTCCTGCCTCGGTAGTATTTGAAACTATATATTTATAGCTTTCATCATTCGCAAGCGCAAGGAACGCGTCATAGTCGGAGGACGTAACGATACATTTATCAAGAGTTTCTATTTGATACTTTTTAACTATCGGCTCTCCTGCCTCTATACCTCTTGCATAAAGAGTATATTCCGAAGAAGAATTAATAGCATCTGCCAGTCCTCGTGAAGTAGACTGAATAACCGTTATTTTTGATTTGAAATCGGTTTTATTGCATACTTCCGATATCATCCAATCAAAGAAGCCTCTGAGAAACGCTCCCGTTCCAAACTGAATTACATTTTTCATACTATTGCACTCTTCCCTTTCAAATCTCGACCTAAAGCCTTATGCCAAATTTCCCGTTGCTATCCCCGAATACTCGGAAAGAAAGTCCTCGGCGCATTTTCTCATTTCGAGAGAAACTATATCATCTCGGAAACTAAAGAGTATCGCAAGGTTACCGAAATACTTATCAATAATCTGCGTTCTTATGAGAAGCTCGTTTTCCGTCGGGAAGCTCGCAGAGCTTGCGGAGTTATACTTGTTACCCGGGGCTCTCACAGAGCCTACCTCGTCCGAATACCCGTCCTCGGGGAACTTCTCAAATACGTTCTCGCCAAAGCCGAAGTTGATTGTTTTCTCTCCCGTCGCATTAACGTACGTGAAGCTGCCGCGATTCCCCTCAAACTTAAGAGTAAATTCGCTTATCTTCATGGGATTTTGCTTAAGAACGTATTTTTTACCGTTAATTTTATCTGTAAGAGGCGAGGAATAATTACCTTTAAGCGTGAAGAGCTTCTGCTCTGCCAGCGGCTCGCCGCAATATTCGGGTAATACATCATCGGTGATATTATTATACACTATATCAAAGAAGCCGTCAATAATTTTGCTCTTTGCAAGGTCATTCCCTTGATTATCGCCGTTATAAACGAGAATAACATCCTTATCGGGGCAGCAGATAGCAAACTGGCAGCCCATACCGTTGAAGAAGAATGAATTGTTCTTCGTTCTCCAGATGAGATAACCGTATCCAAGCTCACTGAGATTGTCCCAGCCGTAGGATGCGGTTGAAGCAAGATTAGAGGTTGCCTCTTCAACAAATTTCCGTGACAAAAGCTGCTCGCCTTCCCAAGAGCCGCCGTTAAGCATAAATCTTCCAACCTTGAGAAGGTCTATCGGACGCATAAGAAGGGCGGAATCTCCCCAGCTATGACCTCCGGGACATTTTAACATATACGCGCCCTTTACACCAAGCTTACATAGGAACTTATCATAAAGATATTCCGTTATAGTTTTTCCCGTGACCCGTTCGACAAGAGCACCGAGAACAAATGAGCCCGAGCTATCATATCGGAAAAGCGTTCCCGAAGGATACTGAGCACCCGTCATATCGGTGAAGTATTCAAGAACGCGGTCAGAGCATCTTTGGCTAAACCAATTCTTCGCTCCTTTAGGATACGCGGTACGCATACCCATCATGTGACGAATTGTTTGTTTTCTTACATTTTCGTCGGGACTTTTGGCACTTTCTTCAGGAAAATATACAGAAATAGGGGCATCGAGATCAACCCTTCCCTCATCTGCCAAAAAACCGAGAGCAATTGCTACGAAGCTCTTTGTTACGGAGTACATTCTATGAAGGAACTCACTGTCAAACGGCTCCCAGTATTTCTCAAAAACAATATCGTCACCGCGAGCTATAATTACATCATGAGTGGAAAGACACGAATTGTTCAAGTGATCAACGTATCTTTTTATAACCTCGGTAGGTATGCCGCGGCTTTCCGGAGTTGCGTATTTCATATTTTCACCTCTTTATACTTTATACATTGTAAGATATGACTTAGTGCTTTTTATCATCTCGTCAAAGAGTACCTTTGCATAATCACGATTTATATTATGATTTTTCTATTACAACTCTAATATATAACAATTTTTTCTTACTTTCTATTAATTTTTTCTTTATTTTGTTTAAAAATAAAAAAATATTGCTTGATTATATTATTTATATGTGCTATACTAAAGAAAAAACGCAAAGGTGCAATAATGAAGGATCTTCTAATCAGCAGGGCGCATACAACAAAATCAATTATGATGACAAGCCATTTTCATAATTTTTATGAAATATATTATCTCTGCGAAGGAAATATGCGCTATATTATAAACGACGAGTTTTTTGAAGTTTCAAAAAACGACGTGGTGCTTATACCGAAGGGAGTCATTCATAACACTTCATACGGAAATGACGGAACAAAAAGACTTCTTATAAACTTCTCCGAGAAATACGTATCCTCACCGAATCTTCTTGCTGCGTTCCAAAAAAAAGTTATAAAGCTATCCGAGCGCGACGGTTTCGAGGTGGAAAGTATATTCAAAAAAATCGAATCCGAGCAAGTCCGCAGCGACAGCTACTCAGAGCTTATGATAATCCAGTATATAACCGAGCTGCTCGTGCTTTTTTCCAGAAGTGATATAAAAAATGCGGAAACAAAGCTTGACGGTTATTCACAGATCATGCAGGCGGCCGTAAAATATATTAACATGAACTATGCAAACAATATTTCCCTCTCGGAGCTCTCATTGGAATTCGGTTTTAGTAAAAGCTTTTTCTCAAGAAAATTCAAAGAGATCACAGGCTTTGGAATATCCGAATACATTGCACTCGTGCGAATAAAAAATGCAGAGCGTATGCTAAGCGAAAAAAAAACCTCTATAACCGACGTTGCTTTTGCTTGCGGTTTCAACGATTGCAGTTATTTTGCCGCTACCTTTAAAAAGCTCATGGGGGTTACTCCGCATAAGTTTTCCGAAAACGCAACGGAAAACATTCACAAAATCTTATAAAAACTATTTTAAGAGGTAATTATGATATCATTCGAATGCGATTACATTATGGGGGCACACCCTAAAATACTCGAAAATCTTATCAAATCAAATATGGAGTACGAAAAAGGTTACGGCAACGATCATTACACAAAGAGCGCTGCAGAAAAGATACGCGAGGTCTGCGGCGCGCCCGAGGCTGACGTGCGTTTTCTCGTTGGCGGTACTCAGACAAACAGAATTGTTATTGATTCCATGCTACATAACTACGAGGGCGTTATCTCTGCTACTACAGGTCATATAAACGTGCATGAATCGGGCGCGGTTGAGGCTTCGGGACATAAGGTACTTGCCGTTCCGGGTTATGACGGAAAGGTACGCCCCTCAGACGTAAAAAAGCTCATCTCGGACTTCTACGACAACGGCTCATACGAGCATATGATATTCCCGGGAATGCTCTACATCTCCCATCCGACCGAATATGGTACTCTTTATACTCTTTCCGAACTTGAAGAACTATCCGGTATTTGCAAAGAATACAGCATTCCCCTGTTTCTTGACGGTGCACGCCTTGGTTATGGACTTATGAGTTATAACACAGACGTTACTATTTCAGACATTGCAAGACTTTGCGACGTTTTCTATATAGGCGGTACAAAGGTTGGGGCGCTCTGCGGAGAAGCTGTTGTGTTCACTCATAATAATACTCCCAGACACTTTTTGACAACTATAAAGCAGAACGGCGCGCTTTTGGCAAAGGGACGCCTTCTCGGAGTTCAGTTTGACACGCTTTTTACAGATGGACTATATTTTGAAATAAGCAAAAATGCTATTGAAAAAGCGGAGGCCTTGAAATCCGTTTTCAGAGAAAAGGGATATAAGTTCTTTATCGATTCTCCGACCAACCAGCAGTTTATTATTCTTTCCGACTCTAAGATTGAAGAACTGCGCGACAAGGTTGGATTTGAGATTTGGGAAAGATGCGATGACTCTCATCAAGCTGTGCGCTTTGCAACAAGCTGGGCTACAACGGATGAGGATATCGAATATTTAAAAAGCGTTATCTGACCATAGTTTTTAAATAATTTAATACATTAAATCAAAAAACTCTTGCAGAAAATTTCACCTGCAAGAGTTTTTTGATTTTCAGCCGAATTCAAATTAAAATAAGCTTTGAATTACTGATTTTTAATCTCACCTACCAATTGATAGATATCTTTTGCATAAGAGCCTTTGCCTATCGCCTCAAAGCTCCATTCATTACCCGTTCTGAAGGCTCTTCCGATAATAAGAGCGGTATAATTTCCATAATTTCTATCCATCTTATACTCGATAAGCGGTTTTCTTGTTTTTATATCGGAGATTCTTATGTACATATTCTGTATCTGCCCAAACTTCTGGCACCTTTCCGAGCATTTATAAATGTTCAGCACAAAATAAATCTCGTCACGGTTTTTCGGCACCTCGTCAAGATAGATAGAAATGTTTTCATCGTCTAGATTTCCGCCTCTGTCAACACCTGTCAGATTATCTCCGTGGTGCACAACGCATCCCGACGGATGCTCCTTTTCAACAAAATATACAAGCTCGTATCCCGAGCTGCCTTTTACAACAACAGAGCTATCTACGTCAATGTTCTCGCCTTGAACAGCGGGATCCCATCCCAGATGAACGTAGAGCTCGGTAAGAGGCTCATCGTTTGCAAAGCTTATTTTTACAACCTGTCCCTGAGTAAGTGTTATAAGCTCGCCGTCGCGCCTTCCCGCTACTCTCTTCGGTACACTGTAATCTATTTGAAGCTGACTGCAATAGGCGCACTGAAAATTATACGGAACACTGCAGCTTTTTGAATCCTTTATATGAGCGCATCCGCCGATCTTCCTTGAGCCGCACTTTTGGCACGGAATAAGATTATCATTTGTATAGAACGAGCTCTGCTTAACCTCACTGCAAAGCAGTGCGCTTTCCTCGGTGGAAAGAGGTATGAAATCTACCACCTTGTATTCTCTGCCAACCTGCTTTACTTCGAGTCCAAAATATTTGTTAGTAGCACGGCAACGCGCTTTTACCATTTTAGTGTCACTCATAATAATTCTCCAATCAAACAAGATAATTTTTATCTACGCCATACGAGATGTATCTCGTTTTATTTCTTCTGATATCTGCCCGCGCAGCTTCGGCAATATCACGCTCAGACAGGCAAACGAGATTCATTCGCCTCGTCCAATACCGTTTCGATTTTATCGAGTTATCCGAAAGGCAGAAGTACTCAAAATCGAATTTACCTCGGGATTTTGAATCCCACGTTACGTCAACATGGTAATTCTCTCCGTCAAGCCTGACTATATTCCAGGCATGATATTCCTGCGATCCTTTTATTTTTCCACATATAACGTCGCAAAAAATGCCTTCGGTATCAAGGAGCCTTTTATATGCCTCTGCATATCCTTGACAGATGCATTTATGATCAATAAGCCCTCCGTATGCGCTTTGCATATGGCTAGCTTCCAACGTGGTAGCGTCCTCATGATACCAATACTCTATCGTAGACGCAAGATAATTATGAGCTACATATGCCTTAACCAGATCGGGCATTCCTTTGCAAAACAAAATGCCGCGAAGTCGTTCGACCTCTCGGTCAACGGCGCTCTCCATTATATTGAGTAAAACTCTACCTATTCGGTATTTAAAGCTAAATACCGACTGATGGAATTTATTGTCCTTAAAGGAAGATGTACACGAGCTATATGACATACAGTTTGAGTAGAATCCGTCGTAATAGCTCCAAAAATCAGATACTAATGCTACGACATCAAGCGACTTATCAGATACTATTGCTATATCGGGCATATATTTTTCCATAGCAATATGTAAAAAATCATTTACATCTTCAGCGTTTTTTGCGTAAAATATACGTATTTTTGGAATATCAATATTTTTATACTTGATCTTTATTGTATATCCGCCAAGCAACGAATGCCCCGAGGCGGAATAACCCCCGATATAAACTAAAAGAGTTGGATTTTCATCTAGAACCTCTTTTATGATCCCCATTGGGTCGGAGTAATCTATTTTGATTTCAGCAGATTTTGCCATAAGACCTGCCAAAACGGCAGACTTTGCGTAATCACGAGATATCATAATCGAAGCAACGCACGGATAAATAACTATCCGTGCTAAATTGCACACCTCCTAAGTCGTTTAGATCCGTTTATCTTTTTTCGAAAAACAATTCAATGAACAATAGCCCAAACAATCATTGCAATGTTAAGAATTGCTATAATCAGCGAAACAACGCACCACGCGGTTTCGTCATCATCATATGCGGCATATACCGTAAATGCCGTGCTGATTATCAATGATGCTCCTACCATTATAACGAACGGTAAGTACCAACTTCCGAAAACAAAGAAAAATACAGCATTAAGAATTGTGAGTAATCCGTTTATTATCGGCATTATATAGTAAGAATAATACGTAGTCATATCATCAATATGATACTGCAGACTTGTAAGTAATCCACCTAAATACAATGCAATTACCGAAGCTAGTATCTTATTGAAAATCGACAAATCGAGTACTGCCGCAAGCACTCCAAGAACAGGTATTAACAGTATAAGAATAAGTGTGATAAGCGTTAGTGTAAAAAGCCCGCCACCGAGAGATCTCATCCACTCAAGCAGCTTAGAGCAAGTATTAGCAATTGCTTTGAATGCCGTTTTGAAAAAGCCTTTCTTTGTCGAGGCGGTATCGGAATGAGTTCTGCTCCTCGACGTTCCGGTTGAACCTCTATCAATTATTGGAGTTATTCGCGAGGGAGGGACGTACGTAGTTGACACGGGAGTGGGTGTAGCTCTTCCCGATGGAGGTATGACCGTACCAATGGTGGGCTCGGTGACCGTACTTTTCGGGGGTATTATCGGTGTTGGCGTAGGAGTATATGAGGATTTTCCTATGGGAGGTAAGGCAGAAGTTGACACGGGGGTGTGGCTCGGTCTTGGAATTGGTTCAAAAAAGTCCGTATCGTCAGATGGCTCGGGCAACGAAAACGCATCATCCGCAACTCTTTTTGCCAAAGGTCTTTTATCGGCGGGGAGCGACGAGCATCCGTAAAACGCTTTCCCTTTTATGGATTCCAATTTATGCACGCAAATTACGCTCGCAAGATTCTTGCAATTCATAAAAGCTTCTTTTTCAATTACTTCAATCCCCGTGTGGATACAAAGTCCCGTGATATCAGACCTATCCTTGAATGCACCTTCTCCGATAGCATTAAATTCCACGGGAATGGTTATATTCCCTTTCAATCCGAGATCAGCAACTCTCTTTTTTGTAAGTGTACAGCGTCCTCCACTCGGCTTAGCTGTATCACATACCATGCATTTTGTATCAGTATCAGCATTCGATGTCGAACAGAATCTGCATACCCATGCCATTTGATAATTCTCCCAATTTTTATTTTTTTATTAAAACTATTTCAGTTTCATATAACCCATAAATAGCATAATTTCAAAGCTAAAGAAACGCGCTCGTTCTTCGTTAGTGATCAAGGTATAACCCTTTATGTCATATTTGCATTCGGGTATGACCTTTACATATCTCGCTTCAAATATTTCGGTCATATCGAAAACGTACCCGCTGTGTTCTTCCCATACATCGGGGATATCGACCTTCTTTTTATCCTTATCGCTATCCGCTATACGGTCTTCTGCATCCGCTTTTTCTTCAGGCAAATCTTCAGTTGACGCATCAGCTTCCGCTACCTTTTCTTCGGGAAGCGTTTCAGCTTTGGGCTTTGCCAGACCTATGTTTTTCATATTAACTGCCGTAATTATTTTAGGCATGCTTTTTCCTTCGATAAACAGCTTATACATTTCCACTCCGCCATTTATGAAGCGTTCAACCTTATAATACTTTCTGGATTTCAAAACATCAATACAGAACTCGATGTCATCATTCTCCCACGGCTCGCAGAATGCTTCAGCGGACTCCTTTGCGGGCTCTTTTTCGATCTTTTTTACGGGTTTTGCAGTTTCGCTTTTTTCGGAATCGCTTGATGAATATCCGCTGCGCTCGCTGATAAAAATTCGGTCGCTTCTTATCGTGACGATTCTCTTACTTTTAAGTATATCAATCACGTCCCTTGCGCTTAATCTTTGCGAAGCATTCGGATCAAGCATATTCGCTATCAGGTGACTCAAATATTTTTGCTTGATCTTACTGCTTATACTGAGGCATGCGCCATAATATAACGCACCACCGCAAGTGCCTGAAAAGTGCTCTTCATCGGGTTTTGTCTTAGCCCAGATTATCTCCGGCATATCACCGCCTGTAAAGTAATCATGAAGAATAAGCCCTAAAACGAACACGTCCGATTTAGAGGTAACTCTTTCTGAAAGTATACCGCTCGAAGTATCAAGTGCTCTCGATACTATCTCGGGAGAAACATATTTACCAAGTCTATCAACTACACGCCTATAATCAAAATCACTTTCAAAGCTCGCATATTCAAGACCCAGTAGGAAAGAACGCGTTTCTCCGTCAAAGACTTCTCTCGGTACAATACTCTTTTTACAGAGATTTATTACAACGCGCTTGCCGTGAAGCGCATCAATTTTCCTTGATGTGCTTAGGAAAAAGGCGTGCATACGCTCTTCATCCATGTTATAGATATCATCTATATCGCCTAAACCGTACTTTTTTTCTGTAACCTCGTAATAGTCCCCGTTATGCATAAAGTATCTGGAGGGTACTGCCATTTCCTCTTTATGCTCTCTGAGAATGACAAGTATTCGTCTGCGGCTATCACAAAATTTGTCAAATAAATATCGGCTCTCCCATATATCGGTACCGCTAGCATCTTTTTGGTCTTGCGTATACTTTCTTATATAATATTTCTTATCTCCCTCTTTAGCTTTTGCTTCAAAGAAAAAATCTGTTTTTTTCCAATCCGAGATCAATTCATAACCATTAATACTACTCATATAATCCTCTTTACGACCGTATTTTTGTCTGCAACCTTTGATCTTTATGTAAAGCCGACGTTCGGTCGCAGATACGTTTTTATCTCAGAACGATGAGATTATTTAAGCTTCAAATAACCTAGTACCTTCATATTCTCAAATACAAAGAACTTCGGTGTACCATTACTTCTTATAAGAGCATAGCCTCTGATCGAGCTTTTAACAGCTTTTCTCGCTTCGATATATCCTACAGCAGAAATAGCCTCATAATCAAAATCGTAATCAGAGTGCTCTTCCCACACTGATGCCTCGCCAAGCTCAATATTTACAGGACGCACCGAATAACGCGGAGTCTCTTCTCCGCCCTTTTTCTTAGCCAGATCTAAAATGAGCATATTCTGAAGAGTCAGTATTCTCTTTGTTCCTGATCTCTTATAAAGTCTGTAGCACTGATCGCCATTATGGAGTATGCGCTCAAGAGAAATATAATCCCTGCTCTCGAGCGTGGCAAGGTCAAGCTCTATATTATGTTCCGGCCAGGGATCTGCAAAGCCTACATCCTCTCCGTCAATAACAACGCTTTCGCAAGCTGTAAACGGGAGCACGGTTTTATTCTTAAGAGCATCGAGTACTTCGGTTAACGATATACGCTGCTCGGGATCCTGAATAATCATATTAGCGATAATATGACTGAGATACTTCTCTTTTATTTTTTCACTTACGTGAAGCTTTGCTTCCATAAGAGAGGCTTCTCCGCAGTATATAACCTCTCCTCTTTCAATTCTTTTTTGAAGAGGTCCTTCGGGAATATCCGAAATTTCGGGATATTGTCCACCCGTGAGATATTTATGAAATAATATTCCAAGAGAAAAAACATCCGCCTTGCAAGATAAATATTCCGCCGCTTCGGGTGCCATCTCGTTTATATATAAATACACGAGCTCAGGCGCCATGTAATTCTGAGTTCCGCCAACATATTCGGTAATAATATCATCCTCAAAATATGCTCTGTCAAAGTCGATAAGCTTTCCTACCTTGACTCCCGCAGAATTCTGAGTAACTGCCAAATTGCCTTCTTTAAGGTCACTATGGACGATCTTTTGAGAATGAACACTGATGAGCGCTGCTACGACGGTCTTCATAACCATTACCAGCTCATCCGTTGTAAAGCTATAAGCCGCATCCTCGGGCATAAGTCCGGGAATAAACTCTGTTGCTTCAACAAACGTATTTTCATAGATAAATGAATCGCAGGGCGGTACAATATTTCCACCGCTTACCGCTACCGACGAAAGCGCTTGATTAATACGTTTTCTATATTCAACAAATCTATTGAATTTAGCCATAAGCTTCTCAAACAAGCTATCGGTCATCGACTCATCCATTACGGGTGCCTTAACTTCGGTATATTTTTTAAGAATATAAGTTTTAGAACCTTTTATTGCTTTGGCAGTTTCGCTCATATTTGCGCCCTGCCAGGACTCTTGCAATTCGTATCCGTTAATTATCATAATCTTGTTCTCCTGTATACTCTTCTATAGTTATTGTCATACTCGGTGTAAATCTGTTCTCTGATATCGTATTCTTCTTTTATACGTCTGTATTCATCTTCAATTTTCGAAATCTTTTCCGTGACCTTCAATAGGAGTTCTGCGGAAATAATATCCTTCTTTTCATCCCAGATCTCATTTAGCTCTTTTCTGTAATATCTCTTCCAATATGTCAGAATTGCCGATTCGGGTACGTATTCTATCGGCTTGCGAAGGCGTTTTACAATCTTTACTTCAGGTTCAGCCTTCTCTTCGGGAGCAGAATTGTCTTCGGGAACAGTTTCAACAGCAGAAGTTTCTTCTCCGTAGGACTTCTCGCTTTCGTCGGGCATATCTTCCGACTCGGGAGCAGGCACGTTTTCGGTATCCGTCGTTACATCGGGGAGCGTTTCTTCAACCTTTACAGACGGAACAGTCTTGTCATTGATAATTACTTCTGCGTCTTTAGCAGCTTCAAGCGTTTTGCCATTATACGCATAAACAAGCTTCTTCAACTCTAACGAAGATTCCAAAAGTTCAGCATAAAGTCCACCTTTGGCATTTAAGATAGACTGAATCAATATGTCAATGATCATGCTTTCTTTAAACTTTGATGTTATTTCGTCGTTGCACTCTTTAATCTTTTCTTCAATTTCGATAACAGCAGGATCGTCATTCCCTTTTGATGCTTTAACTTCTTCAAGTTCAGCGCAAAGGTCATCGAATTTTTGCTTTCCTTCTATAGTACGGTCTTTTGCAAGTCCGTATTCTGTTAATTTTAAGCCTATAAGCCAGTTATCTTTGATGAAGTTTTTAATTTCTTTTAATATGTGCTCTTTTTCCTCATCGGATACTTCCGCTTTTACCTCGGTTTCAGTTAGTTCGGCAGTTTCGGACTCTGTTGTATCCAAAGCATCTTCAAAAGGTTCTGCGTCTTCCAACGACTCTTCCGCGGAAATAACTTCAGAAGTTTTTTCATCTTCGATATTTTCTTCCTGCTTTTCTTCCGGTAGAGCAACCTCTTTAGTCGTTTCGGGAAGACTCTCTTCCTCGACGGAAGGTATGACCTCGGGCTCAATAGGAATTTCTTCGAAGATATACGCATCTTCCTCTGATGGCTTGTACTTATCCTTAAGCTTCTCGGCAATATGCTCTCTGACACCTGCATCAGCGATAAATTCATCCTTCAAAAGAATAAGCTGATCCTCGCGCTCGAATCCTTTCTCACGAAGCTCTTTGGAAAAGCTGCGGCTAAACAGATCCGAAAGCCTTGTAAGCATATTGCTTTTTATATACTCGAGCCTGTCGGAAAGCATCTTCTTCACTTCTTCAAAGTCAGCAAAACCAAATGCGCGAAGTGCAATGGTATTACTGTCATCATGCTTACCTATAATATTAAGATCCGAAGAAAAATTATTCATAGCTTCTTCAAAGCAGGTAGGAGTGATTTCAAAGCTTTCGTCCATATTCAAGGTCGTTCGCATTATCTCATACTCAAGGTCCAAGGGCGATTCAAAAGCATTACTCTTATATATACCGTCCGATGTGTTAAATACGAGGCATGGCTTTGTGAATGACGCAAAATGTCCTTCAACTCTAAACGGCTTTGTGAGAGTTATAAGGTTCGTCATAACCTCGTTCTTTTCCTGATCCTCTGTAATCTGAGCAAGTCCGTCCTTGTCCCAGATATACGCACGCGAATCTCCCGCCCAAAGATAAAGCACGTCAACACTACTCTCAGTTTCATCCATAAGCGCTATCGTAAGCGTTGCGGGCAAAAGGTATGCACCCGTAAATGAGCTTTCGAGCAAGAAGTTTCCTTGCGCGGCAACCTTTTCAAGCTTTTTTCTTATCTGTATTGCGAGTTTGTCACCGTATTCCTGCGCAAGAGCCTCTCTCTCCTCGCCATCGACTGCTCTTAATGCTTCAAATATCTTCTGCTTTTCGAAATCTTCATTATACTTTAGCTCGTAAAGCGCAATTGCAGTGATAATCCTGGAGGCGAAATATCCACTGCACTTCATGGTTTCCTTCAAAGTAAAATAATAATCCTTAGTCTTGTAAAGCTCGCTGAAGCTTCCGACAATGAAAGATCTTATCTCCGAAGACACTTCTTTTTCAAAAACAGGAGCAAACAGTATATCGTATATTTTGTCCTCTTCCAGGATATCATGGAAAAATCTTTTGTGATGATATCCACCTCTTCCGCCCAGTCCGTCCGAAACGATGAGCAAGCTATCGTCGGCATAAGGATAAGCATCCTCTCCAAGATATACGTCTTTAGCTTGTATCACACTTTTCATCTGATGATAAAGTATGGAATTCATATAATTATCTCCTTTTTGACAGTTTACAAATACCTGACCGAAACTAAAGTTTAATAATAAATCAAGCGGGTTGCAGCACACAACCCGCTTCACGCACATAATATGTATGATGCTTAAATAGATTTAACCAAGAAATGAATGCATTCCTTAAGTTCGTCATTCGTTGTATCAACGCCTGCGTTTGCAGATGCCTGATGGAAAGTCTGCGACCAATTGATAAGATTAGTCCAAGGCTCAGTATCGGGTGTAAAGAGTATAAGTCTTTTAGCGCGATCCTCAAGCTCCTGACTCTCCCAAAGCTCACGAAGCTCGGGAAGACTTGTAGGAATATCATCGGGATAACCGGGAGCGCCCGCTCTTACTCCAAGATCAAGTGCGGGAGCATCTGTATGCACCATTATAACGTGTCTTCTGACTGCGCCTCTGTTAGACCAGTCAGACTTCATAGCAAGCGCAATTGCTTCAAGTCCGTTCTCGGGAATATCTCCACCACCTATAGCCTCAACAGAGCTTGCAAATTCATGGAACTCTGCACTCTCATCAATATCACCACCAAGGGTAAAGAAGGGCGACTCAAGCATCGGCTCGGAATCACAACCATAATCACGGAAAACAATAAGCTTTACACGAAGTTGCTGAACGCTCTTACCTGCCGCTTCCATTTCTTCAACAAACATAGGATGGAATGAAAGAGCCTTCGCCTTAACATCGTTGATTATTTTATACATGCTTCTCGTGCCATCAATGCACATAATCAAGTCAACATGATAATCAAGTCCCTGTCCACCTGCTGTACCTTTAAAAGCCATAATTAAATCCTCCAAAATTCAAAAATATATTATATAATTCATTTTACTACACTTTTTGACAATTGTCAAGAAAATCACCTTACGTTTTCTTGACTTTGATAATATTTGTAATATTTTAATAAAAACGCTTTATCAGTTTTAGACAATCTAATATATAGCACAACTGATACTTTAAAACACAATTGTTACGTATCTATTTTACTTTTCTTCTTAACTTCACGTTCGAAGTTAAATTGAACAGTTTATCAATACCTCTATAATTACCGATATGATTAATAACTTCACTACATATAAATTATAACATTATATATATTGTTTTACAATTTCTTCATTTAAATAATTAAATTAAAAATATGCAAAAAAAGATATAAAATTCAAACAAAAGTATACATTTTGATACTTTAAAATCAATATCGTGCATACCGCCTTTATGGCGGTACCCTTCGTTAAGCCGTGTGAATACCTTCGACTCGTACTAAAGCGTATCAACTACCGCATACTCTCCGCACGGTAGCTCATTCACAGTCAGTTTGCGTAGCAAACAAGACTTTAAAGCTAATGTCACTGTATTCGAGCCCACCATTCGTTCGCGGAAAATAAAAATCCCCCGGTAAAACCGGGGGTATTTCATTTTCGGGTAAAACCCTAAATGTTACTGGCGACGCACAAGTGCGTTTAAGATTGGCCTGCCAGCCATGCATCTATTACTTACTACCCATAAATGGGTCCCGTG